>CAXUEX010000039.1:0-20609 GCA_964250215.1 uncultured Acetobacteraceae bacterium | reverse complement strand
GGCCGGCGCGGTGGGCGTGCCGCGCGGCATCGGGGCGGGCCAGGCCTGGGAATGCGAGTCGGAGATCGATCTGAGCGCGTATCAGCGGGCCAAGACCGGCGCGCTGTTCGCGGCGGCGACCGAAGCCGGGGCGGCGGCGGCGGGGGCGATGGGGGCGCCGTGGCGGCCGCTGGGGGATTTCCTGGGCGAAGCGTATCAGGTGGCGGACGACATCAAGGACGCCATTGCGGACCCGATCGACCTCGGCAAGCCCGTGGGCCAGGATGCGGCGCACGACCGGCCGAACGCGGTGGCGCAGCTTGGCCTGGGTGGCGCGATCGCGCGGCTGCAATCGCTGACGGACCAGGCGGTGGACAGCATTCCGTTGTGCCCGGGCGCTCCGGCGCTGCGCGCGCTGATGGCGTTGGAGAGTCGGCGATTGATGCCGACGAAGCTGCCGGCCCGCGCTGCTTAGAAATTGCGGAGAAACCCGGTCTGGTGGCCGTCGCCATACCGGTTTCCGCGCAATTTCTGTCCGGCGTTGGCGATTTGATTATGAGTGGCGAACAAAGTGATGGGGTCCGGGGCCCGCTGGCCCCGGCGCGGTCTGGGGCGGAGCCCCGGGACTTTCTGGCTCGCCTATACGCCTGGCGCGACCGGACGCTTTCGGATCCCGGTTTCCAGCGCTGGGCGACATCGTTTCCGCTGACAAGGTTCGTGGCCAGGCGCCGAGCTAGGGCGTTGTTCGATGTGGCGGCGGGGTTCGTGTACGCACAGGTGCTGGCGGCGTGCGTGCAGTTCGATCTGTTTGCGAAACTGCGGGATGGGCCGCGCACGGCGGGGGAGCTGGCGCCGGCCCTGGGGCTGAGTGGGCCGGCGGCGGAGCGGTTGCTGCTGGCGGCGGCGGCTTTGCGGCTGACGGAGACGCGGGCGAGCGGGCGCTATGGGTTGGGTACGCTGGGGGCGGCGTTGCTGGGGAATGACGGCGTGCGCGCGATGATTGCGCATCATGGGCTGCTCTATGCGGATTTGGCGGATCCGGTGGGTTTGTTGCAGCGCGAGGGGGGCGGCACGCTCGCTTCCTATTGGGCGTATGCCAAGGCGGCTTCGCCGGCGGAATTGGGCGCGGACAAGGTGGCCGAATATTCCGCGCTGATGGCGGCTAGCAACGGCATGGTGGCCGACCAGGTATTGGGCGCCTACAGCGTGCGGCAGCATCGGCGGCTGCTGGATGTGGGGGGTGGCGAGGGGGCGTTCCTGATCGCGGCGGCCGCGCGGGCGCCGGCGCTGCAATTGATGCTGTTCGATCTGCCGGCCGTGGTGGATTTGGCGCGGGAGCGGCTGCGGCAAGCGGGTGTGCTGGACCGCGCGACCTTGGCGGGCGGCGATTTTTTTCGCGATCCCTGGCCGGCGGGCGCCGATCTGATCAGCCTGGTGCGTGTGCTGCACGATCACGACGACGCCGCGGCGATGGCGCTGCTGCGCGCGGCGCGAGTCGCCATTCAGCCGGGCGGCACGCTGCTGATTGCCGAGCCCATGGCGGGCGGCGGCGAGGCAGCGATCGGCGATGCGTATTTCGGTTTTTACCTCTTGGCGATGGGCAGCGGGCGGGCGCGCACGCCGGAAACCTTGAGCGCCATGCTGCTTGAAGCCGGATTTTCGCAGCCCCGGCTGGTGCGCAATGCAGCGCCGATGCTGGCGCGGGTGTTGGTGGCGCGCGGCTGAGTGACAGTTCGGCGACGGCGGGTGTAAGTTTGGATTGACACCGCGATTCGTAAGATTACTCTGACAACAAGGGCGCCGAACGGACGCCGAAAGGGGAGGCAGCCGGCACATGCAAGCCACCGCGGTTATCCTGCGGGCGCCGGAGCGACTGGAGCTCAGCCGATTGGCGCTGGATGCGCCCGGCGAAGGCGATCTGGTGGTGGATGTGGCGTGGAGCGGCATCAGCACCGGCACGGAGCGGCTGCTGTATTCCGGCCGGATGCCGGCGTTTCCGGGCATGGGGTATCCGCTGGTGCCGGGCTACGAATCGGTGGGCCATGTGGTGCAGGCGGGCACCGATGCGCGGCATGTTGCGGGCGATTTCGTGTTCGTGCCCGGGGCGCGTTGTTTCGGTGCGGTGCGCGGGCTGTTCGGTGGCGCGGCATCGCGGCTGGTGGTGGCGGATGCGCGCGTGGTTTCGCTGGATGCGGGCTTGCAGGAACGCGGCATTCTCGTGGCGCTGGCGGCGACCGCTTATCACGCCTATCGGGATGGTTCACCACCGGAACTGATTGTCGGGCACGGCGTGCTGGGGCGGCTGCTGGCGCGGCTGGCGGTGTTGCATGGCGGGGCGCCGGTGGTTTGGGAGCGCGATCCGGTGCGGGCCGGTGGGGCGGCGGGCTATGCGGTGCTGGATCCGGAGGCCGATACGCGGCGCGATTACACGCGCATCTGCGATGTGAGCGGCGATCCGGCGTTGCTGGACGGGTTGATTGCGCGGAGCGGGCGTGGCGCGGAGATCGTGCTGGCCGGCTTCTATGCGGAGCGGCTGGGGTTTTCGTTTCCACCGGCGTTCATGCGCGAGGTTTCGATCCGGATTGCGGCGGAATGGGCGCCGCCGGACATCGAAGCGGTTTCCGCGCTGATCGCGGACGGGCGGCTTTCGCTGGATGGATTGATTACGCATCGGCAACCGGCGACGGAAGCCGATGCGGCCTATCGCACCGCGTTCGGCGATGCGAGCTGCGTGAAAATGGTGCTGGATTGGAGGGGCTGCGCATGAATGCCATCGCGACGAAGCCGGAGCCGGAAGCGGCGCGCAAGCGCGACACGCAGGTGATTGCGATCTACGGCAAGGGCGGCATCGGCAAGAGCTTCACGCTCGCCAATCTGAGTTACATGATGGCGCAGCAGGGCAAGCGGGTGTTGCTGATCGGCTGCGATCCGAAGAGCGACACGACCAGCTTGCTGTTCGGCGGGCGGAGCTGCCCGACGATCATCGAGACCTCGTCGCGCAAGAAGGCAGCGGGCGAGAAGGTGGATATCGGCGATGTGTGCTTCAAGCGCGACGGTGTGTTCGCGATGGAGCTGGGCGGCCCGGAAGTGGGGCGCGGCTGCGGCGGGCGCGGGATCATCCACGGGTTCGAGCTTTTGGAAAAGCTTGGGTTCCATAGTTGGGATTTCGATTATGTGCTGCTGGATTTCCTGGGCGACGTGGTGTGCGGCGGGTTCGGGCTGCCGATCGCGCGGGATATGTGCCAGAAGGTGATCGTGGTGGGGTCGAACGATTTGCAATCGCTGTATGTGGCGAACAATGTCTGTTCGGCGGTGGAATACTTCAAGAAGCTCGGCGGCAATGTGGGCGTCGCCGGCATGGTGGTGAACAAGGACGACGGCACGGGGGAGGCGGCGGCGTTTGCGGCGGCGGCGGGCATTCCGGTGCTGAGCGCCATTCCGGCGGACGACGACATAAGGCGCAAGAGTGCCAGCTACGAGATCATCGGCCGGCCGGGCACGCGCTGGGCGCCGGTGTTCGAGCAACTGGCGACGCAGGTGGCGGAAGCGCCGCCGCTGCGGCCGACGCCGCTGACGCATGATGCGTTGCTGGGGCTGTTCAAGGGCGACGCGGTGGGGCGCAACGTGGTGCTGCAGCCGGCGACGATGGAGGATATGTGGGTGGAGGCCGCGCCGGTGCGGGCTTCGCTCGAAGTGATCTATGACGGGGTCGGCTGACATGGATGGCCTGCCCGCGGACAAGGGTGGCGGCTGCCATGGCGGCCGCGAGACGATGCTGCAGGCCGCGCGCGACGCCGGCAAGACCGAGGCGCTGGAGCGTTACGCGACCGATTATCCGCGCGGGCCGCACGACCAGCCGCAATCGATGTGCCCGGCGTTCGGTTCGTTGCGCGTGGGGCTGCGCATGCGGCGGGTGGCGACGATTCTTTCGGGTTCGGCGTGCTGCGTCTATGGGTTGACGTTCACGTCGCATTTTTACGGTGCGAAGCGCAGCGTGGGGTATGTGCCGTTCAATTCGGAATCGCTGGTGCGCGGGCAGCTTTACGAGGACATCCGCGAGGCGGTGCTCAAGACCGCGAAGCCGGAAGATTACGACGCGGTGGTGGTGATCAATCTGTGCGTGCCGACGGCATCCGGCGTGCCGCTGGACCTGTTGCCGAAAGAGATCGACGGCGTGCGGATCATCGGCATCGACGTGCCGGGGTTCGGCGTGCCGACGCATGCGGAAGCGAAGGACGTGCTTTCCGGCGCGATGCTGAAGGCGGCGCGGCTGGAAGCCGAGGCGGGGCCGGTGGCGCGGCCACGGCAGGCGCGGGAATTGCCGAGCGTGACGCTGCTGGGCGAATTGTTTCCCGCCGATCCCGCCGGCATTGCGGCGATGCTGGCGCCGATGGAATTGAGCGTGGGGCCGCAATGCCCGGCGCGCGAATGGCGCGACATGTATGGCGCGCTGGATTGCGTGGCGGTGGCGGCGATCCATCCGTTCTATGTGGCGAGCGTGCGGGAATTCCGGCACGCGGGCCGGCCGATCGTGGGCTCGGCGCCGGTGGGGCTGGAGGGCACGGCGGCGTGGCTGGAGGCGGTTGGAAAAGCCGCGAACGTGCCGGCGGAAAAGATCGACGTGGCCAAGGCGCGGGCGCTTTCGGCGGTTCGCGCGGCGCTGGATGCGAACCCGGTGCGGGCGCGCATCACGGTTTCGGGCTACGAAGGGTCGGAACTGCTGGTGGCGCGGTTGCTGATCGAAGCGGGGGCGGAGGTGCCGTATGTCGGCTCGGCCTGTCCGAAGACGGAATGGAACGAGGCCGATCGGGTGTGGCTCGCGGCGCACGGCGCGCATGTGCAGTTCCGGGCGTCGCTGGAGCAGGATATGGCGGCGATGCGCGACGTGCGGCCGGACCTGGCGCTGGGCACGACGCCGCTGGTGCAGGAGGCCAAGCAGCTCGGCATTCCGGCGGTGTATTTCACGAACATCGTGTCGGCGCGGCCGCTGTTCGGCGCGGCGGGCGTGGCTTCGCTGGCGCAGATCGTGGGGGCGCAGACCAAGGGTGCGGCGCGGTTCGGGCAGATGCGGGAGTTCTTCGACGGCGTCGGCGTGAAGGATGTGGCCGGCTATGGCTGGCGCGGTGTGCCGGATGCGCATCCAGAGGCGCGGGCGAAATTCCGCAAGATGCGGGAAGCGCGCGTGAAGGCCGAAGCGGCGGTGGGAAACTGACGATGCTCGTTCTGGATCACGATCGGGCGGGCGGCTATTGGGGCGCGGTTTATGCGTTCTGCGCGATGCGCGGCTTGCGCGTGATGATCGACGGGCCGGTGGGCTGCGAGAACCTGCCGGTGACGGCGGTGCTGCACTACACCGACGGGCTGCCGCCGCACGAATTGCCGGTGACGGTGACGGGGCTGGCGGAAGAGCAGCTTTCCAGCGAGGGCACCGAGCAGTCGATGCGGCGCGCCAACGATGTTTCGGACCCCGAGATGCCGGGCGTGGTGGTGACGGGCAGCATTGCCGAGATGATCGGCGGCGGCGTGACGCCCGAGGGATCGAACCTGATGCGGTTCATTCCGCGCACCATCGACGAGGACCAGTGGCAGACGGCCGACCGGGCGATTTTCTGGCTGTGGAACGAATTCGGCGCCAAGCGGGCGCGGCCGAAGGCGAAAGTGGCCGGCGCCAAGCCGCGGGTGAACATCATCGGCCCGATCTACGGCACGTTCAACATGCCATCCGATCTCGCGGAAATCCGGCGGCTGGCGGAGGGTATCGGCTGCGAGGTGAACCTGACGTTTCCGCTGGGTTCGCACATGGAGGACGTGCCGAAGCTGGTGGATGCGGACGTGAACATCTGCCTGTATCGCGAGTTCGGCCGGCAGCTTTGCGAGGAGCTGGGCAAGCCTTACCTGCAAGCGCCGATCGGGATATTCGCGACCACGAGCTTTCTGCGCAAACTGGGTGAGCTGACCGGACTGGATCCCGAGCCGTTCATCGCCGCCGAGAAGCAGACGACGATCAAGCCGATCTGGGATCTGTGGCGCAGCGTGACGCAGGATTTCTTCGCGACCGCGAGTTTCGGCATCGTCGCGACCGAGACTTATTCGCGGGGCGTGCGGATGTTCCTGGAGGAGGAGCTGGGGATTGCCTGCAATTTCGCGATCGCGCGCAAGCCGGGGGCGAAGACCGACAATGCGGCGATCCGGGCGCAGGTGAAGGCGCAGCCGCCGCTGGTGCTGTTCGGATCGTTCAACGAGCGGATGTATGCGGCCGAGGCTGGCGGCCGATCGGTTTATATTCCGGCGTCGTTTCCTGGCGCGATCATCCGCCGCGCCACCGGCACGCCGTTCATGGGCTATGCGGGCGCCACCTACCTGGTGCAGGAATATTGCAACGCGCTGTTCGATGCGCTGTTCCACATCCTGCCGCTGGGCACGGAGCTGGATCGCATCGAGCCGACGTTGGCGCGCAGCCGGCACGAATGGGATGCGGATGCGGCGGAACTGCTGCAATCGCGCGTGGAGGCCGAGCCGTTTCTGGTGCGGATTTCCGCGGCGAAGCGGTTCCGCGACAAGATCGAACGCGACGCGCGTGAAGCGGAGGAGGCGCGGGTGACCGCCCGCCGCGTCGCCGCGTCGCTAGAGATGCCACTCGCCGAGCGGGTGTCATGACGTCGCCGGAACAAGAACATTTCCGGCGATCCCGGCCGCGGGGGAACACCGCGGCGCTGGCCTCAAGGCCAAGCAAGGAGGGTGGTTGAATGGCTTTGGACATCGACAGAACCAGCTCCACATCGGGGCTGACCGAGGAGGAGGCGAAGGCGTTTCACGGCATCTTCATGACGAGCTTCCTCGCGTTCACCGGCATTGCGGTCGTGGCACACTTCCTGGTGTGGACGTGGCGTCCGTGGCTGCAGGGGGGAGGTGGCACCACGCAGCAATCGCTGCTGGAGAGCCTGCATCACGTAACGGCCCTGCTGGGCTAGGAGGCGGCAATGTGGAGAGTATGGCTTCTCTTCGATCCTCGGAGAGCCCTGGTTGCGCTGTTCATCTTTCTGTTTGTTCTGGCGCTGCTGATTCACTTCATCCTGCTCAGCACCGACCGGTTCAACTGGCTGGATGGTCCGCATGCGCATGCGGCGAATGCGGCGGCGGCGGCGGCGCCATTGCCGGCGCCCGTGAAGTAGAGCGCATCGGTCACGCGGCCGGCGGCGTGCGGGGCCTGGCCCTGCCGCCTCCGGTTCGCGGAGCGGTGCCAAGCATTAGGGGAATGTTGCCATGTCGATGCTGAGCTTCGAGAAGAAGTATCGGGTGCGTGGCGGGACGCTGCTCGGCGGCGAGCTGTTCGACTTCTGGGTCGGCGCTTTCTATGTCGGGTTCTTCGGCGTCGCGACGCTGTTCTTCGCGGTGCTCGGCACCGCGCTGCTGGTGTATGGCGCCGCGATCGGCGGCACCGCGGATATCTGGGCGATCAGCATCGCGCCGCCAGATCTGAAATACGGCCTGGCGCTGGCGCCGCTGGCGCATGGCGGCTTGTGGCAGATCATCACGCTGTGCGCGACCGGGGCGTTCTGCTGCTGGGCGCTGCGCCAGGTGGAGATCGCGCGCAAGCTGGGCATGGGGCTGCATGTTCCGGTGGCGTTCAGCATCGCGATCCTGGCGTATGTGACGCTGGAGATCATCCGGCCGCTGCTGCTGGGTGCGTGGGGGCACGGGTTTCCTTACGGGATACTCAGCCATCTCGATTGGGTATCGAATGTGGGATACCAGTTCCTGCACTTCCACTACAATCCGTTCCACATGCTGGCGATCACGTTCTTCTTCACGAACGCGCTGGCGCTTTCCTTGCACGGATCGCTGGTTCTGGGGGCGTCGAACCCGAAGAAGGGCGAGCTGGTGAAGAGCGCCGGGCACGAGAACCAGTATTATCTGGATGCGATCGGCTGGTCGATCGGGCCGCTGGGCATCCACCGGCTCGGGCTGTTCCTGGCGATGGGCGCCGCGTTCTTCAGCGCCGTGTGCATCGTGCTCAGCGGTCCGTTCTGGACGCGCGGCTGGCCGGAATGGTGGAACTGGTGGCTGAACCTGCCGGTGGCGACACGGTAAGAGCGAAACAAACGGGGCTAGCATAGGACAACGCAAATGGCCGCCTATCAGAACATCTTTACCCGCGTTCAGGTGAGAGGCCCGCTGCACGTGATGCCGCTGCCGCGGGGCGAAGGCGAAAACCGCATTTTCCAGCCGCGCTTCGTGCACTTGCTGGGGCGGATCGGCGATGCGCAGCTTGGGCCGATCTATCTCGGCCGGGTGGGCATCGCCTCGATGGTGTGCGGCACGGTGGCGATCGTGATCATCGGGCTGAACATGGCGGCCTCCGTCGGGTTCAATCCGATCCGCTTCTTCCACGAGCTGCCGTGGCTGGCGCTGGAACCGCCGGCGCCGCAATACGGGCTGCACTTTCCGCCGCTGGCGCATGGCGGCTGGTGGCTGATGGCCGGGTTTTTCCTGACCACGTCCATCCTGCTGTGGTGGGTGCGGATGTATCGGCGGGCGCGGGCGCTGGGCCTGGGCACGCACACGCCCTGGGCTTTCGCGGGCGCGATCTGGCTGTATTTGGTGCTGGGCTTCATCCGGCCGGTGCTGATGGGCGATTTCGGCGAGGCGGTGCCGTTCGGCGTGTTCCCCCATTTGGACTGGACCGCCGCGTTCTCATTGCGCTACGGCAATTTGTTCTACAATCCGTTCCACATGCTGTCGATCGCCTTCCTGTATGGCTCGGCGGTGCTGTTCGCGATGCATGCGGGCACGGTGCTGGCGACCTCGCGATACGGCGCGGAACGCGAGGTGGAGCAGATCGTGGACCGCGGCACGGCGTTTGAGCGCGGGGCGCTGTTCTGGCGCTGGACGATGGGCTTCAACGCCACCGCGGAATCGATCCATCGCTGGGCCTGGTGGTTCGCCGTGCTCTGCCCGGTGGTGGGCGGCATCGGCATCCTGCTCACCGGCACGGTGGTGGACAACTGGTATCTTTGGGGCATCAAGCACGGGATCGTGCCGAGCTACCCGTATTCCTTCGTGCCCGGCGGTGTGCCCGATCCGCTGCTGCATCACAGCCCGCTGCCGAATGGAGTTGCGCCATGACGTTCGTGATCAAACTGGTGGGCGCCGCGGCGGTTGTGGGCGCGGCCGCGCTGACCTTCTCGTTCACGCACCCGCCGGTGACGACCATCCAGCGCGGCTATCGCGGGCTGGCGCTGGAGGTGAACTACCTGCCGGGCAAGGTGGAGAAGCTGCGGGAGATCAACAAAGTTCCGGATCCGGAACCGGCGATCGATCCGGCCGGTTCGCCATCTTCCGAGACGTACCAGAACGTGAAGGTGCTGGGGAAGGTGGACGCGCTGGAATTTTTGCGGCTGATGGCCTCGATCAAGGACTGGGTGGCGCCGGTGCAGGGCTGCACGTATTGCCACAATGCGGAGAACCCGGCCTGGGACACCAACTACACCAAGATCGTGGCGCGCCGGATGCTGCAGATGGTGGATTACATCAACACCAACTGGTCGTCGCACGTGGGGATCACCGGGGTGACGTGCTACACCTGCCATCGCGGCAACCCGGTGCCCTCGCGCATCTGGTATAGCGAGCCGCCGCCGGCGCCGGGGGAACTCGGCGGCATGGCGGAAGCGAACCAGGGCAAGAACATACCGAACGTGACGGCCGGCTATTCGTCGCTGCCGTACGATCCGCTGACGCCGTTCCTGTTGCAGGCGAACGAAATCCGCGTGCAATCGGCGGTGGCGCTGCCCGGCACCGATCCGATGCCGCTGAAACGCGCCACCTGGACCTACGCGCTGATGATGTACATGAGCCAGTCGCTGGGCGTGAACTGCGATTATTGCCACAACACGCGGGCGCTGCGGGACTGGAGCCAGAGCGCGCCGCAGCGCGTGACCGCATGGTACGGCATCCGAATGGTGCGCGACCTGAACAACAACTTCCTGGGATCGTTGCAGAAGGTGTTCCCGAGCTACCGGCTGGGCGCGCTGGGCGACGTGCCGAAGGTGGGCTGCGCGACGTGCCACAAGGGGGTGTACAAGCCGTTGTTCGGGGTGAGCATGCTGAAGACCTATCCGGAGATAGCGGCGAACGGGCAGGTGAACCTCACGGCGAATATCGGCTCGGTGCAGCCGCCGCCGAAGGAATAGCCGCTCGCTGCACCGCAGCAATTTGGACGGGATTTCAGGGAGAGTCCGCAGGGACTCTCCCTTTTTTTGCGCCGCAACAAAAAGCATTATCGGCGGGGCCGATTTCGCAACAGGGTGTGCAGCGGGCAACATGTGCCATGTAAAAACCACAGCGCAGGCTTGCGCGCTGGGCAGTCCCTCTGTAGATATCGCCGCCGCGGCAATGCCGATGCGGGTGCCGTGGCTGGAGTGTGGCTTCGGCGCCAGCCTGGGTACGATGCGGTTGGGAGACCCCTGTCGGTTTGCGGGTATGCTCCCAGATCGAAATGTTGTGCAGCACGGGCGGCAAGCCCGGTTGAGGGGATGGGACGATGCGTGAAAGCTACCGGTCGAGCGATTGGCGGCGCCGTTTCCTGGTTTCTTTGACCGCACTGGGGGGCGCCTTGGGGGCGCAGGGTGCGCTTAGTCCGGCGCGGGCGGTGCCGGCGTTTGCGCAGCAGACTGGGTATGCGTGCTCGCAATGCCATATCGGCGCGCTGGGCCCGCAGCTCACGCCGTTCGGACGCATGTTCAAGATACGCGGGTATTCGATCCGCGGCGGCGACCAGTGGTATTCGCACGTGCCATTCGCGGTATGGTTGCAGTTCGGCTTCGAGCACTACAACAAGGACGAGCCTACGGCTGCGGCAACGCCGCATTACAACGCGAACGACAATGCCGGATTCGATGCGCTGAGCACCTTTATCGCCGGCGGTTTTCAGACCGATTCGGGTGTGGGATTTGGCGCGTTCTTCCAGAATACCTACAACAACGTCTCGAAGACCTTTGCGAACGACAACACGGACATCAAGGTTACCGACCAGATCGATATTTTCGGCAAGGATTCGATCGTTGGAGTCAGTTTCAACAACGGACCGGGTGTTTCCGATCCGTGGAACGACAACGGCATCTGGGCCTACCCGTATATCGGATACTTCCTGGGCAATGGCGGCAATGCGGCGCTTTCGCTGGATGGGGGCGTGCTGCAGAGCAATACGTGGGGCCTGACGGCTTATACCTGGTACGACCAGAGCATCTATGCCGAAGCCGGATTGTACGAGTCCGAGCCGCCCTGGGTGACGCAGCACCTGGGCGAGGGCCCCAATCCGGTCGGCAACGGCAGCAGCACCGGCGCCGAGCCTTACGTGCAGCTCGACAAGGCCTGGTTCTGGGGAGCGAACAACGCGCATGTGGGGATTACGTATTGGGATGGCCGGTTCAACCCATCGGATCCCAGCACGAAATACAGTGGCATCGGCAATTTCGGGCACAACCGCTACACCGATTTCTGGTTCCGGCACGGCTACCAGTTTCTTGGCGAAAACGATGTCAACGAGTTCGCCAACGACGGGTATCTGGGCACCGAGTGGCAGGATCTGAAAGCGTTCTCCAACCCCGACCCGAACAACCCGAATTTTGCCGCCAACTCGCCGAAGAAGAACAACCTCTATCACTGGCACGAGGCGTTCAATTACTTCTACGACAACACCTACGGCGCCAATTTCGCGTTCGACAAGGTTTGGGGCACGCGCAACGAGGGGCTGTTCAACAACGGAAACAACGACGGCACGGGCAGCACCAGCGGGTCGCCGGACACCACTTACTTCCTGTTCGAGGCCGACTGGGTGCCGTTCGGCAAGGACGACCATTTCTGGCCGCTGCGGCCGTTCATCAATTGGCGGCTGGGACTTCAGTACTATGTGTTCACCCAGTTTAACGGAGGCGGCCATAACTACGATGGGTATGGCCGGAACGCGTCCGACAACAACACGCTGTTTCTGTATCTTTGGACGGTTTTCTAAGGGAGTAAGCCTATGTCTATCCGCAACCTCCTGGCTGGCGTGACGCTCTCGGCGTTGCTTGCCGGCCCTGGCGCCGCCTGGGCGGCGCTGAACGAGCCGCTGGCGGGCGATCCGCAGCACGGCCATCAGATCTACAAGCAGATCTGCTCGCTGTGCCATTCCGACAAGAAAGGCGTGATCGTGATCGGGCCGCCGCTATACGGCGCTTATGGCCGGCACGCCGCGAGCTATCCCGGTTTCCACTATTCCGAGGCGCTGAAAACCCAGGCGCAATGGGTGTGGGACGTGCCGCACCTGCTGATCTGGGAAGCCGGCGCGCGCAAGATGGTGCCGGGCACGAAGATGTCGTTTCCTGGGCTGAAGAATCCGAAGGACCGCAACGACATCATCGCGTATCTGCAGACGCTGCACGATTGAGCCCGATCCGGAAGGCGGAGCGCCATGCGAGGCGTTCCGCCCGACGGCCATAAAGAACAGGAGGCGTTCATGTTGCTGAAATCGGGGGTGTTCGCGGCCACCCTGCTTGCCGCCACCGGCGCCGCCGCGCAGACGCGGACCTACCTGATCCATTTCGATGGTTCGTGCCAGGGAATGCGGCTGCACATCACGAACGGCTACAACGTGAAGGGCAACACGATCGGTTGCGGCGAAACCAAGCGTGCCTACACGGGCACGATCAAGGAAGGCGACGTTGCCGATATCAACAACGTGAATGCCGCCGAGGACCTGGTGAAGCTCAACTACGTCATCAGCCTGCGCAAGCAGAGCTGGGTGCTTTACGAGACGCTGGACGGTAAGACCGAGGAGATCGGCAACGGCTACTGGACGAAGAAGGGGCCGGAAGTGACGGTGGAGGGTATGCCCGGCGCGGCGGCGCCACCTGGCGCAAACGCGCCGCCGGAAGTGCCGCCGAAATAGGCTATTTCTTCCCCTTGTCGGTTATCTGCGTGTAGACCAGCACGCTGAACTGATCGAGGCGCGGCGCCTTCTGCTCGCGCGGGACCGAATTGTCGGCGATCACCACCGGGCAGTAGGCGGCGGTGAGCGCGTTGATGATCTCGCTCTGCTTGGCGTCGGGCGCGGCTTTGCGCACTTCCCCGATCATCGTGGTGATCTGGTTCAGCATGGTGGGCTGGGTCATGGATTTGAGCTGCGACTGCACCTGGTCAGCCTGCACCGCCTGGTCCACCTTGGTGTCGCCGAGCTGGGTGCAGCGATCGTGCGAGGTGCCGGCCAGCATGGTGCGGGTTTGCGGCACGAGATCGCTCACCATGGCGCCGGTGGCGGTGGCGGGGGCGCCGTTGCCCCAAGTGGTGCGCACGTAGTTAGTGACGTCGGCGATCTGTTCCGGTGACAGTTCGGTGGCGAAGCCCGGCATGGGGCTGTAGGTATCCTGGGCCGCGACGCCGCCGAGAATGGCCCGGATCACGTCCTGCGGCCCTTTGGCGGTGACGGCGCCGTTGGCGGCGAGCGCCGGCACGGCACCCTTTAATCCCCGGCCATCCACCTGGTGGCAGGAAGCGCAGTAGCTGGAATAGACTTCCAGGCCGGCCTGGGTTGCGGCCGTGGATTGCGTGCGGTTGCCGGGCTTGTAGCTCTCCTTGGCCGGGATGGCTTTGATATAGATGGCGATCGCGTGCAGATCGGCATCGGTCCACTTGCTGGTGCTTTCGTGGATGGTCTGCGACATCGGGCCGATGGCGACGGTTTTGCCGCGCGCCTGGCCGGTTTTCAGGTATTGCACGATGTCGTTTTCCGACCAGGCGCCAAGCCCCTCCTTCTGGTCGGAGGTGAGGTTGGGCGCATACCAGTTGTCGATCCTGTTGCCGGCATAGGCCTGGCTGGTGATCGGCGCGAGCGCCACGTTTTTCGGGGTGTGACAATCGGAGCAGTGGCCGAGGCCTTCGGCGAGATAGGCGCCGCGGTTCCATTCGGCGGATTTGCCGCTGTCCGGCTGGAAAGTTGCGGGTTTGAAATAGAGTGCGTTCCACGGGCCGATCGCGGCGCGGACATTGAACGGAAACACCATGTGCAGCGGCTTGCGCGGCGCGTGGATCGGCTGGAGCGAGAAGAGATAGGCCTTGATCGCCAGCACGTCGTCTTTCGTGACGTGGGTGAACCATTCATAGGGGAAGGCCGGGTAGAGGTTGTGGCCCTCGTTGTCGATGCCCTCATGCAAGGCGCGGTAGAACTGGTCGTCGGTCCAGTTGCCGAGGCCGGTTTCCTTGTCGGGGGTGAGGTTTGGGGTGGGGATCGTGCCAAAGGGCGTGTTCATATACAGGCCGCCGGCCAGCGGCTTTTTGGGATCGACCGTGTGGCACGCGGCGCAGTCGCCCAGCGTGACGAGATAGCGGCCGCGCGACACCGCATCGCCGGCGCTGGTTTCGGGTGGGCCGCCGGAAGAGCCGGGTTGCGTCGCGGCCTTGTTATCGGTGCCTTGATCGGGTTGCGCCCAGGCGGCACCGGCCAGCAGGGCCAGCAGCGATACACCCACAAGCTTGGCGCGGCGGAACGCTTGGCGCTTATGCTGCGCTTCGGTATCGGTCATGTCGCCCTCCCTGGCACGAACGCGCCTCCGTATCTGGCGCGCCGCGAGCGGAACGTAAGCCGCCGCTCCTGGTTTCGTGTGGTAAGTGCGGGCATGATCCCGGCGCGCCGCTTTCGCCACAGAAGGAGCCGAGATGGTCGAGCTACCCGCACTGCTCCGCCCGAAAACCTCTGCCGGCGCGTTCCTGCGGGTGGAGCATTCGATCTACCTGGCGCTGGGGGCGCTGCTTTCGATCGTGGCGGTGATCGCGCTGTTCCACACCGCGGCCGATGTGTGGCACAGCATCGCCGATTGGCAGGATGCCGACAGCGTGTTCCCGGTGATGGACGAGCTGCTGTTCGTGCTGATGCTGGGCGAAATTTTGCACACCGTGCGCGTATCGATCCGGGTGGGCGCGCTTTCCGCCGAGCCGTTCCTGGTGGTGGGGCTGATCGCCTCCATCCGGCGGGTGCTGATCCTCACCTTCGAATCGCCGAAAGCCGCAGCCGACAAGCCGTGGACGGCGACGATGGAGGCGCAGTTCCGCGCTTCGATGATCGAGCTGGTGGTGCTGGCGCTGCTGATCGCGATCATGGTGACCAGCATCGTGTTCGTGCGGCGGCGCGGCGCGGCAACGGAGGAAGGCGGTGGCTCGCCTGAGGCTGCTGTGGGCGATTAGAGCGGGACGGGGTTTGGGGCACGCGCCCCCACCGTCGGCTGCGTCGCCAACTCCCCCGCTTTTCGCGGGGGAGAATCAAGCATTTTCAGGTGGCGGAATTGGCGATCACTTCAGGGTTTCGAGATACGCGATGACGTTCTTGCGGTCGGTTTCCGACGGCAGGCCGGCGAAGGACATTTTCGTGCCGACCACCACTTTCTGCGGGTGTTCGAGATAGACGAACAGGTTTTCCGGCGTCCAGACGTGGTCGTAATTCTTCATGGCGGTGGAATAGGGATAGCCGGGCACGCTGCCGGATTTGCGGCCGACCACGCCCCAGAGCGGCGGGCCGAGCTTCACCTTGTTCGGTTCCAGGTAGTGGCAGAGCTGGCATTTCATCGACACCACCTTGCCGGCGGCAGGGTCGCCACCTTCCCAGGGCTGCGGATCGGCGAAAGCCAGGGCCGGGACCGCGGCGCAGGCAAGGGCGAGCAGGCTGAGCTTCATTCTCGGGACATCCCTTCACGTGGCGAACAAACGCTCTTGGCATGTCGGCCCGATCCGCGAAAGGGGAAGTGGCGGGGCTGGCCCGCCGCCGAGGCTTGCTGGGCGTTCAGGCGGCCGGCGCTGCCACGGCCCTGGGCACCATGCCCGGGGCGCTTTCGTCGGCTTCCGGCACATTGCGGTTGGCGGCGATGCGGGCCAGGCCGAGTTCGGTCCATACCGCGTCCAAGGCGTCGATCAGGTGGTCGATATCCGCCTCGGTGTGCAGCGGAGAGGGGGTGAGGCGCAGCCGTTCGGTGCCGACAGCGACAGTCGGGTAGTTGATCGGCTGCACATAAACCGCGTGCTCGGTGAGCAGCATGTCGGACAGGCGTTTGCAGAGCGCAGCATCGTTCACCATCACCGGGATGATGTGGCTCGGGTTCGGCATGTGCGGAATGCCGATGCCATCGAGCCTGGCGCGCACATCGGTGACGCGCGCTTGCTGGTCGGCGCGTTCGGCGTTGCTGTGTTTGAGGTGCTTGATGCTGGCGGCGGCGCCGGCCGCGACGGAAGGCGGCAGGGCGGTGGTGAAGATGAAGCCGCTGGCGAAGCTGCGCACGAAATCGCAGAGCGCGGCGGAGCCGGCGATGTAGCCGCCGATGACGCCGAAGCCTTTCGCGAGCGTGCCTTCGATCACGGTGAGGCGGTGCATCAGGTTTTCACGTTCGGCGATGCCGCCGCCGCGCGGGCCGTACAGGCCCACCGCGTGCACTTCATCCAGATAGGTCATGGCGCCGAATTCCTCGGCCGCGTCGCAGATGTCGGCGATCGGCGCGATGTCGCCATCCATGGAATAGACGGACTCGAACACGATCAGCTTCGGCTGTTCACGCGGCAGTTCGGCGAGCTTGGCGCGCAGATCGGCGACATCGTTGTGCGCGAAGATGCGGCATTCGGCGCGGCTGTGGCGGATGCCCTCGATCATGGAGGCGTGGTTGGAGGCATCGGAGAACACGACGCAATTCGGGATTTTGTGCGCGAGCGTGGCGAGCGAGGCCCAGTTCGAGACGTAGCCGGAGGTGAAGAGCAGGGCGGCTTCCTTGTGGTGCAGATCGGCCAGCTCGGTTTCCAGCATCACGTGGTAATGGTTCGTGCCCGAAATGTTGCGCGTGCCGCCGGCGCCGGCGCCGCAGCGGTCGATCGCCTCGTGCATGGCGGCGAGCACGGCGGGGTGCTGGCCCATGCCGAGATAGTCGTTGGAGCACCAGACGGTGACCTGGCGGCGCTGCTTGCCGTTCATGTGCGTGGCGTTGGGGAAGTGGCCGGCCTGGCGTTCCAGGTCGGCGAACACGCGGTAGCGTCCTTCAGCGCGCAGGCGGTCGAGCTCGCTCTGGAAGAAGGTTTCGAAATCCATGGTCGGTCTCCCCGTCAGGCGGCACAAGCGGCAAAGGCCGCGGTAAGTCCGGTTTCGTCCACGTGGCGGCCGATCGCGACCACCCGGGGGCTTTCTTCGTTCGGCGGCGAGAACGCAGCCATGCTGTAGCGGCCGCCGGCGACATCGAAGCGGATCCAGCCGCCATCGGCCCGCGCCACGCCCTTCACGCGCTCTACCTCGCCGAAGCCGCCGGCGATGACGCGGCCCAGCAAATGCTGCAGCCGGTCGGCATCGCAAGCGGCCGCGAGCGACGCGCTCCAGGAGGATAGGCCGAGCGCCGCGTGGTTATGATGATCGTGATCGTGGGCGTGTGGCTCGGGCGCCTGCGCTTCCGGCTCCGTGGCGTCGGGTTGCGGCGCCGCCTTCACGTCGATCAGGCCGAAGCGGGCCGGGGCGATCTCGGCCGCCGGGTTCAGGCCGCGCACGGTATCGAACACGGTGCGGAGCGCGGCCGGCGAGACCAGATCGGCCTTGTTCACCACGATGCGGTCGGCGAGCCGCACCTGCGCCTCCAGATGGCTGCCCATGCGGGCGAAATCGGCCAGGAAGGCGCCCCCGTCAAGGATGGTGGTGACCGAGATGCTGCGCAGCAGCGGCGCGAGATCGGGGCCGTGCAGCACCGCGAGCAGCGCGGCCAGGTCGGCCACGCCCGAGGGCTCGATCAGCACGCGCTGCGGCGCGAAGCGGGCGACGGCTTCCTGCAATTGCCGGGCGAGATCGGATTTCAGGGTGCAGCAGATGCAGCCGTTCGGCAGTTCCACCACCTCGGCGCCCTGGCCGGCGAGCAGCGAGCCATCGATGCCGACCGCGGCGAAATCGTTCACCAGCACGATGGTGCGGCCGCCCTCGTGCCCAGCGCCGGCGAGCAGGCGGCGCATATAGGTGGTTTTGCCGGCACCCAGGAAGCCGGCCACCACATCGACGCCGAAGGCATGGCGAATGCGGCGGCTGGCCAGCGCCCAGCTCCAGAGTTTCTGGCCGGGCAGCGGCAGCACGAGCAGCCAGTGTTCCACGATGGCCAGCGCCATGATGCTGGCGACGAACACGGCGCCGGCGCGCGCGGCGGCGGAGATGCCGGGCGCGGCGGCGTGCTGGATCATCAGCACGGCCACGATGGTGGAGAGCGTGATGGAAACCGGGAACAGCAGGTTCATCGGCTTCTTGGTCAGGAAGCCCTTCAGGAAGGTGAGGTGTTCGGGCAGGAACTCCTCATTGAGGTTGCGCACGCCCAGGAATACGTTGAGCTTGGCGCTCTGGTGCATCCACCACAGCACCAGGAAGGTGTAGAGCCCCACCTGGTTCGGCTGGTTCCAGGAGATCATGGCCACGATCGCGGCGGCGATGATGATGGCCAGCTCGTGATACAGGCTGGTTTCGATCGCGTGGCCGAAATGCCGCCAGCCGCGGCAATCCTCGGGGCAGGGCTGCGAGCGCGGGCCGGTGACGTAGCCCATGTAGAAGCTGATTTCCTGCCAGCCCCAGGCGAACACGCCGCAGGCGAAGGCGAGATAGGCGCCGGCGAGCGAGGTGTCGTGCACCGTGCGGGCCAGCAGGATCAGTGCCACGAGCGAAACAAGACTGGCGCCGGCCATGCTGTAGCGGAAGGTGCGCCGCGGCAGGTTGTCGAGATAGATGATCGCGCCGGTGGAGAACCACCAGACGAACAACGCGAACAGCGCCGGGAGCAGATAGGTGTTCATGCGCGCGGCATCACCAAGCGGGGGAGAGGCGGATATCGGCGGGCAGCGCCGCGCTGTGGCCGGGCAGCGCGAGCAGGCGCAGGAAGGTGGCGGCTGCCTGCGCGCGCAGCCAGTTGCGGCGGAGCGGATTGCGGCTGGCGTTGGTGCGCTGCGTGAGATCGGCGAGCCGATCGAGGCCGGCGCGGAATTCCGGGCGATCGAGATCGAGCGTGACCGGAAACACCTGCTTGCTGATTTCGGCGGTGATGCGGAACACCTGGAAATCGTAATCCGTGGGATCGATGCCGATGGCGGCGTGAAATTCCGGCCGCGCGTGGTCGCGCACATACATCGTGGCATACACGGCGAGCTGGAAGAACTTGATCCAGGCGCGGTTGACGCCGGAAAGCAGGGCAGGGTTGGCGCGCATCAGCAGCGCGAAGGCCTCGCCGTGGCGGAATTCGTCGTTGCACCACTCGCGGAACCACAGGAAAATCGGGTGGAAGCGGTTTTCCGGATGGCGTTCGAGCTGGCGGAAGATGGCGATGTAGCGGGCATAGCCGATCTTTTCCGAAAGGTAGGTGGCGTAGAAGATGAATTTCGGCGAGAAGTATTTGTATTTCTTAGCCCGCGCGAGATAGCCCAAATTCACGTTGCGGCCGAAATCGCGCAGCGTTTCGTTGATGAACCCGGCGTGGCGCGCTTCGTCGCGGCTCATGTAGGTGAAAAGCTGCTTCAGATCGGGGTTGTCGAGGCGCTTCTTAATTTCGCTGTATAGCACGCAGCCGGAGAACTCGGCGGTGACGGAGCTGACCAGGAAGTGCAGGAACTCGGCATAGAGGGCGGGCGGCAATTTGCTCACGTCCAGACCGTCGAAGGCTTCGTTGCGGACGAAATGGCCGCGGTTTTCGTCACGCGCGAACTCGGCCATCAGCGCATCCCATTCGGGGCGCACGGAGCTCACGTCGATCTTCTCCAGCGCGGCGAAATCCGTGGTGTAGAAGCGCGGGTTGAGCAGCGTGTCGGTTTTCGCTTCTTCCGTGGAATCGTTGACGGGCTTCGGCGAGATTGCGTTCATCTCAGGCCTCCATCGGTGCGAAGCTGACTTCATAGAGTTCGGTGATTTCGAAGATCGCCGCAAGCCGCGTGACCTGGCGGGTGAGCCAGCCGGCGCGGGTGATGGTGGCGGTGCAGGCCAGCGTGAGCTTGTCGCCGAAATCGATGTGCGGCGGCACGCCGTGCACCACCACGGTATCGCCCGGCCGCAGCACCACGCCCTCGGGCACGGCGTGGGCGTGCACGCTTTCGGGCGTGACTTCGATATCCAGCAGGCAGGGCACGTCGAAACTGCGGGCGGTCATTGCTGCGTCTCCTCGGCGGTGAGCAGCCGGGCGAACGCGCCTTCATTCGTCGGCCCGAAGGCTTCCAGTTCCAGCGCGCGGCCATTCGCCACGTCGGTGAGCGTGAGCCGGCCATCTTCCCAGGCGGTGAGCTGGAACGGCGCGCCGACGCGCTGCCCCACGAGCCGGCGGCTGATCGTCATGTCGCGCACCGTTGCGCGAATGAAACTGTCCTTCTCGCGCGCCAGAATGGCAACCGTGCCGCCGGTGGCCGCATCGGTGACGCCGACGCGGCCATCGGGCAGATCGGCGAAGCGCAGCAGCCGGCTGGCGATCGGCGGGGCGGGTTGTGGCGCGCCATGCGAGGTATGGCGGCCGATGGCGGCGGCGGCGATCGAGAGCGCGAGCAGGGCGCCGATGCCGATGATCGCCGCCGGCGGCATGTCGGCCCGTTCCGGCACCGATCCGGCCATTATTCGGCGGCCCCGCTCGCGG
>CAXUEX010000038.1:0-20651 GCA_964250215.1 uncultured Acetobacteraceae bacterium | reverse complement strand
GGCGGTGGCCGCGGGCGCAGCGGGACCGGCGGGCGCCGGAGCACCGGTGCGTTTCTTGCGCACTTCCACCTGCACGGTTTTCGTGCGGCCGTGGGAGAAACTCTGCTTCACCGATCCCGCATCGACGGTGCGGCCGATCTCCAGCCTTCCGGCCGGGCGCAGCGACAGCCGTGCCTTTGGCTCCTGGCCGTCGCCTCGCGTTTCGGTGTCGTTGCCTTCGCTCATTCACCCGCCTTCATCGGCCAGGCGATAGATCTCGTCTTCCAGCGCCTCGGCCAACCGGCCTGGCGCCACCGCCACATGCACCGCGTGGTCGCGGCCGAATATCGCGCCCAGCGCGGCGGCTTCCAGTGGCCAGGCCACCTGCACATCGCGCGCGCCGGACAGCAGCCGGCGCCGTTCGTCCACGCTGCCATCGCTGGCCTGCAGCACCAGGCCGGCGCGGCCAGCCAGCAGCGCTTCGCGTGCCTTGGCAAAACCCGCGACCGCCTGGCCGGCCCGGCGCGCAAGCCCCAGGGTTTCGACCACGCGGCGAATGAGCCCCGCTTCCAGCACCGCCAGCAGATCCGGCGCCACGACCACCGGACCTTTCGCCGCGCGGGCGAAAGCCCGCGTCAACTGGCCCCGGGCCCGGGCGGTTTCTATCACATCGGCCCGCGCGCTCAACCACATTCCCCGGCCAGGCAGCCGGGCGGCGAAATCCGGAACCACGTGACGGTCGGGCGAGAGCACGAAACGCATCATGCGTGCACGCGCTCCCTGATCGCGCGTGATCAAGCAACGACGGAGCGGGCCGGCTTCCTCCTCCACATGGGGCGCGGCTTCTGGCGTCTCAAGCCTCCGCCGGCGGCGTTGCGGCCTCGCCCTCGTTTTCGAACCAGTGCGCGCGCGCGGCCATGACAATTTCGTTGGCGGCGGCTTCGTCCACGGCTTCCTGGCCGACAATTTCCACCAGCTCGTCGCCTGCGAGATCGGCGAGATCGTCGAGTGTCTTCACGCCCTTTTCGCCGAGCGTGACCAGCAATTGCGGCGTGAATATCTCGAACGCAGCGACGTCGTCGGTGACACCGAGCGCGATACGTTTTTCGTTAAGCGCTTCGTCGCGCCGGATCAGGAACGCCTCGGCGCGCGCGATGAGCTGATCGGCGACGTTTTCGTCGAAGCCTTCGATGTCGGCAAGCTCGTCGCGCGGCGTATAGGCAAGTTCTTCGATCGTATTGAAGCCTTCGGTGACGAGCAGGCCGGCGATCACGTCGTCCACGTCGAGCGCCTCGACGAACAGGCCGGTGCGGCGGCGGAACTCCTCCTGGCGGCGTTCGCTCTCCTCGGCTTCGGTGAGGATGTCGATGTCCCAGCGCGTGAGCTGGCTGGCCAGGCGCACGTTCTGGCCGCGGCGGCCGATGGCGAGGCTGAGCTGTTCGTCGGGCACCACCACTTCCACGCGGCCGGCTTCCTCGTCCATCACCACCTTGGTCACTTCGGCCGGCGCCAGCGCGTTCACCACGAAGGTGGCCGATTGTGGCGACCAGGGAATGATATCGATCTTTTCGCCCTGCAGCTCCTGCACCACCGCCTGCACACGGCTGCCGCGCATGCCGACGCAGGCGCCCACCGGGTCGATCGAATGGTCGCGGCTGATCACGGCCATCTTGGCGCGGCTGCCGGGATCGCGCGCCACCGCCTTGATTTCGATGATGCCATCATAAATCTCCGGCACTTCCTGCGCGAACAGCTTTGCCAGGAATGTCGGGTGCGTGCGGCTGAGGAAAATCTGCGGGCCGCGCGGTTCCTCCCGCACATCGTAAATATAGGCCCGCACCCGGTCGCCGTTGCGGAAGCTCTCGCGCGGGATCAGCTCGTCGCGGCGCAGCAGCGCTTCGGAGCGGCCGAGTTCCACCATCAGGTTGCCGTATTCGGTGCGCTTGACCACGCCGTTGATGATCTCGCCCACCCGATCCTTGAACTCCTCGAACTGCCGCTTGCGTTCGTATTCGCGCACGCGCTGCACGATCACCTGCTTGGCGGTCTGCGCCGCGATGCGGCCGAAATCGATCGGCGGCAGCGGATCGACGATGAATTCGCCCAAATTCAAATCGGGTCGGAACTTTTTTGCGATGTTGACGAGGATCTGCGTTTCCTCGTTCTCCACCGCCTCGACAAGTTCCGTCCAGCGCGAGAGCCGCACATCGCCGGTGCGGCGGTCGATCGTGGCGCGAATGTCCTTCTCGGCACCGTATTTCGCGCGGCCGGCTTTCTGGATGGCCTGTTCCATGGCCTCCAGCACTTCTTCGCGGTCGATCGATTTCTCGCGCGCGACGGCGTCGGCGACGAGCAGGAGTTCGGGGCGGGAGACGGCGGTGTCCATGGCGTTGCCTCTGTTGGTTAAGGCCGGATGTTGGTTACGGCCGGGGCGCGGGGCTCCCCGGTCAATGCGGC
Organism: uncultured Acetobacteraceae bacterium; assembly: GCA_964250215.1. Taxonomy (GTDB): domain Bacteria; phylum Pseudomonadota; class Alphaproteobacteria; order Acetobacterales; family Acetobacteraceae; genus DAIDJM01. The sequence continues at coordinate 18,215 of CAXUEX010000038.1, read as the reverse complement.
TTCCCTTGCGTCGCGGCGATCAATTCATCGGTGAGCACCAGCCGCGCCCGGCGCAGGTCGGCGAGCGGCAGTTTGACTTCGGTGCCGTCGTCGAGCCGCATCCGCGCGTAGCCGTCGGCTGCGCCCAGCACCATACCGGCAAACCGCTTGCGGCCATCCACCGGCGCGATCACCTCCGCGCGCGCGCGATGGCCGGCGAACCGCTCCCAATCCCGCATGCGGGTTAGCGGCCGGTCGATGCCGGCGGAACTCACTTCCAGCGTCCATGCGCCGGGAATGGGATTGTCCACGTCGAGCACGGCGCCGAGCGCCACGCTGATCTTCTCGCAATCTTCGACGCCGATCGGGCTGCCATCGGCGCGGTCGGCCATGATCTGCACGGTGGGTTTGTCGCGGCCGAGGACCGCCACGCGCACAAGATCGTAGCCCATGCCGACGAGCGTGGGCGCGACGGTGGCGGCGATGCGGGCTTCCAGCCCGGTAGCGTGCGGCAAATCCTCTGCCAATGCCGAAAAGGCGGCCCGCGAAGGCCACCCCCCAAAAAACGATGGAGACTATAGGTGAACCGTCGATCTACGTCGGCTGCGAGGAAAATACAAGCGGAAGGTGCGGCGGTGGGCCGATGCGACGCTGGTTCACGATCCCGTCGACCTCTCGGGGCCCTGCGGCCGCCGGTCGAGGACCTCGAAATGCGCCGCCCTTTCGTCATAGCGCAGCAGCACCTGACGGGCGGCGGCGGGAACATGGCTGTGCGTCCAATCCTCACCGGCGAAGGCTCGCACGGCTTCAATGTCGCGGAAATGCATGATGGTCATGAACTCGATGTCGGTGCCTGCGCCGGTTGCTGGCAAGGCGCGAAGAACATCGATATGCAGGAAGCCGTCGATGCGCCGGGCCTCGATGGCGGGTATCACCTGCCCCAGAACAATATCGCGGTAGGCATCCGCCTGCTCCGGCGTGGTCCAGCCGCGCCAGATTCGCGTAATCATCGGGGGCGTTCGATCATTTCAACTCCCGAACACGTCCTGCCGGTACTCGCCCCGCTCGATCTTGGCTTCCAGCCAGGCGGAAGCGGCTTCATGCGAGAAACCCTGTTTCTGCTGGCAGATCGCGATCAGCGCGGCGCGCACCGCGGGCGCCATGAAGCGGCCGTCGCCGCACACATAGATCACCGCCCCGGCTTCGATGATCTGCCAGATCGCATCCGCCGCATCGCGCATGGCATCCTGCACGAACCGGTGCGGATGGCCGGCGAGGCTGGAGAAGGCGACGCGCAGATCGATCAACCCCTGCGCCTGCCACGTGGCGAGCTCGTCGCGATACAGAAAATCGTGGTCCGGATGGCGGCAGCCGGTGAACAGCAATGTTTGGCCGGTGGCTTCGCCGCGTTCGCGTAGGATCGCACGCTGCTGCAGGAAGCCGCGGAACGGGGAGATGCCGGTGCCGGGGCCGATGAGCAGCATGGGCACGCGCGGATCGGCGGGCGGCGCGAAGGGCGGGTTCGGGCGGCGGACATAGCCGAGCACCGTTTCGCCCGGTTGCACGCCCATGAGATACGAGGAGGCGACGCCGCGATACTGGCCGATGCCGGACCAGGCGGGCGCATCGAGCGTGCCGACCGTGAGCGTGGCTTGGCGGGGTTCGGCGAGGGGCGAGGAGGAGATCGAATAGAAGCGGGGCCGCGCCGGCGCGCAGAGGGCCATGAAGCTTTCGAGCGGCAGTTCCACGGCGGGGTGGGCTTCCAGCATGTCGAGCAGCGTGAGCCGCTTGCCGGCCACGAGCACCTGGAAATCTTCGCCTTCGGCCAACGCGGTTAGTTTCGTCCGCGTATCTGGGCAGGCGGTGTGGGCGCTGAGCGTGCGCAGATCAGCGCGCGTGGCCGGATCCTGAAGTTCCAGGAAATCGCCGAGCAGGTGGCGGACCGTGAGTGGCTGGCCGATCGGCAGATGCCGCACGCTGCGCCCCTGCCCCTCCAGCACGATCACCTGATCCGGCACCACGCCGAAGCGCGCGGCGGCCGCGGCGACGAGTTCCGGGCGGTTGCGCGCGTAGATCGCGAAATGATCGCCGGTTTCGTAGGCCACCCCCGCGGGCAGGCGAAGCGCAATGTGGCGCACCGGGCCGCGGGGCGCCTCCGTGCTGTGGTCCCACAGGCCAGCGGCGTCGTGCACCAGTTCCGTATTCGATATTACTTCGAAGGCGGCCGCATTTTCCGGCAGCACGGTGCCGCGCACGGCCTGCGCATCGACCATTTTGGCGACAAGCTTCGGCGGGGCGGCCGGGCGGCTCTCGCCGAGCAGTGCGAACAGCCGCGTGGTCCAAGCGGTGAGCGCGCCGTCGAAATCGCCGTCGGCATCCGCTTCGCCGCGTTCCAGCAGAAGGGCGGCACCCGTGGCGGCGAGTGCGGCTTGCACGCGTTTCGGAAAGGCCTGGTAGGTGTCGCGCCACTGCGTGTTGCCGCAGCCGAACACCGCATACCGCAGGTCGGCCGTGCGCGCCGGCAGCGACTGGCGCGCGTCCATCGCGGCTTCCAGCTTGGCCGCATTGTCTGGCGCGCGGCCGTTGTAGGTGGAGGTGACGGCAATGAGCGTGCCAGCCTCGGGCAGGCTTGCCAAGGCGTCGTCGAGCGGGATTGTTGCGGTATCGTAGCCGATATCGCCGGCGCGTTCGGCAATCTGCTCGGCGATTTCGCGGCAGGTGCCGAGGCTGGTGCCATAGAGCACCGCGAGTGCGCCTCGAGCTTCGGCGGGGCGCATTTTCGACGCGGCATCGGTCGGCTGCGGCGATGCGGCGCGGGGCTCGGCCGGGCGCAGGCGTTCGTGCGGCCGGCGCAGGCGCGCGCGGATGCGCAGATCGTCGGGTTTCAGCGTGAGCGTTTCCTTCACGCGCAGCCGGTAATCGTGCGGATCGCTGAGCGCGAAATTCTGCAGCACGATGGCCAGCGCCAGTTTGGCTTCGGTCAGCGCGAACTGCCGGCCGATGCAGGCGCGCACGCCGTTGCCGAAAGGTTTGTAGGCATGTGGGTGAAGTTCGGCTTCGTGTTCGGGCAGGAAGCGGTCGATGTCGAAGGCGTCCGGGTTCTCCCAGGCTTTCGGATCACGGTGCAGCGCCGCGATCAGCAGCACCGTGGGATAATCCTTCTTGATGGCGTAACGGCCGCCGATCACCGTATCCTCATAGGCGCCCACCGTGATTGCCGGCGCGGTGGGCCAGAGGCGCTGGGTTTCCTTGAGCACGCGGTCGATCACGGAGAGCTGTGCGAGATCGGCGTATTCCGGCGTGTGGCCATCGGGCAGCACGCGGTCCACCTCGGCGTAGGCCTGCGCCAGCACGGCCGGGTGGCGCAGCAGCAGGTAGATCGCGAAGGTCAGCAGGCCGCTGGTGGTCTCGTGGCCGGCGATGAGAAAAGTGATGATCTGGAAACGGATGTTCACGTCGTCGAGCGTGGTCTTGGTTTCCGGATCGACGGCGGTGAGCATCAGGTTGAGCAGATCGTTGCCGGGTTGCGGATGCGCCCGGCGTTCGCGGATCACCTCATCCACCAGATCGAACATCGCCTGCACGTCGGCCGCGTATTGCTGCTCGCGTTTGGGGCTGGGGATGTTCTTCAGCACCGGCAGCCGCGTGAGCACCGCCAGCGCCTCCTCGAGCCCGCGCGTCATGCTGGCGAGGAACGGGTGCAGCCGCTCGGTGGCGAAGGAATTGAAACGGTAATCGAAGCCGGCGAGCGAAATGGTATCCAGCGTGAGCCGCGTCATGTCGTCGGCCAGCAGGACGTCGCGGCCTTCCTGGATACGCCATTTGGCCACGAGCTGCTCGGCCACTTCGAGCATGACCGGGAAATAGCCCTTCATGGCGCGCAGCGAGAAGGCGGGCATGAGCACACGGTGCGCCTTGGCCCAGTTCGGCTCGTCACCGAACGCGGTGAACAGCCCATCGCCGCCGAAATCGCGCACTTTATAGAGCCCGGCGCCGAGAACCTTGCGGAAACGGCGTTCGTCGCAGAGCTCCGCCGCCAGTTCCGCCGACGAAACCAGGATGCCGATGCGGCCGCCGAAATCGAGCTGCACGATGCCATCGTGCGCGCGCGCCACCTGCACCATGTGCTGCATCACGCGGCTGCGCGGGATCTGGTGCAGGTTGCCGATCACCGGCAGGCGCGCCGGCATGGGAATGGCGATGGTTGCCGGCGCGATGGCGCCCTGGCCCTCGGGTGTCATGTGGCGGCACTCGCGGCGCGGCGCTTCGGCGCGCGGATCTTCACCACGCGTTCATCGACAGGTTCCGGTGCGGGAGCGGCGGGAATTTCCGCGGGCAAACCGGCGGCTTGCACCAATTCCTCAAGCGACGGCGCCAGATAATCCGCGAGCACCGGCAGATCGGGCACCGCGCGCCGATCGGCGGTGAGGCCGAAATCGAGCTCGGCGCAGTAGCTCTGCACGGTAAAATTCAGCGCGTTGCCATGCGCCGGGATCGAAATGGGATACAGGCCAGTGACGCGCGCCTCGCCGCAGAACAGCGGCACGGGCGGCCCCTGCACGTTGGAAATCACCACGTTCACCGGGCTGCCCACCCAGTTCGCGGCGCCCGAACGCCCATACAGTCTGGCCAGCGCGCTGAGCAGCAGCGGGGCGCCGATGAAGGCGTAATCCTGCGGCATCGCATCCTTGATGTCGGCGGTGAGCGATTTCGCACTCTGCGCGCCGCGGGCGATCTCGTGCAGCCGCCCGAGCGGTTCCTCGATATGCGTGGCCAGCCCGCAAATCATGCCGGCGACCTGATTGTTCATTTCGGTATTGCCGAGTTCGCGCAGCGAGACGGGAACAAAGGCGGTGAGCGGGCGCTTGGGGAGTGCCGCATGGTCCTGAAGATATCGGCGCAGCGCGCCGGCGCAAATCGCCATCACCACGTCGTTCATCTTCGTGCCGGTGGCTTTCGTAAGGCGCTTGGCCGTGGCCAGCGGCAGCGCGCGGGCGGCATAGGCACGCTCGCCGCTGATCTGCACATTGAACGGCGTGCGCGGCGCCGCCGGACTCGGCAAACGGGATAGCGACTGCACCGGAACGAGGTCGGCGAGCTTCGCATCCTGCTCCGGCAGTTTCGGCAGCAGCACGTTGTTCACGGCCTTCAGCAGATCGGGCAGCTTGCGCAGCGCCTCCACCTGCTGACGCAGCGAGTTGAGATAGAGGTCGCGCACGCCGCCCAGCAGATCGGGGGCTTCCGGCGCCGGCGCGGCGGGCGGCGGGCGGCGCAGCTCGCCGAGGGCGGCACGGCTGCGCGGCTGCGGCGTGACGTCATACATCGCCTTGGTCAGCACCATGCCGGCCCCGCCATCGAGCGCCGCATGGTGCACTTTCGAATAGAGCGCGGCCCGGCCGTCGGCCAGGCCCTCGATGATCGTGAATTGCCAGAGCGGGCGGGAGCGATCGAGCAGTTCGCCATGCAGCCGGCCGATCGTCTCCTCCATCTGCGCCGCCGTTCCGGGCGCGGGCAGCACGATGCCGCGGAGATGGAAATCGAGATCGAAGGCGTCGTCCGCCACCCAGGAAGGGTGGTCCAGGTTGAGCGGAGTGGGCTTCAGCTTGCGCGTGAACAGCGGCGCGATGTCGATCCTGGTGGCGAGGAACTCGCGATACGCCTCATAGAACCGGCCGCGCTGCGGCGGCGGCACGTCGAACAACGTGTAGCCGGCGACATGCATCGGCGTCTCCGGCGTCTCGGCATATAGAAAACTCGCGTCGATCCCTTTGAGCCGCACGGCGCGCCACCCTCTACCTGGTCAGGGAGCGTGCCACAGGCCCCCGGCAAAAAGAATGGCGGCAAAAAAAATGGCGGCCTTTCGGCCGCCAAGTTTAGGGAGGAAACGTCCAAGAAGACGGCGGGCCTAAGCGCGCCGTCGCCCTTTAACTAGGGGACGGGAAAGCAGGGCGCAAGGGCTTTTGCTGCGCCGCACCATGAAACTTGGTTCACGTCTCTTGGAAGCAAGAAAGTGTTCTTTTTTGAAAAAAAGAACCAAAAAACCTTCGTTTTGAAAGGTTGGAGGGCTGCTTTTCTATCTCGGCCAGACTGGGACTCCGATCAGGAGGGGGTGGAGCAGGATCAAGACGATCCACAGCAGCGCGCCGCCGCCCCAGACAATCGGCGAAATTTCAACCAGGATCAGGCGATTGCGGCCCTGCCAGATGGCAGCGCCCGGAACGATGGAGGTGCTGGCGGCCAGGCGGCGCCAGTTTTCGGGATCGCGCTCCGCCAGCTTGCGGTCGATCGACGGCATTCCGGCCAGCGTGGTGGCGGCAAAGGTGCCGAAAAACACCCACGAGGCGAAGTCGCCGTTCGACAGCAGGTGAACCACGGCCCAGATGGTGAAGGCCACGAGCATGGGATGACGCGTGATGCGCTGGATGCCGTGCACGGGCTGGCCGAGCGCCGCGTTCTGGCCCGCCGCGGTGGGATTCGGGCCGGCAACCGAGCCGACGAACAGGATTGCGGCGGGCAGCATGGCGGCGATGCAGAGATATTGCAGCCAGTGCCAGGGCACCCAAAGCGTCGGGCTGCCGGACGCGCGATAGGCGATCACCAGCAGCACGATCGAGACTACGGACGCGCCGGAATAGTAGCCCATGAACCGAGGTTGGCCCCAGCGGCCCACCAGAACCTCCCGCGCGTGGGTTCCGGACACGCCGATATGGATGATCAGCCAAATCATCGCGGCGAGGATCAGCATTTCCATAAAGGCGCCCCGATAGGATGACGCCGTGATCATTCACGCGATCTGGATCACCGGCAATGCCCAGCGATGGCGCCGATCACCCGCGGCCAGAGTTCGATCGGCAGCGCATGGCCCATGCGGGGAATTTCTAGCATTTGGGCGCCCGGAATGGCCGCGGCGGTGGCCCGGCCGGCCGCGATGGGCACCAGCGGATCGGGCGCGCCGTGCACAACCAGCGTGGGCGTGCGCACGCGGCCAAGCGCGGCGGTGCGGTCCCCGGATTTGAAGATCGCCAGCAATTGCCGCGCGGTGCCGGCGGGGTTGATGCCGCGATCCCAGAGCCTCGCGGCGCGGTCGGCGTCGTGTGCCTCGTCTTCCGGGAAGCTGCCGGCACGCAGCACGCGCCAGGCGGTCTGAAAATTGGCGATGAACTCGGCGCGGTCGCGCGGCGGCGGCGCCATGAGCACGGCGCCGGCCTCCGGCGTGGGGCCGGGCAGGCCGGGGGCGCCGGTGCTGGACATGATGGAGACCAGGCTGCGCAACCGGCCCGCGTGGTGGATGGCCAGTTCCTGCCCGATCATGCCGCCCATCGAGACGCCGGCCACATGCGCCGTTTCGATGCCGAGCGCATCGAGCAGCCCGACGGCGTCCGCCGCCATGTCGCGGAGCGCATAGGGGCCCGGGATCGGCTTGCCCTGAATGGCGGCCATGAACAGCGACGCGAGATCGATCGGCGGCGGCGGGATGTCGATCCATGTGGAATGGCCGACGTCGCGGTTATCAAAACGGATCACGAAATAGCCGCGCTCGGAGAGCTGGGCGCAGAAATCGTCGTCCCATAGGATCATCTGGCAACCGAGGCCCATGATGAGCAGGAGCGGTGGGTTCTTGGGATCGCCAAAGGTTTCGTGGCAGAGCTGGATGCCGTTGGCAGTTGCGAGCTGTTCCATGGGGCTCCGTGGGGCGAGTGTGACGGGCTTGATCGGGGCGGGGGGTTAGCTAAGTTTGGTTAGCTAACATGAGGGTTTGGGCCATGGCCATCGTGACGGTGCACGCGGCGAAGACCAACCTTTCCGACCTGCTGGCGCGGGCGGAAGCGGGGGAGGAGATCATCCTGGCGCGTGGCAAGGATCCGGTGGCGCGGCTGGTGCCGCTGAAGCCGGCGGCGCCGCGGCGGACGCCGGGGTCGATGAAGGGGAAGATCACGGTTGATGATTCGTTTTTCGATCCGCTGCCGGATGAGGAGCTCGATCTCTGGGGTCAGTGACCGGTGCGGCTGTTGTTGGACACGCATGCGCTGATCTGGTGGCTGCTGGATGATGCGCGGCTGAGTCGCAAGGCGTATGGCGCCATCGAGGAAGGCGAGGTGTTCGTCAGCGCGGCCTCCGTGTGGGAGCTGGCGACGAAGCACCGCCTGGGCCGGCTGCCGGATGCGGATCCGCTGATGCACGATCTGCCGCGCGCATTGGCGGACGAATTTTTCGTGCCGCTGGCGATTACGTTGTCGCACGCGCGGGCTGCCGGCGGTCTGCCGGCCCCGCATCGGGATCCGTTCGACCGGCTGCTGGTGGCGCAGGCGATGCTGGAGGATTTGTGGCTGGTCTCCAACGAACGGCCGTTCGACGCGTATGGGGTGAAGCGGCTGTGGTAGCTCGGCTTGCTCCCGCCGGTCGCCTGCCGCCCGGCTTTGATGCACGCATTGGGCGCGCGTTCAGTCGCGGCCCGGGCGGCTCCGACTTTCCTCCGGCTTCGATGGCTTTCCTGCAACAGGCTTCGGCGTTGTCGGGCGCTCACCGCTTATAGCCTTCAACACCTCGCCATAGGGACCCGGCTTTGGGGTGGTCGGTTTTTCCCCAACGCCTTCGAGCGGCGGTCTGGAAATTTTGTAGCCCATGCCTGTCCTCACTTCATCAACGTGATGCCAACGACGTCGTCGAAGTTGGAAATATAGACACCTGCTCCCGAAACGTCCATCTGGGCGGGTTGATTGTTTGCGTCCGGGAGCCACCAGGTGGCGTCGGCCAGAAAGAGTTCACGGGGCTGCCCGGTTGCCGAAAAGTATTCCGGCCAACCGATCAGAATGCGGTTGTCCTTGAAGTCCACGCGAACCCAGTAGGCGCGATAGCGGTAGAACATGTCTTGCCAGACGTCGACCGAGCTTGTCCGGTAGGTGAGACGGAGTGCGCGAGCAATGCGGAGCGCGAGGCCGTAATTGCCGAAAACGGCGAGCGCGATGGAGAGCAGCACGGAGGCCGCCGTGGTTCTTGCCAACCAGGCGCCGACCAAGCCGCCAAAAACCTCGAACACGCCGGTCTTGTCACCGATCGGCAGTGTCGGAATAATCGGCGATGCAAAGCACGCGCTGACTGCGATCGAGCTCAGCAGCGTGATGGAAAGCGCAAAAATGATCCGGTCGAACACTTCGCGCTTCGGTCCTTCGACGAGCTGATCGAAGACCGCGAGGCCGAGAAAGCCTGGGAGCAGGAACAGGAAGATCGCGACGGCCCCGGGGCCGCCCTTCATCATTTCCTCCACGCCTACTTCCTCGCCTCGAAGCGATATGGGCTGTCGCCGGCCAGGTTCGGGTCCACCGCGAGACGATGTTCCAGGGGCGGAAAGGCGCGGCTGCGGCAGTTTGGGCGGTCGCACAGGCGGCAGGAGAGGCCGATGCCGACGGCGGCATGTTCCAGGTTCAGACCATCGGCGTACACCAGCTCGTCGGCGTGGGCCACATCGCAGCCCATGGCGATCACGTGGGTGGGCGGCGGTTCGCCCCAGCTTGCGGCGGGGCCTTCGATGCAGCGCGCGAAGCTCAGGAACGTGGCGCCGTCGGGCAATTGCGCCACCTGCACGCGCAGCCGGCCTGGCGTGGCGAAGGCGCGGTGCACGATCCAGCGCGGGCAACTGCCGCCGAAGCGCGCGAACGGGAAGCCGGCGGCGGAGAAACGCTTGCTCACATTGCCGGCGGGATCGACGCGCAGAAAGAAGAAGGGCACGCCGCGGGCGCCATTGCGTTGCAAGGAACACAGGCGCTGCGCGGCCTGTTCGAAGCTCACGCCGAAGCGCGCGGAAAGCCCGTCGATATCGTGGCGAAGCGCGCGCGCGGCGTCCAGATACGGCGCGTATGGCATCAGCAAACACGCTGCGCCGTAATTCAGCAGGCCGATGCGGATCAGCGCGCCGGCTTCGGGCGAACTGGGCGATATGGTGGCGAGCAGCGCCTCCACCGTATCGCGCGCTTCCAGCAGCATCACCTGGAATGCCATGTGGAAGCCGCGGCTTTCCCGTGGTAGTTGTTCCGAAAGCGTGAGTGAGCGCGTTTCGGGATCGTAGCGGCGCAGCGCATCTTCCATCGGAGCCACGCGCACCGCCACCTGGTGCTGGCGGCGCAGGCGTTCGGCGAGCGCGTGATTCATCTCCGCCGGCGTCGCGTGCAATTCCGCCGCGATCGCGTCGGCGGCGGTTTCGAGATCGGGGAAGTGGTTGGCGCGCTCGTGGAACACGTCGCGCGCTTCCTCGTTCGGCAGCAGAATTCGCCGCCCGGTGGGCAGCGCGATGCCGCTGGCGTCGTCGCGCGCCACACGCCAGGCGCGATACAGCGCGAGCACGGCGCGCGCGGCGTTGGGGTTTGCGGCGGCGGCTTCGATTTCGCTGTCGGGCACAGGTTCCACACCGAGCAGCGGATCGGCGAAGACTTCGCGCAGGCCGAACTCCAGTTCGCGCTCCTGCGCGCCGGAGAGTGCGGCGAGATCGACGCGCAGCATTTCGGCGAGCTTGATCAGCAGGCTGGCGGTGACGTTGCGCTGATCGTGCTCGATGAGATTCAAGTAGCTCGGCGAGATGCCGAGGCGCTGGGCGAGCGATTGCTGCGAAAGTCCTTGCTCCGTGCGCAGGCGGCGGACAGTGCGGCCGATCAGCGGGCGGGGCATGGGGGCGCCAATTTCGGGAATTTGTGTAAAGACTTTTCCGTTTTACGCCTCACTCTGTGTAAACCTGCACAGCATATTTTTCGGGTGGCCCTGTGCGGAATCTATCTTCCGCACCTGCGAAGGTCGATATGGCGTTTGCAGTTCGATGACGAGGAAATCCTGACATGACCCATCCCTCCCCCGCCCGCGCGCCCGAAGGCATGGGTGGCGCTTCCGGCCGCGACCCGGAGCGGTTTGCCGGCATCGTGCGCGATTACTCGCCGGCCGAGGTGGAGCGGCTTTCAGGCAGTTTCCGCATCCGCCATACGCTGGCGGAGATGGGTGCAGCGCGGCTGTGGCATCTGCTGCGCACCGAGCCCTATGTGAACACGCTGGGCGCACTGACCGGCAACCAGGCCATGCAGCAGGTGAAGGCCGGGCTCAAGGCGATTTATCTCTCGGGCTGGCAGGTGGCGGCGGACGCTAATCTGGCCGGCGAGATGTATCCGGACCAATCGCTGTATCCGGCGAATTCCGTGCCGATGGTGGTGCGCCGGATCAACAACGCGCTGCGGCGGGCGGACCAGATCGGCCGGCTGGAGGGCGAGACTGGGCAATATTGGATGGCGCCGATCGTGGCGGATGCCGAGGCCGGGTTCGGCGGCGCGCTGAACGCGTTCGAGCTGATGCGCGCGATGATCGAGGCCGGTGCGGCCGGCGTGCATTTCGAGGATCAGCTCGCCAGCGAAAAGAAGTGCGGCCATCTGGGTGGCAAGGTGCTGGTGCCGATTTCGCAGCATATCCGCACGCTGAACGCGGCGCGGCTCGCTTCCGATGTGGAGGGCGTGGAAACCATCCTGCTCTGCCGCACCGACAGCCACGCGGCGCAACTGCTCACCACCGACGTGGACGAGCGCGACCGGCCGTTCCTGACTGGCGAGCGCACGCCGGAAGGGTTTTTCCGCATCAAGGACGGCGTGGGCGTGGATTACGCGATCGCGCGTTCGCTAGCCTATGCGCCGTATGCCGATCTGCTGTGGTGGGAGACGAGCGAGCCGAACCTGGAAGAAGCCGAGCGGTTCGCGAATGCGATCCACAAGCAGTTCCCGGGCAAGATGCTGGCCTATAACTGCTCGCCGAGCTTCAACTGGAAAAAGAAGCTGCCGGCCGAGAAAATTGCTTCGTTCCAGAAATCGATCGGCGCGATGGGCTACAAATTCCAGTTTGTGACGCTGGCCGGGTTCCACAGCCTGAACCACTCGATGTTCCAATTGGCGCGGGGCTACAAGGAGCGCGGCATGGCGGCCTACTCCGAGTTGCAACAAGCAGAATTCGCGGCCGAGGCAGACGGCTACACAGCTACCCGGCATCAGCGCGAAGTGGGCACCGGCTGGTTCGACGCGGTGGCCACCACGGCGGCGGGCGGCCAGAGCAGCACCACTGCGCTTACCGGCAGCACGGAGGCGGAGCAGTTTTACGAGGCGGCCCATTAACGCAGCCGTTCGCCGTCGGTCAGGCATCATCGGCGTCCGGAGAGCCGGACTCCGATTTTTCGGCCAATTCCATACTATTTTGCTAGGATTATCGCACGGGTTGGTTTAGCGTTGTCTCCGCCATGCGGCGCGTAGAGCCGGGTTCGACGGGAGTGGAGACAATGCAAGCCAACCTGAAACCTTCCGATACCGGGGCCATGTTCCTGCTGTTCGAGGACCAGGCGCGCGAGATGCCAGCGCCCGGCCCGGCCAAGCGGCCCATCGCGGTGATCGGGGCGGGATTTTCGGGCACGGCAGCGGCGCTGCAATTGCTGCGACGGCTCCCGGGGGACCAGCCGGTGGTGTTGTGCGAACGGGCACCGGATTTCGCGCGTGGGCTTGCGTATTCCAGCGCCGATTCCGACCATCTGCTGAACGTGCGGGCCAGCAATATGAGCGCGCTGGAGGAAGAGCCGCTGCATTTCGAGGCGTGGCTGAAACGCAACGTGCCGGATGGCGCGGACGGACTGCACCGCACGCCGGCCGGACTGTTCGCGAGCCGCGGGCTCTATGGCCACTACATCCGATCCATGCTGGACAGCGCGATGCGCGAGAGTGCCGGGCACGCGCAGTTGCGGCTAATGCCGGACGAGGTGATCGACGCCGAGCCCGATCCGGGCGGCTACCGGCTGCATTTCGCCAGCGGCAAGACGCTGGAGGTTTGTGGCTTGGTACTGGCGAACGGCAATCTGCCGCCGGCCGAGAGCGGCGATCCGCGCGTTTGCGAGAACCCCTGGGGCCGCAAGGCATGGGCGAAGCTCTCCGGATCGCTTCCCGTGTTGATCGTGGGCACCGGGCTGACGATGGTGGACTTGGCGGTTTCGATGCGGCAGCGCGGCTTTCGCGGCAAGATCGTGGCGATGTCGCGGGGCGGATTGCTGCCTTCCCGGCACGCGCCGGTGGGCGCCTGGCCGACGCCGGATTTCTCGAACGAGGAGCGCGGTTCACTGGCGGCGCTCACGGCGCGGGTGCGGCGCGAAATTTTCGCGGCCTCGGAGCAGGGCGTGAACTGGCGCGCGGTGATCGACAGTCTGCGGCCGGTGACGCCGGAATTGTGGCGCGGATTGCCCGCGGCTGAACGGCGGCGGTTTCTGCGGCACGCGCGGCGCTACTGGGATGTGCACCGGCACCGAGTGGCGCCGCCGCATGCGGAACGCCTGCAGGGGATGCTCGACGATGGCAGCTTGGCAGTGTTGGGCGGCCGCATCCGCTCCGTGGAAAGCGGGCCAGACGGCGTTACCGTGCGCTATTCGCCGCGCGGCGAACCGGGCGAAATCCGCGCGATGAGCGTGCAGCGCGTGATCCAGGCGAGCGGGCTGGAACCGGTTGGACGGACGCAGGACCGGCTGATGCAGAACTTGATCGCGCGCGGCCTGGTGCGGCTCGATGCGCACGGCCTCGGCATCGATACCGACGACGACCTGAACCTGCTGCGGCCAGATGGCACGCCAGCGCCGCAGATCTGGGCGTTGGGGCCGATCGTGCGCGGGGTGTTCTGGGAATGCGTGGCTGTGCCCGATATCCGCGTTCAGGCGGTGCAGGTGGCAGCCAGCGTGATCGGCTGGCTGCGCGAGGACGCGCCGCGTTGGAGCTTCATCATCTAACCCAAGTCGGCTTCGACGACATTTCCCCGCTTGGCGCGGAGGACCACCTGGAGCTGCTTGGCGGCGCGTCCGGGCCGGTTCGGACCGCGATACGACAGACCACAAACCTCAGTTCGAGGTGAGGCCCACCTGTGCCTGGGCGGCCAGCGCGCGGGCCATCTGGCTGAGCGCTTCCTGGTGTTTTTCGTTGTCGATCATGGCGAAGTTCCGCGCCAGCTCCAGGCACATGCGTTGCCGAGGGCTGATTTCGGCGGGCACGATTTCGGCCTTCATGCCCTCGAAAAACCAGGAGATCGGCACCGCCAGCACCTGGGCGATCTCGAACAACCGACCGGCCGAGATACGGTTCAGCCCCCGCTCGTATTTATGCGCCTGCTGATAGGTGACGCCGATCATCTGCGCGAGCTGCTGCTGCGACAGGCCCAGCATGATCCGGCGCTCCCGGATGCGGGCGCCGACATGACGATCGGCGTCGCTGGCCCGGGCGCTGCCGCGACCATTACCGCTGCCGCTGCCGTTCACCTCTTCCGGAGCCTCCTCAGGTTCCGGAATCGTTCCCCCCGGCGCAAGCGCCGCGATAGTTTGCGTCACGATCCTCTCCCTGGAAGCGACGGACTACCCTAGACCCAAAATGTCAGCGTGGGGTAACTTTTTCGGCAGGCGCGCAAAATTGTGACGAGCCGAAACAAAATATCTCAGGAACCCGCGGTTTCGCGGCGGCGCGGCGTAGCTTCCACCGGCGCAATCGCGGCCTCGGCGAGTTCCTGGCGCAATCTGGCGACCTCCTCGCGCAGTGCCACCACCTCGTCCTCCGGTTGGGCAGGCGCTCCCGCCGGATCGCCCGGTCGATAGAAGGGCGAGAACAGGTGCATGGCGCGCTCCACCATGGCCAAGTTCTGGCGCCGCATCTCCTCCAGCCCCGGCGGCAGCAGCGAACCCATGGTCTGCTGCATGGCCTCGCGCACCTGCTGCTGCTGGCGCGCGATCGCGGCCATCGTCTGTTCGAGGTAGCGCGGCACCATCCCGCCCATGCTGTCGCCGTAGAAGCCGATGAGCTGGCGCAGGAAGGCCGTGGGCAGCAGCGCCTGGCCGCGGCTTTCCTCCTCGACGATGATCTGGGTGAGCACGGAGCGGGTGATGTCTTCACCCGTGCGGGCATCGTAGACCACGAAATCCCGGCCGGCGCGCACCATCTCGGCGAGATTGTCGAGCGTGATGTAGCTGGAGCTTTCGGTGTTGTAGAGGCGGCGATTGGCGTATTTCTTCACGACGACGGCGTTCGCCGTTTCGGCGGCTTCGTTCCTGGCTGGAGCCGTTTTGGCCGTGCCCGACTTAGCTGCATCTCGGGATGCGGCGGTGCCGGCAGGACCGATCGGGGATGGGGTGGCCTGCGTCATCGATCTCTCCTGGGCCGCGCGCATCGGGCGGCCCGGCATGGCAAGTACCGCGCTTAACACGCTTGCCGCGCCGCACAAACTGCGGGTTTTACGCGGGCTGCGGGGAATGCTCGCGAGGCGCGGTGGATTTGGACAGGGTAGTTGCCGGGAGATGTGGGATGGCGAGCGGGGTAGCCGAGGATTGGCTGACGATCTGGCAGAGCGAGTTGTGCGCCCGGGCTTTGGATCGGGATACGCAGGAACTGCTGGCGCGGTTGGCGACGCAGTGCGGCGAGGCGGCGCGGGCGTGGGCCGTGCTGGCGGGGGCAGGATCTGATGCAATCGGGCGGGCCACCGGGGCCGATGCAGCGGCTGGGGCCGCGCCCGCTGCTGCTGCACCTGGGCCTCGCCTCGCCGCTGGCGAGCCTGTGGCCGGGCACGGCGCCGCCAGCGACCGGAGCTGATCCGGCGCTGCTGGCGGGCATAGCGGCGTATCGGCGGCACCCGTATCGGCGGCGGCTGCCGGATCCCCCGGCAATCTGGGCCGAAGGTAGTTCGCGCCTGCTGGATTACGGCCTTGACGGCGGCAGGCCCTTGCTGGTGGTGCCCAGTCTGGTGAACCGGACGGAGGTGCTGGATCTGATGGATCAGCACTCGATGCTGCGCTTCCTGGCGGGGCAGGGAATGCGGCCGTTGCTGCTGGATTGGGGCTTTCCCGGCGATCTGGAGCGTGGATTTTCGCTCACCGATTACGTGGCGGGGCGGCTGGAGCGCGCGATGGCGGCATTGGGCGAGCCTGTGGATCTTCTGGGTTATTGCATGGGCGGACTGATGGCGGTGGCGGCGGCGCTGCGCCGGCCGGAACTGGTGCGGCGGCTGGTTCTGCTGGCCACGCCTTGGGATTTCTGGGCACCGGACCCGGCGCCGGCCCAGGCGGTGGCCGCGCTGCTGCCAGCGCTGGAGTCCTTGCTGGTGCTGCACGGCGCGTTGCCGGTGGATGCGTTGCAGATGCTGTTCTCGCGGCTCGATCCCGGCGGCGTCGCGGCGAAATACCGGGATTTCTCGAGGCAAGATCCGGCGGGCTTCCGGGCGCTGCTGTTCGTGGCGGTGGAGGATTGGCTGGCCGACGGCGTGCCGCTGGCCGCGCCCGTGGCGCGCGAAACGCTGGCGCAATGGTATGGCGCGAACGCGCCGGCCTGCGGCGAATGGCGGGTGCTGTGCGAGGCGGTGCGGCCGGAGCGGCTTCGTATCCCCTGCTTCGTGGCCATTCCAGAGCGCGACCGGATCGTGCCGCCGGAGAGCGCCGCTTCGCTGGCGGCGCTGATCGAGGGCGCATGCGTGCTGCGGCCCCGGGCTGGGCACGTGGGCATGGTGGCCGGATCGCACGCCAGAACGGTGCTGTGGGAAAGATTGGCGGCCTGGCTGCACGGGCAGGAAAGCGGGGCGGAGCGAAATGCCGGCGCCCGCTCCACCGCAGCGACACGTGGCTGACGCGCGCCGGGATGCGAATCGGAGACCAGGGGTTTCGCGACGCCATTGCGCGCGCAGACCGGCTTGCGCGGCGCCGGCGGACTCCATACGGTCCGCGCACCACCCCACTTAGAAGGTCATCGATTCTCATGAATTTCGTTCGTACTTCCACCGTCGCCGCTCTCGTTTCCCTGTTCGCGGGCGCATCCGCGGTCGCGGCGCCGGCGCCGCATGAAGGCTTCCTGGTTTCCGCCGCCGACGCGCTCGCGTATTGCAAGGCGGGCAAGCTGAAGGCTGGCGCTGTGGCCTACATCAATGGGAGCGGCGGCCTGGCCCAGTTCGGTCCGGGCACCAAATGCGCGCAGAAAGTTCCTGCCGGTCGGGTGAAGACGGCGCTGGTTTACAAGGGAACCGCCGTCTCGTCGTGTCCGCTTGCCGGCCCCGCGACCGCCGTCAGCTTCTGCAACAGCGGGGCGATGGGCACCTACGATATCGATTACATCAACGGAAAGGTCGGCCTCACCATCTCCGGCCCCGGCTACGGCTGCCCGGTCGGCACCTCCACCAGCGGGATCGGCAACGCGCTCTGCAACTGATTGTCAGTTGCCAGTTTTCAGTTTTCAGAATGAGGGTTGACGGCTGATTTGATCGTGGGTTCGGCACGCGCGGCGCTGTTGCGCGTGCCGAACTGCGGTTCACGGCTTATTGCAAGCGCTCGACGGCCATGGCGGTGGCCTCGCCGCCGCCGATGCAGAGGGAGGCGACGCCGCGCTTCAGGCCGTGCGCTTCCAATGCGGCGAGCAGCGTGACCAGGATGCGCGCGCCCGAGGCGCCGATCGGATGGCCTAGCGCGCAGGCGCCGCCGTTCACGTTCACCTTCTCGTGCGGCAGACTCAGTTCGCGCATCGCCACCATCGTGACTACGGCGAACGCCTCGTTGATCTCGAACAGATCGACGTCCTGCGCGTTCCAGCCGGTACATTCAAACAACTTTTTCATTGCACCGATCGGGGCGGTGGTGAACCAGGCGGGTTCCTGGGCGTGGCTGGCGTGGCCGCGCACCACGGCGAGCGGCTGGATGCCCTGCCGTTCGGCTTCGCTCTGGCGCATCATGACCAGCGCCGCGGCGCCATCGGAGATGGAGGAGGAATTGGCGGCGGTCACCGTGCCGTCCTTGCGAAAGGCCGGTTTCAGCGTGGGAATTTTCTCGGGCTTGGCTTTGGTGGGGGTTTCGTCGTCGGTCAGCACGCCCTCGATGGCGACGATTTCGGATTTGAAACTGCCCGAAGCGGTGGCGCGCCGCGCGCGATCCAGCGAGGCGAGCGCGAAATCGTCCTGGGCGGCGCGGGTGAATTGCAGTTTTTCCGCCGTGTCCTCGGCGAAGCTGCCCATCAGCCGGCCCTTGTCATAAGCGTCTTCCAGCCCGTCGAGGAACATGCTGTCCACCACGCGGCCGTGGCCGAGCCGGTAGCCGCCGCGGGCGCGTTCCAGCAGATACGGCGCGTTGGTCATGCTTTCCATGCCGCCGGCGACCACCACCTGGGCCGTGCCGGCGAGCAACTGATCATGCGCAAGCATCGCCGCTTTCATGCCGCTGCCGCACATCTTGTTCACGG
>CAXUEX010000037.1:0-21002 GCA_964250215.1 uncultured Acetobacteraceae bacterium | reverse complement strand
GGCGCGCGCATCAAGCGCAGCAACATGCCCTCGCGCAGGCCGCGATCGGCGACCACGACCTTGGCGGCCGGCCAGAGCCGATGGATGGCGGAGAACACCGCGCAGCCGGGCAGCACGAAATCGGCGCGCTCGGCGCCGACGCAGGGGTGCAGCGCCAGCCCATCGCGCCCCAGCGCGCGCAGCTTGGCGGTGGCTTCCCGCGTGGCTTCGGCGGTGAGCACCTGGCCATCGACGGACGGGCGGTGGTAGCGCGGCAGGCCGAGCGCGACGCCGGCCAGGGTGGTGACGGTGCCGCTGGTGCCGAGCAGCCGCACGCCGCCCAGGTGGATTTCGTGGGCGATGCAATGGATCTGCTCGAAGCCGATCAGGCGGCCGATCACGTCGTCCACCATCTCGCGATAGCCGGCGCTGGAAAACCCGTGATGGCCGGATTGTTCGGCGAGCGTGACGACGCCGACCGGCAGGCTGGCATAGCCGATGAGTTCGGGGGCGCGGCCGGGTTGCAGCCGCACCCAGGCGAGTTCGGTGGAGCCGCCGCCGATATCGAACAGCAGCGCGCGTCGGCCGGGGCCGGCCAGCAGCGGCGCGCAGCTTTCCAGCGCCAGCTCGGCTTCCTCGCGCGTGGAGATGATGCTGAACGCGAGCCCGGTCTCGGCGCGCACGCGATCGAGGAAGCTGGAACCGTTTTCGGCCCGGCGGCAGGCTTCGGTGGCGATGGCGCGCACCGCGCGGACCGGACGGCGGGCGAGGCGCTGCGCGCAGGCGTGCAGGGCCAGCATGGCGCGCTCCATGGCGGTTTCGCTGAGGCGGCCGCTGTGCTGCAGGCCTTCGCCCAGGCGGACGATGCGGGAGAAGCTGTCGAGCACACGGAAGCCGGCGCCGGATGGCGTGCCGACCAGCAGCCGGCAATTGTTCGTGCCCAGATCGAGCGCCGCGTATTCCATCACGGGGCCGCCTATTTCTATTGGCGGCGATACTGGCTTGGGCGGAAGCGCCGGCGCAAGGCACCCGGGCTTCGCGGTGCGGTGCGGTTGCCTACGGCATCGGCCGCATGTTAGCTGCCCGCCCCCGGCTGGTGGGGGATAGTTTAGCGGTAGAACTTCCGACTCTGACTCGGAAAGCCTTGGTTCGAATCCAGGTCCCCCAGCCACGCGTCCGCCAACCCCTTGACCCGCAACGTCTGAGGACGACCCCAACCGGCTGGCTGCGGGTACGGTCCCCACGCGGGTGCCACACGCCCTTACGCCGGGCCCAGACGGAGGGCCGCGTGGGGACCGGCATCAACCATCTGGTCCGCCGGCCGGGGGGCTATCTGTGGCGCCGCCGCATCCCGATGATGCCGTGGTGTCGGTGACCATCCCGCGCGGCCGCGAGGCGCGCTTCGATCCGGTGCTGATCGGCAAGTATCAATCTCCTCAGAGGCGTAACGCGCGGCGCGCTCACGTACCCGCTGTGCGCCTGCGCTTTGGTCGTCGGCATCGGCCGGGTGCGGGGCGACATCCACCGTGTTCAGATGAATGGCCGTGCACCCCAGCGGTGCCGCGGCGGCGATCCGGCCGGTGACGCTCGCCCCCCAGTCGCCGCCCTGCGCGACCCATCTTTCGTAGCCGAGCCGGGTCATCAGGGTGGCCCAGGCACTCGCGATCCGCTCGACAGACCAGCCCGGCGGGGCGGGCTTGCCCGAGAAGCCGAAGCCGGGTGCCCAGCGCGAAGGGGCTCACGACCAGGCCCGATCGGCCGAGCGTGCGGAACGAGGTCAGGTCCATGGGAAATTGAGCCGTTACGCGTTCACGAGGGTCGCATCAGGACGGACTTGGTCTGCATGAACTCGTGGACCGACTGCTCGCCCAGCTCGCGGCCGATACCCGACTGTTTGTAGCCGCCGAACGGCGAAACGACGTCGAGCTCGAAGTGCGTGTTCACCCAGACCATGCCGGCCTTCAACCCGCGCATCATCGTCTGCGCGGTCCCGAGGTTTGACGTCCAGACCGACGCCGCCAGGCCGTATTCGGTGGCGTTTGCCTTCGCCAGCGCGTCCTCGATCGAGGAAAAGGGGGTCACGCAGCCGACCGGGCCGAAAATCTCTTCCCGAACGATCTTCATGTCCGGCGTGACGCCGGTGACCACGGTCGGCCGGAAGAAATAGCCCGATCGAGCCAATCTTTCGCCGCCGGTGCGGATCGTGGCGCCTTCGTCGCGGCCGGATTGGACGTAATCGGTCACGGTCTTCAATTGCTTCGCGGAGATGATCGGTCCGACCTGCGTTTCATCGTCGAAAGGCGAGCCGAGCTTCAGCTTGGACGCGCCTTCGACCAGTTGGCCTACCACTTCTTCGAAGATGCTTTCGTGCACGAACAGGCGGGTGCCCGCGGTGCACGCCTGGCCGGCGTTCTGGGTGAAGGCGCCGACCGCCATCGGCATGGAATTTTCCAGGTTTGCGTCGGCGAAGATCACGAGCGGGGACTTGCCGCCGAGCTCCAGGCTGAGCTTCTTCAATCCCTTGGATGCCGTCTGCATGATGTGCTGCCCGACCGCCGTTGAGCCGGTGAAGGTGATCATGGCGATTTCGGGGTGCGCGACCAGCTTATCGCCCAGCGCCTCGCCGCGCCCGGTCACCAGGTTGAACACGCCGGGCGGGAGTTCCGCCTGCTGGATGATCTCGGCGAAGCGGACGCAGGTGAGGGGCGCATCCTCGGCGGGCTTGAGCACAACGGTGTTGCCGGTCGCCAGCGCCACCGCGACCTTCCAGCAGGTGTAGAGGATCGGGCCGTTCCAAGGGATGATGACCGCCACCACGCCGTACGGCTCGCGTAGCGTCATCGCCAGCCCCGGACCCTTGGTGGGGATCGTCTGTCCGTAGATCTTGGTTGCCCAACCGGCATAGTACTGGAACACGTCGATCATCTGGGCCGTGGTCATGATGGACGATTTGAACGGCATGCCCATCTCCAGGCTGGAGATCGCCGCCAGCTCCTCGAGATTGGCCTCGATCAGGCTGGCGATCCTGAGCAGGAAGCGCGCCCGGTCGTGTGGCCCCACTTCCGCCCAGCTATCTTTCTCGAACGCGGCGCGAGCGGCCTTCACCGCAGCGTCGATGTCTTCGGCGCCGGCCTCGGCGACCGAGCACAGCACCTGCTCGGTGGAAGGGTCGATGACCTCCATCGACCCGCCGGCTCGGGGCGCGACCCAGGCTCCGCCGATGTGGAGCTGCTTAGGGCCGGAACCCACGAAATTTCTGGCGGCGGCAATGTTCTGTTCGGTCGAGGGCATGGGGGTCTGCTCTTTCGTTGGTTTGCGCGACGCGCGCGTGCCCGGACGCGCGACGGGTCAGACGCTCGCGGTGCCGCCATCGATGAAGAACTCGGCGCCGGCGCAGAAGCTGGAGTCGTCGGAAGCGAGGAACACCGCCGCCCGGCCGATCTCGCGCGGGTCGCCCATCCGTCCGATCGGCACCATGCCGATGGTTGCCTTGCGGATTTCGGGATCGTTGCCGGTTTCGCGACGGAAGCCCTCGGTGTCGATCGGTCCCGGGCTAAGCACGTTGACGCGCGGCCCCTTGCCCGCGAGTTCGGTGGTGAACGTGCGGGCGAAGCTGCGCACCGCGGCCTTGCTCGCGCCGTAAGCCGCCATGCCCGGCGTGCCCGAGCTGCCGATGAAGGATCCGTTCAGGATGATGGATCCGCTGGCCGGCATCAGCGGGATCGCCTTCTGGACGATGAAGAAGACGCCGCGCGCATTGATTGCGAATATGCGGTCGAATTCCGCCTCGGTCATTTCGTTCCAGGGGACGACCTTGTAGATTCCGGCGTTGGCGAAGACGACGTCGAGGCGGCCTTTGCTGGCCATGATCTCGGCATACATCCGGTCGATTTCCGCGACCTTGCCCGCGTCGGCGGCAATGCCGCGCGCGTTCTCGCCGAGGCTTGCAGCCGCCTTGTTGACTTCCGCCTGGCGGCGCCCGGTGACGAAGACGAACGCGCCTTCCGCTATGAACGCCTGTGCGGTCGCGAACCCCATGCCCTCGGTTCCGCCCGTGATCAGCGTGATCTTCCCGTCCAGCTTGCCCAATTCGTTTTCTCCCTTGTGCTCGATGCGCACCGGACATTGCGGAAGCAGGCCGGCGCGCCGACGACAAAGACCGAAGACCGCCGGCCACCCCAATGCGGGCGGCACCGTAGCGGCCCTTAGCTGGGCGCGATCATTGAGCCGATTAGCACTGGAAAATGGGATGAACTTGTGAAATTCGTGCAGGTATGAGGCGCGACCAGTTTGCGGATCTTTCGGTGTTCGCGACCGTGGCGGAGGCGCGCAGCTTCACGCGCGCTGCCGTCAAGCTGGACATGTCCTCGTCCGCGCTCAGCCATTCGGTCAAAGCCCTGGAAACCCGGCTCGGCGTTCGTCTGCTGACCCGCACGACGCGAAGCGTGGCGCCGACCGAGGCTGGCAAGCGGCTGCTGGAAGCGATTGTGCCGGCTTTTGAAACGGTCAGCGCCGCGCTAGATTACTTGAGCGAGACGCGCGCGGTGCCGGCTGGAGCCGTGCGCCTGACAGTCGTGAAGCATGCCGTGCGTCTTGTGCTCCGGCCTGTGCTGCAAGCGTTCCTTGAACGCTTTCCCGAAGTCACGGTGGAGATCACTGCGGAAGACGACTTCACCAACATCGTTTCCGAGGGCTTCGACGCCGGCATTCGACTGGGCGAGCGAGTGGACAAGGACATGGTAAGCGTCAAGGTCAGCGAGGAGGTGCCGACCGCGGTTGTTGCTACGCCGACCTATTTCGAACGGATTCCGCGACCCGGAAGCCCTCACGATTTGATTGAGCATGATTGTATCGGGCATCGAAAGAAAGCCGGCGGCCTTCATCCATGGCCATTTCAAGACGGTGGTCATCCGTTTCAGGTGAAGGTCAAGGGCCGGCTGATCTTCAGTGACAGCGATCTTATCCTGGATGCGGCATTGGCGGGAGGCGGCCTGGCCTATCTTTTCGCCGATCAGGTGGAGAATTATATATCCGATGGCCGTCTAATCCGCGTTCTTGAACGATGGACGATTTTGCACACGGGCTATTTTCTTTACTACGCGAGCAGTCGTCAGCAGCCGCCGGCTGTAGCCGCCCTGATCGAGCACCTGCGTAACGCTACGGTTGCTGTGCGGGTCTGACTGGAGCCGACGAAAAGGCCGGACGCAAATGATGCCGGCACTTGCCACCTGCCGATACCGCAGCGTAACGGGATTGTCGTTGTGCCGCGCCAGCAACACCGCGGGCGGCCTCTTATGCTGCACTGAAGCGCGCCGAACCGCAGCGGAGGTACTCGGCCCTCGCCGCTCACGCTGATCGACGAAGAGAACGCCATGAACGACGCCGCATCGGAACCGGTGGTCCGACGCCTGCTGGAGGTCATGATGGTCGAAGCGTTGCGTACCCGGCTGCGCCTCTCCAGCGACGTGGACGCAGGTCTCCTCGCGGGTTTGGCCGACACACGTCTTCGGAAGGTGATAGTTGCGCTTCACGCCCAACTGGGACGCGCCTGGACAGTCGGAGAACTAGCCGACGTTGTGGGCATGTCACGATCGGCGTTGGCCGAGTCCTTCAGTCGACGTGTCGGCATGCCGCCGATGGTCTATCTTTCTTCCTGGCGGTTCGCCATCGCCAAGCAGGCGCTTCGATCTTCGTCACGACCGATAAGTGAAATTGCCCACTGTGCTGGCTATTCCTCGACCAGTGCGTTCAGCAACGCCTTCCGAAACTTCGTCTGTGCTGGTCCAGCCGAGTTTCGCAATGCGCGGCGCTGAGGGTAAGGGATTGTCGTTATAGTTCCGGCAACAGACCCCCTTTCCCTCTACAGGCAAGCAGACCATGACTGTAGGTGAACCGCGCCGGGTTTGTCGGAGGCTGGTTTTCCTGAGTCACGCCGCCATGGCGGGTTCCTCAATCTGGGCATAGTAAAGCGCTTCCACCTCGGTGGGAGGCATGTTGCTCGCCGGGAGATATCGTTGGTGATGGATAATCTCGGATCGCACAAAAACGCCGCCGTGCGGGCTGCCATCCGAGGCGCCGGTGCCAAACTGTGGTTCCTGCCACCCTACAGCCCCGATCTGAACCCGATCGAGCAGACCTTCTCCAAGCTGAAAACGCTCCTCCGCAAGGCCGCCGCACGAACCATCGCTGCCGTGTGTGATAGCGTCGGCGCGCTGCTCGATGAGCTGACCCCCGCAGAGTGCTGAAACTACATCCGGCACGCCGGATACGGAACTCAACCTGATCCGAATCAGGTCTAGGATTTCACCGGCGCCAACCCCTGCTCAGCCAGCTTTCCATTCAGCGGCTTGATAATCCCCTCCTGTAGCGCAACCCACCTTGCAAGCTGCGCCTCCAATTGCTGGTGCAACGAAACATACACCGCCCGGTGCTGCGCCGTGGGCGGCGTATCCGCATCCTCCATGCTGGCCGCGAACGTCGCGAGCTGCTCGTTCAACATGCCGGGAAATGCCAGATTCGCCTCCGAGCCCTTCATGTTCACCTGCATCAGATGCTGCTCCACCGCATCCATCTGCGGCGCAATGCGATCCAGATCGGCCAGAACCGGTTGCACCGCCCTGGTCTGCCCCAGCTCGGTGCGAGCTCGCAACAGCGCCTGGCGCGTCGCACGGATCGCGTTTACCGCCCGGTGCAGCCGATCGATGTCCGCGACAGCTGCTGCGGCAAGCTCCGTCTTCGCGGCAATCGCCGCCTCCGCGCCATGCACGCGCGGATCGGCCACGATCGTGAGCTTCTCTGTCTGCAAGCTACCGTTTACGCTGAGCTTCACGGAGTAATCCCCCGGCGGCACGATCGGCCCGCGCGGCGGAACGCCGGAATAGAAGGCCCCGGGAATCTGCACCGGATCGGACATGCGCAGATCCCACACCAGCCGGTTCATGCCCGCCGCTGCCGGGATCGTATCCTGCGGCACGATCTGGTCCGGCCATTCCGGCGGCTGCGCCACTTTGTCGGTATGGGTACTGGAAAGATGCCGCACCAGCTTGCCGTGCGCATCCACGATATCCACCGTCAGCTCGCCTTTCGGCTTGGCTTTCAGATAGTAGTCGATCAGCGCGCCAGAAGGCGGGTTTTCGCCCACCGGGCGTCGTGCATCCACGGAGTCCGGATAATACAGCCGCAGCGCCGTCTCCGGCTTGTACAGCAGCACGTCCTTTTGCGCCGTGTCGCCCCGAATCTGCCGCAAAGGCGTGATGTCGTCCAATATCCAGAACGACCGGCCATGCGTCGCCACCACCAGATCGTCGCCCTTGATCAGCAGATCGTGGATCGGTGTCGCCGGCAGATTCAGTTGCAGCTTCTGCCAGTGCCCGCCATCGTCGAACGATACGAACACGCCCAGTTCCGTTCCGGCAAACAGCAGCCCGCGCCGCTGCGGATCCTCGCGCACCGCGTGCACGATCGCGCCATCCGGCAAGCCGGCCGAAATTGCCGTCCAGGATTTGCCGCCATCCGTGGTTTTCCACGCATACGGCTTGATGTCATCCAGCTTGTGCCGGTCCACCGCGATATAGGCCGCCTCCGCCGCGTGCGGCGAGGGCTCCACCATGTCGATCGTGCTCCACTCCGGCATATCTGGCGGCGTCACTTTCTGCCAATGCGCGCCATCGTCGCGCGTGAGCTGCACCAGCCCGTCGTCGGTACCAGCCCACAACATGCCTTTTGCAATCGGCGATTCCGCCAGCGCAAAGATCGTGTCGTAATATTCCACACTGGTGATGTCCTTGGTGAGCGGGCCGCCGGAAGCCTGCTGCTTCGATTTGTCGTTGCGCGTCAGGTCCGGGCTGATGATTTTCCAGCTATGGCCGTGATCGGTGGTCTTCCACACCACCTCCGATGCCGCGTATAGCGCATCCGGATCGTGCGGCGAGAGCATCAGCGGCGACGTCCAGTTGAATCGGTGCGCCAGCTCGAACGCGGGATGGCCGGAATTGTCGATCGGCCAGGGGCTGATGTCCTGCACCTGCTCGCGACGCTTGTCGTAGCGCCCCACTTGGTTCTCGCTGTCGGAATAGATGATCTTTGCATCGCGCGGATCGGGCTGCACGAAACCGCATTCGCCGCCCCCCGCCGGGTACCAGTCGCGCGGCCCGATCACGCCCTCGTCGGAATAGCTCGCAACACCCAAATTCGTGTTGTCCTGCTGCGCGCCGTAAACCCAGTATGGCCAGCGGTTGTCCACCGCCACATGGTAGAACTGCGCGGTTGGCTGGTTCTCTTGCGTGGACCAGGTGGCGCCGCGATCCAGTGAAACGCTGGCGCCGCCATCGTTTGCGTTGATCAGCCGGCGCGCATCGGCCGGATCGATCCATAGCCCGTGATGATCGCCATGCGTCGCCGGCACCAGCGAAAAACTCCGGCCGCCGTCAGTGGAGCGCAACATGCCGGTGTTCAGCGCGTACACGGTGTCCGCATCCCTCGGATCGGCATAGATCTTCGAGAAATACCACGCGCGCTGCCGGATGCGGCCATCCTGATTCACCAGCCGCCAATGCGCGCCCGCATCGTCGGAGCGGTACAGGCCGCCATCCTTTGCCTCGATCATCGCATAGATGCGGTTCCGGTCGGCACCCGAAACAGCCACGTCGATCCGGCCCAGAACGCCGCCCGGCAGCCCGTTGCCCTGAAGCTGCTTCCAGGTACTGCCGCCATCGGTGGAGCGATACAGCCCGCTGCCCGGGCCGCCGCTGGAGAAATTCCACGGCTGCCGCCGCACCTGATACAGCGCCGCATACACAATCCGGGAATCGTGCGGATCGAAGATCACATCCACGGCGCCGGTGTTCTCGTCCTTGTAAAGCACCTTCTTCCAGATCTTGCCGCCATCCGCGCTGCGGAACACGCCGCGCTCCGCATTCGGCCCGAATGCGTGGCCCAGCGCCGCCACCAGCACCAAATCCGGATTGCGCGGATCAACGATCACCGCGCCGATCTGCCGCGTGTCGGCAAGCCCCAGATGCGACCAGGTCTTGCCCGCGTCGCCCGATCGATAGACGCCGTCGCCGTAAGTGATGTTGCCGCGCAACGCGCCTTCGCCGGTGCCGACATAGATCACATTGTGGTTCGAAGGCGCCACCGCGATCGCCCCGATCGAGGAATTCGGTTCGCTGTCGAAAATCGGCTTCCAGGTGGCGCCGGAGTCGATCGATTTCCACACGCCGCCCGCCACGGCGCCGAAATAAAACACCCCAGGCTCGCCGGAAACGCCCGTCACCGCCAGCGCCCTGCCGCCGCGATACGGCCCGATGCCGCGCCAGTGCAGCGCCCCGAACAGCGCCGGATCGATCTGCGGCGCCGGGCGGCTCTGCCCGGTGTCCGGCAGCGCCGCGGCACCAAAAGCGGCAGGGATCGCCAGCCCCGGCAGCAACAGGGCGGCAAGGCGCAAACGTTTGGCCACGAACATTCCTCCGGCTGAGTGGTGGGGATCATGCCCGAACCCGCCGCCGCTAAAAAGCCGGCGGGTTCGGCCACCGAAACGCGAGACCTGCGTTGAACACGCCTAGGCCCGGTTGGTAGGCTGGGCTCGCGCATCCACAACCGTGGGAGGCCAGGATGACGCATATCGGGGCGTTCCATCGGGCGTGCGACCGCGAATTCAGCGCGGCCGCAGTGTTGGTGGTTGAAGACGATTGGCTGCTGGCCGACGAACTGGCCGCCTCGCTTCGCGCCAGCGGCTACGGCATAATCGGCCCGGCGGCCAACGCCACCGCGGCCATGGCAATGCTCAATGCGGGCGGTGTGGATGCCGCGTTCCTCGACGTGACGCTGCGCGGGGAAACCAGCTTTGCTGTAGCAATCGAACTGGCCGCCCGCCGCATCCCGTTCCTGTTTATGACCGGGCACAATCCCGAGCGGTTGCCACCCGCATTCCGCGAAACCCCGGTGCTCCAGAAGCCGCTCACCGGTGCCAGCTTGCGCCAAGCGGCCGCTTCGCTCCTCACCGAAAAAGCAACGCCGCCGGCTGCTTGAGCCGGCGGCGTTGGCTTCAGATCCTGCCGAGAACCAGCAGGATGATTACGATCAGCAGAACCAGCCCGAGCCCACCCGAGGGGTAGTAGCCCCACCCGGTGCTGTACGGCCAGGTCGGCAACGCGCCCAGCAGCAGCAGAATCAGAATAATAAGCAGGATCGTGCCCATGAACGAGACCTTCTTTGTAGAATGGCTCGCTAGCAACGCCGTCACCCGCGCCCGGTTCCTGGCATTGTGATCGACAGCCGAACTATCAATCCGGCCATTAATGCAGGTGCCGCAGATGCTCGGTATGCCGCCACTCGCCGGGCTGGATCAGCCGCGCGCTGGCCACCCGCACCGAATGCAGCTTGCCCTCGATCTCCCGCTCCCAGAACGCAAGAAACCGGTGCAGCATCGGGTAGCGCGGCGCCATGTCCAGTTCCTGCCACACATACGATTGCAGCAACCCCGGATGGTCCGGCAAGTGATACAGGATTTCGGCCGTGGTGAGCCGATAGCCGTCGAATTGAAGCTTCAGATCCATGGTAATGCGGTCCTTGTGTGCGGCTTGCAGCCTCCTTGCGCCGTGTCGGCCATAACTCCCTCAGCGCGCCTCTACCGGGCGGGTTCGCCAGGATGGCGATGCGCATAGCGTCAACGCAAACAAAAAAAGCTGCGTTAACAGCGGCTTGGCACTCTGCGGTTGCGATTGCTGCCGGGCCTTGACGTGAGCCGCCCGTCGCGCTAGGTAGTTGGCACTCTCCACCGGGGAGTGCTAGCAGCCCGCTCCCGCCGCTCGCCGCTCAAAAGGGGGCAGCGGAACCGGGCTGAAACCCAATTCAGAGGATCAACCCCGCATGGCGAAATTTCGTCCCCTGCACGACCGCGTCGTCGTCCGCCGCATCACCGCGGAGGAAAAGACGTCCGGCGGCATCATCATCCCCGACACCGCCAAGGAAAAGCCAATGGAGGGCGAGGTCATCGCCGCCGGCCCCGGCGCCCGCAACGAAAACGGCCAGCTCGCGCCGCTGGAAGTCAAAGCCGGCGACCGCGTGCTGTTCGGCAAGTGGTCCGGTACCGAAGTGAAGCTGGATGGCGAAGAGCTGCTGATCATGAAGGAAAGCGACATCATGGGCATCGTGGAAACCACCACGGCGCACGCGAAAGCCGCCTGATCCAGCTTCAATAACGCAACAAAAAGGATACACACATGGCAGCCAAGGAAGTCCGGTTCGCCGGCGATGCCCGCCAGCGCCTGCTGCGCGGCGTCGATATTCTAGCCGACGCGGTGAAGGTCACGCTGGGGCCCAAGGGCCGCAACGTCGTCATCGACAAGAGCTTCGGCGCCCCCCGCATCACCAAAGATGGTGTGACGGTGGCCAAGGAAATCGAGCTCGCCGACAAGTTCGAGAACATGGGCGCGCAGATGCTGCGCGAAGTCGCCACCAAAACCAACGACATCGCCGGTGATGGCACCACCACCGCCACCGTGCTGGCGCAATCCATCGTGCGCGAGGGCGGCAAGGCCGTCGCCGCCGGCATGAACCCGATGGACCTCAAGCGCGGCGTCGATCGCGCCGTTGCCGCCGTTGTCGAGGAACTGAAGGCCCGCACGCGAAAGATCACGACCCCGGGCGAAACCGCGCAGGTCGGCACGATCAGCAGCAACGGCGAAGTCGAGATCGGGCGGATGATCTCGGAAGCCATGCAGAAGGTCGGCAACGAAGGCGTCATCACCGTCGAGGAAGCGAAGGGCATCCAGACCGAACTCGATGTCGTCGAAGGCATGCAGTTCGATCGCGGCTACGTCTCCCCGTATTTCATCACGAATGCGGAAAAGATGGTCGCCGATCTGGCCGACCCCTACATTCTGATCCACGAGAAGAAGCTCAGCTCGCTGCAGCCGCTGCTGCCGCTGCTGGAAGCCGTGGTGCAGAGCGGCCGGCCGCTCATGATCGTGGCCGAGGACGTGGAAGGCGAGGCGCTGGCCACACTGGTGGTGAACAAGCTGCGCGGCGGCCTGAAGATCGCGGCCGTCAAAGCGCCCGGCTTCGGCGATCGCCGCAAGGCGATGCTGGAGGATATCGCCATCCTCACCGGCGGCCAGGTGATCAGCGAGGATCTCGGCATCAAACTCGAGAACGTCACGCTGAATATGCTCGGCCGCGCCAAGAAGGTGCTCATCGAGAAGGAGAACACCACGATCGTCGAGGGTGCCGGCGAAAAAGCCGACATCACCGGCCGCTGCAACCAGATCCGCGCGCAGATCGAGGAAACTACCAGCGACTACGATCGCGAGAAGCTGCAGGAGCGGCTTGCGAAACTGGCTGGTGGCGTCGCCGTGATCCGCGTCGGTGGCAGCACCGAGGTTGAGGTGAAGGAGCGCAAGGACCGTGTGGACGACGCGCTGCACGCCACCCGCGCCGCGGTGGAAGAAGGCATCGTGCCGGGCGGCGGCGTCGCACTCGCCCGCGCCTCGCTGATCCTGGCGCATCTGAAGCCGGAGAACGCCGACCAGAAGTTCGGCATCGAGATCGTTCGCAAGGCGGTGCTCACCCCGCTGCGCCAGATCGTCGAGAACGCCGGCGAGGATGGTGCGGTCGTGTCCGGCAAGGTGCTGGAGAACGACAGCTACGATTACGGCTTCGATGCCCAGACCGGCGAATACAAGGACCTGGTCGCGGCCGGCATTATCGATCCCACCAAGGTGGTCCGCACCGCGCTGCAAGATGCGGCGTCGGTCGCCGGCCTGCTGATCACCACGGAAGCGATGATCGCCGAGAAGCCCGAAAAGAAGGGCCCGCCGATGCCCCCGGGCGGCGGCGGCATGGGCGACATGGATTTCTGATCCGTCGCTTTGTTACGAAAAAGGGCGGGTCACAAGACCCGCCCTTTTTTGTTGCAGCAATGCCTACGCGCGCCTACCGCGCCCCGAAAAGCCTATACTCGCCGATATTCGACAGCGTCAGGTCCTCGGAAAACGTGCCGCCGATCCAGTGCAGCTTGCCCCGCACCTGCTCCGACAGGTTGCCGCTGTAGTTCTGATACGTCTGCCCGTTGCTCTCCGACGTCCGTAGAAACGAAATTCGGCCGGAATTGGGGCAGTAGAACCCGATCATGGATCGTCCGCATCCCCGCCGGACTGCCCAGCACCCGCGCCAGCCACGGCCGGCACACCGCGTCGTCGCCCCCCAACTCCGCCGTCCAGGCCAGCCGTTCGGTCTCCGGCAGCTCCATTGCGGTATCGGGCAGCCGCGAGCATCGCGGCCAGTGCACAGTGCCGAATCTGACGCTCCCGGTCGCGCCGCACCGTCCGCTCCGTCAGGCCAAGCGCGGCTGCAATTTCGGTTTCGGTGAAACCGCCGAAATAGCGCATTTCCACCACCACGCTGCGCATCGTCGCCAGCGGCGCGCAGATACGCCTCGTTCACCAGCCCCGTCGGATCCAGCAGCGTATGGTGCCCGCTGCTGCGAAGCCGTGCCCGCGCCATGCGCTTGAGCTCCGGATACAGCCCGGCCCAAAGCTCGCGCAACGTGTCGGCGTCGTGCACGAAATGACGTTCGTGGGTTTGTTGCCGGAGCGCAAGCGCCGGCCATGTTGCCCGAACCCCGCTCTTACCGCAGCACCGGGTCAGAGCGGTTTCGGCCCGATTGGGTCAGGGGAAAACCGCGCTAACTCCGCCGGTGCCGCTTTTGACCGGCCGCCGGCCCCATGCTGCTCACCGCGCAGCCCACGCACACCAGCCCCAGCATCACCGGCACCAGCCACAGCGGCCGCAGCAGCAGCGGCGCCGCCAGATTATGCCAGAAGCCCATTCCCAGTCGTGCCTGCAGCAGCCCCTGCCAACGCGCGTAGCCATCGGGGTCGGCCAGCGCCAAGCCCTGCGCCAGCGTCATGTCGCCGGCCGTGAGCGTGCCGAGCGCCACCGCCCCCACCAGAAGGATGGCCGCCAGCACGGAGAAGATGCGAAAAATCATGCGCGCCAGCCCCTGATGCCTGGGTGCGGAACGCGATCGGGCAGGTGCCGTCGCCGCTTCCCGGACATGTGTAGTCATTATTCGGCCTCGCGCGTGATCCCGCAACCTTTCTCTAGCCCTGCCCCTCTTTTGCCTAGCCCGCCGGGTTTAAGCGCTTCCTCACCAAACCCTGGCAAACCCGTCGCCCAACCGACCTCTTTCGGGGACCGTATGCAGCACGAACTGGCCGCCTCGCTCTGGACGCAGGCGGAATCCGCCAATCGTCCGCTGGGGCTGGTGCTTGCCGAGATCGACGTCTTCGTCGGCTACGCCGATTTCCACGGTCCGGTCGCCGCCGATGCGTGCCGCGAGGCGGTGCTGTGCTGCCTGCGGGAGCAGTTGCGCAACGATAACGACAGGCTGGCCGGCATCGGTGCCGGTATCACCGTGGCGCTGCTGCCCGGCGCCGGCGCCACCGCGGCCGGTGAGGTGGCGGAGCGGCTGCGGGAAGCCGTCGCGGCACTCGCGCTGCCGCATCTCGGCCGTGATCCGGTGGGCCTGGTCACGCTCTCCGCCGGCGTCGCCAGCCTCGCACCGGGGCAGGGCAGGGGCGTCGCCGATCTCTTCGCTGCCGCCGAGCGTGCGCTCCGCGCCGCCAAGCGCGAAGGCGGCAACTGCATCCGCATCGCCTTTGCCGCCGCCGGCTGCGGCTCGCTTAGCGCCGCCCGCCTGGTATAAGCAGAAGAGGCTTGGGGCCTGCCGGCCTCAGTGGGTTTAGGGGCAACGCCCCTGGCCGCCGGAGGCGCACCATGAACAAATCCGATCTCCCGAGCCGCCACGTCACGGAGGGCCCCGGCCGCGCCCCCCATCGCAGCTATTATTACGCCATGGGCCTCACCGCCGAGGAGATCGCCGCC
The DNA here is from genome assembly GCA_964250215.1 of uncultured Acetobacteraceae bacterium. Lineage (GTDB taxonomy): Bacteria > Pseudomonadota > Alphaproteobacteria > Acetobacterales > Acetobacteraceae > DAIDJM01. Next base: position 6,137 of record CAXUEX010000037.1, on the reverse strand, counting down.
CCCTTTATCGGCGTCGCCACCTGCTGGAACGAGGCCGCGCCCTGCAACATCGCGCTCGCCCGTCAGGCCCAGGCCGCCAAATCCGGCGTGCGCGCCGCCGGCGGCACGCCCCGCGAATTCACCACCATCACCGTCACCGACGGCATCGCCATGGGCCACCAAGGCATGAAGGCCTCGCTCGTGTCCCGGGAAGTGATTGCCGATTCCGTGGAGCTGACGATGCGCGGCCACGGCTACGATGCGCTGGTGGGCCTGGCCGGCTGCGACAAGAGCTTGCCCGGCATGATGATGGCCATGCTGCGCCTGAACGTGCCCAGCGTGTTCCTCTATGGCGGCAGTATCTTGCCCGGAAGGTTCCGGGATCGTGACGTGACCGTGCTCGACGTGTTCGAAGCCGTGGGCCAGCACGCCGCCGGCAATTTCTCCGATGCCGATCTCGCCGAGCTGGAACGCGTCGCCTGCCCTGGCGCGGGCGCCTGCGGCGGCCAGTTCACCGCCAACACCATGGCCATGGTGAGCGAGGCGATCGGCTTGGCGCTGCCCGGCTCCGCCGGTGCCCCGGCCGCCTACGAAGATCGCGACGCACACGCGGAAGCCAGCGGAAAGGCGGTAATGGGGTTGCTGCAACGCCGTATCCGTCCCCGCGACATCGTCACCCGCCGCGCGCTGGAAAACGCCGCGGTCATCGTCGGCGCGACCGGCGGCTCGACGAACGCGGCGCTGCATCTGCCGGCGATCGCGCATGAGGCGGGGATCGTGTTTCCGATGGAGGAGGTGGCGGAGATCATGCGCCGCACGCCATGGATCGCGGATCTGAAGCCCGGCGGCCGCTACGTGGCACTCGATGTGCACCGCATCGGCGGCATTCCGGTGATCCTGCGCGCGCTGCTGGATGGCGGCCTGCTGCATGGCGATTGCTTGACCGTAACAGGCCGCACGCTCGCCGAAAATCTGGAGGGCGTGCGCTTTCCCGCCGATCAGGACGTGGTGCGCCAAGTGCAAGCGCCGCTTTCTGCCACCGGCGGCGTGGTCGGGCTGCGCGGCACGCTCGCCCCCGAAGGCGCGATCGTGAAAGTGGCCGGGCTCGCCAGCTTGCGGTTCCAAGGCACGGCGCTTTGTTTCGACAGCGAGGAAGAAGCCTTCGCCGCCGTCCAGGCCCGTGCCTACAAAGCCGGCGACGTGATCGTGATCCGCTACGAAGGCCCGAAAGGCGGTCCCGGGATGCGCGAGATGCTCTCCACCACGGCCGCGATCTACGGCCAGGGCATGGGCGAGCAGGTGGCGCTCATCACCGACGGCCGCTTCTCCGGCGCCACCCGCGGCTTCTGCGTCGGCCATGTCGGCCCCGAAGCGGCCGCTGCCGGCCCGATCGCCCTGATCCAAAACGGCGACCGCATCGCCATCGACGCCAACGCTGGCACGATCGATCTGCACGTGCCCCCCGCCGAACTCGCCACCCGCCGCGCGACGTGGCACCCCCGCGCCACGCAATACGGCAGCGGCGCCGTCTGGAAATTCGCCCAAGCCGTGGGTCCTGCCCGCCTCGGCGCCGTCACGCACCCGGGCGCGGCCGCGGAATTGATTGCGTACGCCGATCTTTGACGGCCGGGGCATCGGGTGCAGGCCGTCACGTCTCTGCCCGGAACGGCGAGAGTTCTGCCAACGCAACCATCTCCTCCCGGCGCGCTTCGCGCTCCTGCTCCAGGAACTCGGCCACCGCACGGCGCAGGCCGCGATGCGCGATCCAGTGCGCCGAGTAGGTTTCGGCCGGCAAGTAACCGCGCTGGATCTTGTGCTCGCCCTGCGCCCCGGCCTCGACGCGCGGCAGACCCTGCGCGATCGCGAAATCGATCGCACGGTAATAGCAGAGCTCGAAATGCAGAAACGGGTAATCGCCCGAGCAGCCCCAGTTGCGGCCGTATAGCGCCTCCGCGCCCATCAGGTTCAGCGCCCCGGCCACCGGCCGCGTGCCATGCAGCGCCAGCATCAGCACCACGCGATCGCCTAGACGCTCCGCCAGCATCGGAAAGAACGCCTCGGCAAGATACGCGCTGCCCCATTTGCGATCGACGGTGGATTCGTAGAACCGGTAAAACGCCCGCCAATCGGCCGTTGTAATCTCCGGTCCGCGCAGCGTCACGAAATCCAGGCCCGCGCCCTGCGCTTCCCGCCGCTCGCGCCGGATGGATTTGCGTTTTCGCGAATTCAGCGCGGCCAGGAAATCCTCGAAATCCGCATAGCCCTGGTTGCGCCAGTGATACTGCACGCCAAGCCGGGGCAGCCAGCCGCCGCGGGCCAGGGAGGCCTGTTCCGCGGCGCCGCAGAACGTCACGTGAACGGAACTGAGTTTCATCTCGGTGCAGGCCTGCGCCAGCGCGTGCCCCAGCACGGCCGGCGCCAAGCCGGCAGCCGGATCGATCAGCAGGCGCGGCCCCGGCACCGGGCTGAACGGCACCGCCACTTGCAGCTTCGGATAATAATCGCCGCCCGCCTGTTCATAAGCGCGCGCCCAGCCGTGATCGAACACGTATTCGCCGTAGCTGTGCGACTTTGCATAAGTGGGGGCGCAGGCGAGCAAAGCGCCGGCCGCATCGCGCAGCGCCGCGTGCTGCGGCAGCCATCCGGTGCGCGGGCCGGCCGAGCCGCTATCCTCGACGGCGGCGAGAAACGCATGGGTGACGAACGGATTGCCGCCACCGGCACAACGGTCCCAATCCGCGGCCGCGATCTCGTGGATCGAGCGGTGCAGCGACAGCGAAAGCGGCGGCGCTCCGTCGGGCATGGCGAGCAGATATGGATTGCGCTTAAGGCTGCAAGACCGACCACGCGGCCCAGCGCCAACTGCCGGCAATCTTCTCCGGTTCTTCCATGCGCATCAGGTGGACGAAGAATTCAAGTTCGCCGGGTGCCGTGCGATGGATGCCGTTGCAGGCGAAGCCGAGCAGACCCAACTCGCCAAGTCCCTCCATGATGGTCGCGAAACTTTGTGGCGTGAACACCCAGCAGTGCACGTCGTGATACGCGGTGCCGTCCGCGCTCTCGCGGCAGCGCTGCAATGCGGCCGGCATTTCGAACACGTGGAACGATCGGTCGGCCGGGTATTCGCCGCGCCAGGCCGCATCGGCCGGCACGTTGCGGTGATAGCCCCAGAATTCCAGGATGTCTTGCGCGGCCGGCCGCGTGCGTTGCAACAGATGGCTTTCCAGCACATCGGCCAATCCTGTTTCGGGCCGCAGGAAATCGAAGCAGTAGCGCTTATCGGGGATGGCGAGCCGGAGCGAGCCGAACGGGCGCAGCACGGCGCGGATTTCATCGAGCCATGCCACCAGGTTCGGCGCGTGTTCGATCACGTGCGAGGCAACCACGTGATCGAAGCATTTGCCGCCGACGGCTTGGTGCAGCGGCGTGCCGGGGTTCCACACCACGTCCACGGGCAGGATATCGGCTTGCGACACATTCGCATCGCCGGCGTATTTTGCGCGCAGCGTTTCGGTGTCGGCGTGATCGGCATACAGCACCCGGTGCCGCGGCCGGCGCAGAACGGGTTTGGTCAGCGCGCCAATCTCGAGCCCAAGGCCGCCGGCGGGATCCAGCCCCGCCAGAAGCTTGGCGGTGCGGTCCATCAGGGTCCGGAGACCACCGGCAGTTCCACGGCGCTGGCGCTGGAAAGCTTTATCGTGGCGGCTTTGTAGGCTTCCGGTTTGGCGGTGAAGATATTGTCCACATAGGATTGCGGGTTGCGGTCGTAGAGCGGGAACCAGCTCGATTGCACCTGCACCATGATGCGGTGGCCGGGCAGGAAGACGTGGTTCACCGTGGGCAGCGCGAAGCGGTACGTCTGGTTCTGGTTGGGCGGGATCGGGCTGGGCTTGTCATAGGCCTGCCTGTAACGGCCGCGCAATATGTCGGCCGAGACCATGAGCTGATAGCCGCCAAGCGCGGGGGTTTGCGGCACCTCGTCGGGGAAGACGTCGATGAGCTTCACCACGAAATCGCCATCGGTGCCGGTGGTGCTGGCGACGATGTTGGCCACGGGCTCGCCGGCGATCTTCACCTTCTGCGTCAGCCGGTCGGTGGTGAAGGTGAGCACGTCGGGGCGGGTGGAGGCCTCGCGCTGGTCGCTGGAAAGCCAGTCTCTCCAGGTTATGCCTTCGCCGTCGGCGAGCAGGTGGATGGGGCGCTGGATGAAGGGCACGGGCTTGGCGGGGTCGGAGACGTAGGTGCCGGAAATGGTGCCTTCGGGTGCCGTGCGATCGAGCGCGGCGGCGCCGCCGGGCAGCAGGTGGAGCGGCTTGGTTTCGATCTTGCAGTTGCTGGGGCAACCGGAGGGCCAGGCGGTGAGGCGTTGCCAGTGGTTGGTGCCGGTTTCGAACGCCGTTACCGGCGCTAGTTTCAGCGGCGGCGCGTCGTCCTTCAGATAGTGGTCGAGGAACGGCGCCAGGATCTTGGTGCGGAAGTAGCGGCCGGTGTCGCTGTTGAACGGCACCGTGCTGAGCGAACTGCCCGGGCCGAGCTCGCCGCCGTGGTGCCAGGGGCCCATGGCTAGGAACACTTTGCTGTTGTCGGTGTCCTTCGGTTTCAGCGCCTTGTAGACCGCGATGTTGCCGTAGATGTCTTCCTGGTCCCACAGGCTGTGCACCAGCAGCATGGGCACGGTGAGCGGTTCCTTCGCCAGCAGCTTGTCCACGGCTTGCGCCTGCCAGAATTGATCGTAGGCGGGGTGCTGTTCGAGCTTGTTCCAGAAGCCGAGCTGTTCCAGGCCGTGGCTGCGGGCGAGGTTGTCGGCGTTGCCGGCGGCGAGCAGCGTGTCGTAATCATCGTAATGGTCGATCCACCACTTTTTGCTGCTGTCGCGCGTGGCCTCCTGTTCATAGACGTAATCGACGGTGCCGAGGACGCGGAAGGCGCCGCGGTGGAACCAATCGTCGCCGATCCAGCCATCCACCATGGAGTTCATCGGCACCGCCACTTTCAGCGCCGGGTGGGGGTGGATGAGGCTCATCAGCGTGGTCCAGCCATCGTAGGAAATGCCGATGGTGCCGACGCGGCCGTTGCTCTGCTTGAGGTGTTTCACGAGCCAGTCGATCGTGTCGTAGGTGTCGGTGGATTCGTCGATGCCGGAATGGTTGAGCGGGCCGGCGGGTGGGCGGTTCATCAGGTATTCGCCCTCGGAGCCGTATTTGCCGCGAACGTCCTGCACGACGCGGATATAGGTGCGGACCAGATCCGGGACGTCATTGTTGTCGTAGCCGTCGAGCTGCATGTTGAGATGCGCGCTGTTGCCGAGCGTGGTGAGTTCGTTGGCGCTGTAGGGCGTGCGGGTGAACAGGATGGGCACGTGGGTGGCGCCTTTGGGGATCAGGATCACGGTGTGCAGCTTCACGCCATCGCGCATCGGGACCATGACATCCTGGCGGACGTGATCGAAGCTGGTTTCGGGATTGTTGAAATGCTCGGGGATTTCGCTGCCGAGCGGCGCGGCGGCGGCGAGCAGCGGGAACAGCAGCAGGGCGGCGCGAAGTTTCATGATGTCCTCACCGGATTTCGAAGAGCCCTTCCACTTCGACCGACGCGTCGAGCGGCAGGGAGGGGACGCCGATGGTGGCGCGGGCGTGGCGGCCGGCATCGCCGAAGATCTGCACGGCGAGATCGGAGGCGCCGTTCATGATCTTCGCGTGGTCGGTGAAATCCTGGGTGCAGGCGATGAAGCCGCCGAGACGCACGACGCGGATCACTCGATCGAGATCGAGATCGCAGGCGGCGCGGAGATGCGCGAGAACGTTCAGCAGGGATTGCCGCGCGGCGCGCTGGCCTTGCTCGATGCTCACGCCGGCGCCGAGCTTGCCGGTTTGCGCGAGCTTTCCGTTCTCCATCGGCAACTGACCGGAGATGGTGGCCTGGTTGCCGGAAATCACGAACGGCACATAGGTGGCGACGGGCGGGCCGGCTTGGGGCAAAGTTATGCCGAGTTCGGCGAGCTTTGCCTCGATGCGTCCGGCCATCGTGTTCCCTCGGGGTTGGCGAGGGTGGTTCGCACGCGGCTTTGCGCATTGGCAAGGGGCCGGGTGCGGCGGTGCATCAGGGCGGGGGCTGGGCCTGCGGCGCGGGCGCCTCGTGGAAGGCGGCGAGTGCCCGTT
>CAXUEX010000036.1:0-21523 GCA_964250215.1 uncultured Acetobacteraceae bacterium | reverse complement strand
ATTCGGACCCGGCCGCCAGTGTGGCGCCGCGCGATTGTCCGTAGCGTGGCAAGGCTGCGCCGACGGGCGCCCCCGCCAGCAACCCCAGGGTGGGGCCGAACGGCGCCGCGATCAACCGCCGCAGATCGGCGCCGACGATCTCGGCTTCGATGGCCGGACCCGGTGCGGGGCCGAGAACCACCCGGTCGCCGACCGCAAGCAGCGGGGCAAGGCCCGCGATCTCGACGGACAGGGGGGAGACACGGGTGACATGGCCCATGAGCCGGACCGGGGCCAAGGCTGCAAGCCGCCCAATACAATCCCGTTTTAGATTGCGTATGTCAATCGCAAGGGCGTTTCGCATTTAATAGACTTTCCGCTAGTCACTCCGCTTGATTTTCGGAGGCCGTGACCCTGCGAATCGGTTTTTTGCACTTTATGGTGAAAAAACTATCGCCAGACGCACGCAAGAGTGGTAAATGTTCCGGCAGCCACCCGTTTGGGAGATAAAGATGCGTGTGTTGCTCGTTGAAGACGACGTTACGGCCTCGCGCGGCATTGCGCTGATGCTGAAGGGCGTCGGCGCGGTGGTGGATGAGACAGATTCCGGGGAGGAGGCGCTGGAACTGGCCCGGCATTATGATTACGACATTGTGGTGCTAGATCTCATGCTGCCCGACATGGAGGGGTATGAGGTGGTGCGACGGATGCGCGGCGCGCGCGTCGAAACCCCGGTGCTGATCCTGTCCGGCCTGAACCGCCCGCAGGAGAAAGTTAAGGGCTTCGGCATGGGGGCGGACGACTACATCACGAAGCCGTTCGATCGGGCGGAACTCACCGCCCGCATCCAGGCCGTGGTGCGGCGCAGCAAGGGCTACAGCCAGCCGCTGTTGCGTATCGGCAATCTTCGCCTGAACCTGGACAGCCGCGATGTATCGGTTGACGATACGCAGGTGCATCTGACAGGCAAGGAATACGCCATTCTCGAGCTGCTTGTGCTGCGCAAGGGCATGGTGCTGACGAAGGAGGCCTTCCTCAATCACCTCTATGGCGGCATCGACGAGCCGGAGATGAAGATCATCGACGTGTTTATCTGCAAGCTGCGAAAAAAGCTCGCGCAGGCCGGGGCCGGCAATCTGATCGGCACGGTGTGGGGCCGCGGCTACATGATGCGAGACCCCAGCAGCCAGAACGCGATGGCTGCGGCTTCGATGGCCGGCCCGGAACTCTACAGCGCGGCGGCCTGAGCCGCATGGGATCATCAGCTAAAATCGGCTGCCGCCGCCGCCGTGACTTCGTTGTCCTGGTTCACGGAACGGGTCAGGACCGCTTCGATAAGCGTTTCGAAATCCGTTCCGGGCCGCTTGGCCGACACGGCCTGGAACCTGCCGTCGAGAAGCAATGTCGCCAAGCCATGCACCAGCGACCAGCGCGCCAGGGCAACGACCAGGTTACGGTGGCCAGGCGGTTCGCCGGGCCGCTTCGGCTCCGATGCATCCGGCGTGAGCAGCGCGAAGGCCGCATCACCCGCTTCCGATAGGGCGGGGTGCGACCAGTCCAGTCGCTCTGAGCGGAACATGAGCTGGAACAAGCCTGGGCACTCGCGGGCAAACGCGACATAGCCGCGAGCGACCCCGGTCAGCCGTTCGCCCGGCGTGGCGCCGGCCGCTTCGAACTGGATCAGGAGATGTGCACGCAGGCGGATGAATCCCGCGGTCGCCAGAGCGCTGAGCAAGCCGGTGAGATCGCCGAAATGGTGCCGGGGGGCGGCGTGTGACACGCCCGCTTCGCGCGCCGCCGCGCGCAAGGTGAGCGCCTCGATGCCGGCGCGATCGAGAAGCGCTTCGGCAGCTTCGAGCAGGGCGGCGCGGAGGTCGCCGTGGTGATAAGGCTTGTCCATCGCCCATAACTTTACATCGGCAAGATTTCTGTTGACCAGCCCGGCTGCGCCCTGCTACCGATCTTTACGCCGTAAAGATTGGGAGCATCGCGACATGCCGGAACTAATCCGCGAAAAAATGTGTGCCGAGGTCGAGACGGAGATTGTGGTGTTCCTCATCGGCATGCGGATCAACAAGGCGTGGAAAATCTGGCAATGGCTGCCGGTGGCGCGGGCCATGGCGCGAATGCTGGCGGAGCTTTCGGCGCATCCCGAGCTGGGGCTGCTCTCGTTCCGAAGCCAGATCGGCTTCCGCGATCTTTCGGTGGTGCAGTATTGGCGAAGTGCCGCGCATTTGCAGGCGTTCGCGCACGCCACCCACCGCTCGCACATGCCGGCGTGGCGAGATTTCTACGCCCGGGTAGGCAGCAGCGGCGATGTGGGAATCTGGCACGAGACCTATGTGGTGCCGCGCGAAAATCTGGAGACGGTGTATATGAACATGCCGCGGTTCGGCCTGGGGCTGGCGGGCGACGTGTTTCCGGCGACGGGGCCGCGGGCGAGTGCGGCGAAGCGGCTGCGGCGCGAGCCTCGTGTCCGCCAGGCCGATGGGGCTGCGGACGGTTTCATTCTGCCGGGCTGAGAGGTAGAACGCCTGCGCATACCGCGTTCGCGGCGTGAGACAACACAGTGGAATGAGCAACCAAGCGTTGCACCCGATCCGGAATGTCGTGGCCGGGCTGCTTGCCGGCTGCGGCATTGCGTCGTTCTTTTGCTTCTTTGCGCTGGAAGAACATTGGAGAGCGCTGGCCCCTTCCTGTCCCAACCGGGCACTCGGCTTAATTTATACGCACAACGAACATGGATCGTACACCTATTTCTCCGCCTTCCAGGCCACGGCGTGCTGGCTGATGTTCTGGACCTGGATCCCGCTCGGCATCCTGGGTGCGCTGATCGCGCCCAAGAAGAATATTGTCGGTAGAGCGAAATGGTTCGGCGCCAGTTACAGGTGGGACCAGGATGACCCGTCCGGCTTGCTGAAATGGGCGATGCTGGTTGGCGCGGTCCTGGCACCGTTCTTCCTGCTTTTTATCGGGCCGCGCATCGTCCGTGGCCTGAATGCCGCCGGTGTCGTGATGAATCTCGGGTAAGCCGCCGCTCTTCATAAACAGGCACGAGGCCTCGGTCCGTGTGGGTCCAGGGGCAAAGCCCCTGGCCTTTCTTCCGCTTACGCCCGCGCTAAGGGCGCATCGCCGCCGGCGCGCTCTAGGATCGCGTGGCCCATGCAGGCAGGATACGGCGGCCGGGCGATCGTGCCGAGCCCGGAGGAGCGACAAGATGCTGACCGCCGCCACCCATCTGCTGCTGCGCGCGACCGTGAAGCGCTGGTTCGAGCGGGACGACGTGCCGGCAATGCGGCGCAAGCTCGGGCGTATGCAAAGCCTGCTGGATCCGATGCCGAAAGTGGCGGTCACGCTGGGACCGGTGGGCGGCACGCAGTGGATCGGCGGGCTGGATGGGCCGGGGCCGGCCACGCTCTATTGCCATGGCGGCGGCTACATTGTCGGCGGCATGGCGAGCCACGGGCCGTTCTGCGCCCGGTTTGCGGCGGCCGCGGGCGGACCGGTGCTGTTCGTGGATTATCGGCTGGCGCCCGAGCATCCGCATCCGGCGGCGTTGGAGGACGTGTGGAACGCATGGCGCGCGGTGGCGGACCGGCCGGGCGCGTTGTGGCTGGCCGGGGACTCCGCGGGGGGCGCGCTGGCCCTGGCGGTGGCGCAGCGCGCCGTGACCGAGGGCGGAAGGCTGCCGGAACGGCTGCTGCTGATTTCGCCCTGGGCGGATTTTTCGCTCACGGCTGAAAGCCTGCGCACCAACGCGGCGCGCGATCCGGTGCTTTCGGCCGCGATCCTGGAACGCATGCGGGGCGCCTATTTTGGCGGCGACGCGCCGGCGGAAGCCTCGCCGTTGGCCGCCGATATGCGCGGGCTGCCGCCGGTGCGATTGGTCTGTTCCGATTCCGAGGTGCTGCGCGACGATAGTCGAATGCTTGCGGAGCGGCTGCGGCGGGCGGGGGTGGATTTGGCCTTCCGGGAATTCGCTGGGCAGCCGCACATCTTTCCGGTTTTCAAACTGTTGCCTGCGGCGGGCGAAGCGGTCCGCTTCCTGACCGGCTAATCCAAGTCGCGCTGGCGGGTTTCCGGCAGCATGGCGATCGCGATCAGTCCGAGCAGGCTGGCGCCGGTGGCGTACCATGCCGGGGCGGCCGGGTTGCCCGTCGCGTGAATCGCCCAGGTGACGATGAGCTGCGTGGTGCCGCCGAAGATCGCTACCGAGAGCGCGTAGATCACCGCGAAAGTGCCGGCGCGGATGGCGCGCGGCAGCAGTTCCGGGATCAAGGCAAAACCGGGTGCGGCGCCAAGCGCGGCGAGGCCGGTGACGAGCGCCGCGGCCAGCGCGAGCATGGGCGCGCCGGGATGGGCGAGCAGCAGCACGAAGGCGGGCATCGCGGTGAGCGCCTGGGCCACGCGCGCTACGGCCATAATCGGGCGGCGCCCGGCGCGGTCGGCGAGCCAGCCACCAGCCAGCGCCGCCAGCGTGCCGGCGGCAGTCCCGATGCTGCCGCCGATATAGGCGGCCCGTGCCGGCAGGTGCAGCGTGGCAATCGCGTAGGTGGGCATATAGACGCCGACATAGATCGGAATGGTGCCGCTGGCGATCAGCAGGACGGCGGCGGCGAGATGGCGGCCGTGGCGGCCGGGATCGGGGCGCGCGCCCAGGATGCCGCGTTGTGCTGTTTCCGGCATGTTCCGCCGCAGTATCAGAAGCGGCGGCACGACCAGCGCGGCGAGGCCGAACGGGATGCGCCAGCCCCAGCCAGCGAGCGCCTGGGCGGGCAGGGCCAGGCTGATCGCGAGGCCGGCCGCGGTGGCAAGTAGGCCGGCCGCGAACTGGCTGGCCGATTGCAGGCTGCCAAAGAGCGCGCGGCGGTGCGCCGGCGCGATTTCCAGCAGGAAAGCGGTGGCCGGCCCCACTTCGCCACCGAGCGCCAGTCCCTGGGCGACGCGGCACAGCACCACCAGCATCGGCGCGGCCAGGCCGATCCGGGCGTAGGTGGGGGTGAGCGCGATGCCCAGCGTGCCGGCGCTGGCGAGCGCGAGCGAGAGCAGCATGGCGGGGCGGCGGCCGGTGCGATCGGCAAAGCGGCCGATGACCAGGCCGCCGAGCGGGCGGAAGACGAAACCCACGCCGAATACCGCGATGGAGGCCATCAGGCTCGCGTAGAGGCTCTCGGCCGGAAAGAAATCATGGCCGATGAAGACCGCGAAATAGGCATAAGCGAGAAAATCGTAGAACTCGAAGGCGTTGCCGGCGACGGCGGCGGCAAGCAGGCGGGGGGTGATTGGCGGCCGGGCGAGCGGGGCGTACACGCAGCGATGTTGACCCGGTTTCACGGCATGGCGTCAATCGTTCCGGCTCGCTATGCACTTGGCGCTTATGCCGCCTGCAACCGAGACGTACTGGGCGATTTCCGTCTGCATCCGCTGATTGACCCGTCTCTGTTTCACAATCGTGGCTGGCCGCACCGGCATTGCGCGACGGCGGCTAGACGGATGTGAAATCTGGATGATTCCCCGACCATTTCGGGATTTTTTGAAGAATTATGCGCGTCGTCCGTGGCAAGGTCGGCACGGATTGGGCTGGAGACGGAGCTTCGGGCTTGCAGGACGGTTTCTTGCACGGGCGGGTGTGGTTCGGGGCGGCAAGTTTTGATCCGGCGGCGATGCGGCTGACGGTGGCGGGCGCCGAGGTGGCCGTGGAGCCGCGGCCGCTGCGGTTGCTTGCGCTGCTGTTGGAACGCCCCGGGGCCGCCGTGACGAAGGAGGTCATCATGGAACGGCTTTGGCCGGGCCGGCTGGTGACCGAGTCCAGCCTGACGAAATGCGTGGGCAGGTTGCGGTTGGCGCTGAAGGACGCCGATCACGCGACGATCCGGACCGTGCACGGCTTAGGATACCGGTTGGACGCCGAGGTGAGCGCGCTACCGCCGGCGGTGCGCGCGGCGCCGAGCGCGCTCGTTGCCGCCGCAGCACCGGCCGCCGGCGCTTTGCCGCGGCGCCGCCTCTGGCGAGCGCCAATGGCGGCCGCGGTCGGCGTGGCGCTGTTCGTGAGCCTTGGGATGGCGGTTGTCCGGCATCAGACGGCGATGCCCCATGGCCCGCTGCCTCGAAGGGCGCAAATTCTGTATGCCAGCGGCAAGCTGGATTGGGCGCACCGCACGCCGGCGAGCCTGATGCGCGCGGTGGCGGCTTTCAGCGAGGCGCTGCGGATCGCGCCGGACTATGCGCATGCCTATGCGGGGCTTGCGGACTGCTATAATCTGCTCCCGGAATATTCCGGCATGTCCGCTGCGCAGGCCTACCCGCTGGCGAAAGCCGCGGCATTGCGGGCGATCGCCCTGGCACCGGATCTGGCCGAAGCGCACGGCGCGTATGCCTTTGCGCTTTACTGGGGAGACTGGGATTTCCGGCGGGCGCTGGAAGAATACCGGCGCGCGCTTCTTCTGAAGCCAAACGACGCCACGACGCATCACTGGTATGCGACGTCGTTGGATAATATGGGCGATCACGCAGCAGCGGTGATGCAGATCGATCAGGCGGCGACGCTGGACCCGGCATCGAACGCGATCCGCGCGGATCGCGGGCTGCTGCTGTTCAATCGCGGCCAAATTGCGTCGGCGAAACGCCTGCTGCGTGCGTTGGAAACAGGCGCGCCGGATTTTGCTTCGCCGCACCGGTATTTGTCGCAGATCGCTTTTGCGGAGGGAGACGACGAGGCGGGTTTGCGCGAATGGGAAATCGCATCGGAGCTGCAGCACGACCTGGCCGGTCAGGCAGTTGCGCGGGCGGGACTGGCGGGGTTCAAGGCGTCCGGCGCGGCAGGGCGGATGCGCGCGGTTCTCGACGCACGATTGGCGGGTTATGCCGCCGGCACCGTGTCGGCCGCTGACGTGGCCAGGAGCTATGCGGAGTCCGGAAGCCTGCGCGAAGCCCTGGCGTATTTGGATCTGGCGGTTGCCCGGCATGATCCGGCCGCGATTTTCCTGCTCAATAGTTCGGAGTGGAGGCCTTATTTGCAGGATCCCGCCACCCGCCGCATGCTTGCGAGGCTGGGATTGGAATGAGATCGCGCGGCAGCCGACAAAGCGGCTCAGGCCGATGTGATCTGTCCGTCGAACGGAATGCGTCGCAGTCGCTTCCCCGTTGCCGCGTAAATCGCGTTCGCCAAGGCCGGCGATGCCGCGGCGCAGGCGGTTTCGCCGATGCCGCCGATCGGGGCCAAGGGGTTGTGCACGATGTGCACCTGGATTTTCGGCGCCTGGTCGATGCGCAGCACGCGGTAAGTGTCGAAATTGGTCTGCTCGACACGGCCGTGCTTCACCGTGATTTCGCTGTAGAGCGCCATGCTCAAGCCGAAGATCAAACCGCCTTCCACCTGGGCGCGCAGCGTATCCGGGTTCACCACCGGGCCGCAATCCACGGCGACGTTGGCTTCCCGCAACTGAATTTCCCCTTTTGAGGTCACGGCCAATTCAAGCACCGTGGCCATGTGCGTGCCGAACGCGTATTGCAGCGCGAGGCCCCGTCCGGTGCCGGCGGCCAGCTTCCGGCTCCAGTTGGATTTCTCAGCGGCAAGGTTCAGCACCGTGAGCGCGCGCGGTTCCTTTGCCAGGTTGCGGCGGCGGAAGTCCAGCGGATCGTGGCCGGCCAGGGCCGCGAGTTCGTCGATCATGCTCTCGACGACGAAAAGATTGTGCGTCGGGCCGACGCCGCGCCACCAAGCGGTGGTGAGCACGCCGGGTTCGCAGCGCACGTATTCATTGCGCTGCGCGGGAATGATGTAGGGGGTTTCGATCGCGCCATCCACGGTATCGGGATCCAGCTTGCCGCCCTGTTCCATGCCGTCCGGCGCCCACCGCGCGAGCACGGAGGAGCCGGTGGTGCGATGCGTCCAACCAACGATACGGCCATCCGCGCCGAGCCCCGCGGCGATGCGGTCGTAGTAATAGGGCCGGAACAGATCCTGGGTGATATCCTCCTCGCGCGACCAGATCAGCTTCACCGGGTAGGGCACGTGTTTCGCGATGCGCGCGGCCTGAATGATGAAATCCACGTCGAGCCGACGGCCGAAGGCGCCGCCCATGAGCTGGTTGTGCACCGTCACCTGCTCGGGTTTCAGGCCGGCTTCCTTTGCCACGGCGGCTTGCGCACGCGGCGGCACCTGCGTGCCGGTGTAGAGATCGGCGCCGTCGGGGCGGATATGCACGGTGGCGTTCACCGGTTCCATCGGCGCGTGCGAGAGGAACGGAAGCTGATAGACCAATTCAAGCTTCTTCGCCGCGCCCGCGATGGCGGCATCGGGATCGCCGGTGTGTTTCGCGACAACGCCTAATCGGTGGGAGGCGTTTTCGAGATCGGCGAGCAACTGGGCGGTGGAGATCTTGCCGCCCGGCCCTTCGTCCCACACCGGCGCGGCGGCGGCGAGGCCCTGTTTCGCGGCCCAGAAATGCTCGGCGATCACGGCAAGCGCGTCGTCCAGCCGCACAAGATCGACCACGCCGGGCACCGCGCGCGCGGCAGCTTCGTTGCAGGAAACCAGCTTGCCGCCGCGCACCGGGCAAGCGGCGGCGGTGGCGATCTGCATGCCGGGCAGGCGTACATCGATGCCGAATTGCGCCGTGCCATTCACTTTCGCCGGCGTATCCAGCCGCTTGAGCGGCTTGCCGATCAGCTTGAACTGCGCCGCGTCCTTCAATTGCAACGTGCTGGGCGCCGGCACCGGCAGCGTAATCGCAGTAGCGACCAGTGTGCCGTAACCCAGGCTGCGGCCGCTGCCATGGTGCACGGTGGCACGCTCGGCCGTACATTCCGCTACCGGAACAACCCAGGTTTTCGCAGCGGCCGCCACCAGCATCGTGCGCGCCGCGGCACCGGCCTGGCGCAGCGGCAGCCAGCTATCGCGCATGGAACTGGAACCGCCGGTGGCCTGTTCGCCATTGCCGGCAGAGGTGTATTTCGCGTTGTCGGGCGGCGCCGGTTCCAGCCGCACCTGATCCAGGCCCACTTCCAGCTCTTCGGCGATCAGCATGGCGCTGGATGTCCATACGCCCTGGCCGAATTCGGTGTTCGGCATGATCAGCGTAATATCGCCCGCGGGATCGATGCGGATGAAGGCGTTCGGCAGCAGCGGCGGCGCGGCGGCGCGGCCCGGCCGGAGCGAGAAGCCAAGCAGCAGCGCGCTGCCGCCGGCGAGTTTCAGGATGTCGCGACGCGAAGCGTGGCTCATGGCGCGGGCACACCGGCGGCTTGGTGGATGGCGTTGCGAATACGCACATAGGTGCCGCAGCGGCAGATATTGCCCGCCATCGCGTCGTTTATCTGCGCATCGCTTGGATGCGGCGTGTGCGCGAGCAGCGCCGCGGCGGACATGATCTGGCCGGATTGGCAGTAGCCGCACTGCACCACTTCCGCGGCGAGCCACGCCTGCTGCACGCGCGCGCCTTCTGGCGTGGCGCGGATGCCCTCGATGGTGGTGATGGCGGCGGTGCCGACCGTGCCGACCGGGATCTGGCAGGACCGCACCGGCTGGCCATCGAGATGGACAGTGCAGGCGCCGCATTGCGCGATGCCGCAGCCGTATTTGGTGCCGGTCAGGCCGACCACGTCGCGCAATGCCCAGAGCAGCGGCACGTCGTCGGCGATCTCCAGCCGGTGCGGCTGGCCGTTGATTTGCAGCGTGACCATGCCGTTCTCCTTCGCGGCTTCGGTTGCAGTGTAGGGCCGGATGCAGGGCCGATGAAGCCCCGCGGCAAACGTTGCGCACGCTTGACGCAGGGGGCTCTCTAGCGAAGTATAGGCATCGAGCGTGGCCGCGCGCTCGACCTCCTTCGGTCTCCCCCAGCGAGACCGTGCGACGGGGGTAAAGGGGAGTATATCCTCGACGGTCGCTCGATATTCGGTGACCCGCCCTCGTGCGGGGAGGCTGGGGATCTCCGCGTTGAGGGAGCGAGGCACCGGATGACCGCGAACCGTGATTTCAAACGCATCGTGAGAGCGAAGGCCCGAAGCACCGGGCAATCGTATGCCGCTGCGCTGCGTCGGCTCCGGGGCTTTGGCAAAACATCCTGCACGGAGACGCGACCCATGAATATCGTACGCACGATCCCGGACATACGCTCGCTGAACATGCCGGCGAGCCGGGAATTCTACGCCGGGCTGCTCGGCTTCGAAGTGGCGATGGAGCACGCGGGAATGGTAATTTTTGCCTCCGCCACGCAGCCCAAGCAGCAGGTGACGCTGAATGCCGATGCCGCGGATGCCATGCCGCTGCCGCCGGGCTTTGCCGTCGATGTGGGCTATCCGGAAAGCGTGAATGAAATCCACGCACGCGCGGTGGCGCGTGGCTGCGTGATCATCGAGCCTCTGGAGGACAAGGAGATCGGCATACGGCGATTCTCGCTGCTCGACCCGAACGGCACCCGCGTGACCGTGGTGGCGCACCTGGAATTAGCGCACCAGCCGCCGCGATAGCCGCGCGGTTTGGCCACCGGCCGGCGGCTGTGCTAGCAGCGCCGGCTTGCGGGGAAACGGAATGGGCGCGGCGCACGGCAATCAGCACGAGGCGGCAAGGAGCGACGCGGAGATTGCGCAGGCGGCCGTGCTGCGGCCGATCGTGGAGATTGCGCGCGACCGGCTGGGCATTCCGGCCGACGCCATACAGCCTTATGGGCACACGAAGGCGAAAATTGCGTTGCCGTATCTGGCAGGGCTGCGCGACCGGCCGGATGGCAAGCTGATCCTGGTGACGGCGATCACGCCCACACCGGCGGGCGAGGGCAAGACCACAACGACGGTGGGGCTGAACGATGGGCTGAACCATATCGGCAAACGATCCATCGCCTGTCTGCGCGAGCCTTCGCTGGGCCCGTGCTTCGGCATCAAGGGCGGTGCCGCCGGCGGCGGCTATGCGCAGGTGGTGCCGATGGAGGAAATCAACCTGCATTTCACGGGCGATTTCCACGCAATCGGGGCAGCCAACAATCTGCTGGCCGCGATGGTCGATAATCACGTGTACTGGGGCAACGAACTGGGGCTGGATACGCGGCGCATTTCCTGGCGCCGAGCGCTAGACATGAACGATCGCGCGCTGCGGCAGAACGTGGTGTCGCTCGGGGCGAATAACGGGTTTGCGCGAGAGACCGGATTCGACATCACCTCGGCATCGGAGGTGATGGCGATTTTCTGCCTCTCCGCCGATCTGGCCGATTTGCAGGCGCGGCTGGCGCGCGTGATCGTTGGCTACACGAAGCAACGCCAGCCGGTGACGGCGGAAGCGCTGCAGGCGGTGGGTGCCATGGCGGTGCTGCTGCGCGATGCTCTGGCGCCGAACCTGGTTCAGAGCCTGGAACACAATCCCGTGCTGGTGCATGGCGGCCCGTTCGCGAACATCGCACATGGCTGCAACAGCGTGATCGCGACGCACGCGGCGCTGAAATTTTCCGATTACGTGGTGACCGAGGCGGGGTTCGGCGCCGATCTTGGGGCGGAAAAGTTCTTCGACATCAAATGCCGGCAGGCCGGGCTGCGGCCGAGTTGCGCGGTGCTGGTGGCCACCATCCGCGCGCTGAAGATGCACGGCGGCGTCGCGCGCGCCGATCTGCGGCAGGAGAACATTGCCGCGCTGCGAACAGGGTTTGCCAATCTGGAACGGCACGCGGTGAATTTGCGGAAATTCGGCGTGCCGGTTGTGGTAGCGGTGAACCGGTTCAGCGCCGATACGCCAGCTGAGATGGATTGCCTGCGCGGCATGTGCGCCGGGTTGGGGCTGCCCTGCGCGTTGGCCGATCATTGGGCGCAGGGCGGCGCGGGAGCGGCGGAGCTGGCGCAGCTCGTTTCGCGCACCGTGGATTCTGGAGTTGCGGATTTCCGACCGTTGTATCCGGACGGCATGGGGCTGTGGGAGAAGCTCGGCACCGTTGCGCGGGAAATTTACCACGCGGCGGAAATGGTGGCGGATGCTAGCGTGCGGCGGCGGTTCGACGAACTGGAGCGGGCCGGGTTTGGGCACCTGCCGGTATGCGTGGCCAAGACGCAATATAGTTTTTCTACCGATCCCAAGGCGCTCGGCGCACCTGAGGGCCACGTGCTGCAAGTGCGCGAGCTGCGGCTTTCCGCCGGAGCGGGGTTCGTGGTGGCGATCTGCGGCGATATCATGACCATGCCCGGCCTGCCGCGCGCACCGGCCGCGTTGAACATGCGGCTTGAGGGCGGCCGCATCGTTGGACTTTCCTGAGAGTGAGGCAAAACATGGCGGGTCGACATTTCCTGCACGTGCCGGGGCCGACGCATATCCCGGACCGCATTCTGAATGCCATGCACCGTTCCAGCGAGGACCATCGCAGCCTCGCCTTTCCCGAATTCGTGCTGCCGCTGCTGGCGGAGTGCCGGAAATTGTTCCTCACCGAGAGCGGCGAGGTTTTCCTGTTTCCCGCCACCGGCACCGGTTCCTGGGAAGCGGTGCTGACAAACACGCTTTCGCAGAACGATCGGGTGCTGGCGCCGCGCTACGGGCAGTTCGGCCATCTGTGGATTCAGCTCGCGCGGCGGCACGGGCTGAACGTGGAGGTCATCGAGCAGGAATGGGGCACGGGCGCCTCGCCGGAGCGCATTCACGACGCGCTCGCGGCCGATCGCGCGCACGCGATACGCGCCGTGCTGCTGGTGCACAACGAGACGGCGACGGGGGTGACCAGCGATGTGGCCGCGGTGCGGCGCGCGATCGATGCGGCGACGCATCCGGCGCTGCTGTTCGTGGATGGCGTGAGCTCGATCGGTTCGATCGATTTCCGGATGGACGAATGGGGCGTGGATGGCGCGATCACCGGCAGCCAAAAAGGGCTGATGATGCCGGCGGGATTGGGCATTTCCTGCTTGAGTGCGAAGGCGCTGGCAGCGGGCGAGGCCGCGAAGGCGCCGCTGCATCGGGCTTTTTTTGACATGGGCGACATGCGGCGTGCAAACCGCGACGGGTATTTTCCTTATACGCCGTCGATACCCATGCTGCATGGGTTATGCGAGTCACTGCGCATGTTGTTGGCGGAAGGGCTCGAGCAAGTAGCCGCCCGCCATCACTATCTGGCTTCGGGCGTGCGCGCGGCGGTGCAGCAGGGCTGGGGCATGAAGCTTTGCGCGCGCGAGGCACGGTGGGAAAGCGATACGGTGAGCGCCGTGATGGTGCCTGAAGGGGTGGATGCGGCCGCGGTGATTGCGCGCGCATTCCGGCGCTATGATCTTTCACTTGGGTCCGGCTTGGGCGAAATGGCGGGTAAGCTGTTTCGCATCGGGCACATGGGCGATGTCAATGAATTGATGTGCGTGGCCGCCATTGCGGGCGCGGAAATGGCGATGCGCGATCTGGGCATCGGCGTGCAGCCGGGCAGCGGCGTGGCGGCGGCGGCAGAATATTACCGGCAAGCGCGGGAGCCGACGGCGCTGGTGGCGGAATAGCATGGCGGAGCGCATTGTTTTTCGCGATCGAGAAACGCTGCAAGTGGAACTTCGCACGCGGGGGTTTGCGCACGCAAGTGTGGAATACACACGCACGGTCCCGAGCAGGCTCAGGCATCGCTGGCTGAACAGCTCGTGGGCAATCATCGCGGCGTTCTACGCGAGGCGGTGAATTGATGCAGAAACTGCTGTTCCAGTTCGATACGGATATGCAGCCGAGCGTGTTCGATTGCGTAGCCGGGTTCGATGGCGGTGCGGATCATGTGCTGGCCCGCAGCGGCGTGCGGCCCGAGGGTTTGGACGCGCTGGTGGATGGCGCGATCTATACGCGCGGGCCAAAGGACAAGCACAACACCGCGATTTTCGTTGGTGGCAGCGATCTGGCGGCGGGCGAGGCGGTGTTTGCTGCCGTCCGGGCGCGCTTCTTCGGCAAGTTTCGCGTCTCTGTCATGCTCGATTGCAACGGCTGTAATACCACGGCAGCTTCCGCAGTGGCGCAGATCGGTAGAGCGGTGCCGCTTGCAGGCAAACGCGCGATGGTGCTGGCGGGCACGGGACCGGTTGGAACACGCGCGGCGGCGATGCTGGCGATGGAGGGTGCCGCGGTCACGATCACCGGGCGGCAGATCGCCCGCACACGGGAGGCGGTGGCCGCGATTGCCGCCCGTTTCGGCGTGACGGTGCAGGCAGCCGAGGCGGCGGATGCGGTGGCGCGTGCCCGCCTCGCATCCGATAACGAAATCATTGTGGCAGCGGGTGCGCCGGGGCTGGAATTGCTGCCGGAGCGTGCTTGGCGGGACGCGGAAAACGTGCAGGTAGTGGCCGATCTGAACCCAGCACCACCGTTGGGCGTGGCGGGCATTGAGGCTTCGGATCGGGCGCGGGATTATCAGGGCAAGATCGCATTCGGTGCGCTGGGCATCGGCGGCCTGAAGCTGCGGCTGCACCGGGCCTGTGTTGGGCGATTGTTTGAACGCAACGATTTGCGGTTGGACGCGGCGGAGATCCTAGCGCTGGCGAAGGAAATGGCGGGATGAGGCTCGGCGAACAGCGGCTGGACGAATTTCTTGAGGCGCTTGCGAGCCGGGAAGCGACGCCGGGCGGCGGCAGTGCGGCAGCGTTGATGGCGGCACTCGGCGCGGCACTCACCGCCATGGTGTGCCGGCTCACCGTAGGCCGGAAAAAATTCGCTGCGGTGGAGACGGAAATGCAGTCGGTGCTGGCACAGGCAGAGGCAATGCGGGCTTCGTTGCAGGAGGCAATCGAGCAGGATGTGACGGCGTTCCAGGCGGTGATGGCGGCATATGGGCTGGATAAGGCCGATCCGGCGCGCGGCGCGGCGGTGCAGCGCGCCTTGCATGGCGCGGCCGAGGCGCCGCTCGCCTGCGCGCGGCTGTGTGCCGAGGTGGTGGCGCTGGCCGAAAAAGCAGCGACGCACGGCAACCCGAAACTGGCGAGCGATGCCGGCGTGGCGGCGTTGGCGGGGGCCGCGGCGCTGCGTGGCTCGGCGCTGAACGTGTATGTCAATGCAGCGGGCATTGAGGATCGCGGCTTCGCGGAAGGCGTGTTGCGGGATGTCGAGGCGCTGGTGGAAAAGGCGCAGAAGCGGGCCGAGGCGGTTTATGCTGCGGTGCGGGCCGGGCTGAGCTAAGAACAACGCCAGGGCTTGGCCCGAACTCCGTGAAAGGGAGAGCGATCATGAACGAGCAGCTTGCCACCTTCAGCCACCAGCGCTTCTTTTCCGCACCGCTCGGCGAAACCGATCCGGAACTGGCCGCTTCCATTGCCGCGGAATTGTGTCGGCAGAAGGACGGCATCGAATTGATCGCGAGCGAGAACATCGTTTCGCGCGCGGTGCTGGAAGCGCAGGGCAGCGTGCTGACGAACAAATACGCCGAAGGCTATCCCGGCCGGCGGTATTATGGCGGCTGCGTGCACGTGGATGTGGCCGAGCAGCTCGCGATCGATCGCGCAAAACAACTGTTCGGCTGCGGTTTCGCCAATGTTCAGCCGCATTCCGGCGCGCAAGCCAACCAGGCCGTATTCCTGGCGCTGATCCGGCCGGGCGATACGGTGCTGGGCATGTCGCTGGCCGCGGGCGGGCATCTCACCCACGGGGCGGCGCCCAATCTTTCCGGCAAATGGTTCCGCGCCGTGCAGTATGGGGTGCGGCGCGAGGACGGCATATTGGATTACGACGAGCTGGAGCGATTGGCGCGAGCGGAGAAACCCGCGCTGATCGTGGCCGGCGGCTCGGCCTATCCGCGGGTGATCGATTTCGCGCGTATCCGGCGCGCGGCGGATGAAGTCGGCGCGGTTTTCATGGTGGATATGGCGCATTTCGCGGGGCTGGTGGCGGCGGAGGTGTACCCGAGCCCGCTGCCGCACGCGCATGTGGTGACGACCACGACGCACAAAACGCTGCGCGGACCGCGCGGCGGCATGATCCTGTCGAACGATCCGGAGATCGGCAAGAAAATCAATTCGGCCGTGTTTCCAGGATTGCAGGGCGGCCCGTTGATGCATGTGATCGCCGGCAAGGCGGCGGCGTTCGCCGAAGCGCTGCGGCCGGATTTTCGCGCGTATCAGAAAGCGGTGGTGGAAAATGCGCGCGCGCTGGCTGACGAACTGGTATCGCGCGGCTTGGCAATCGTCACGGGCGGCACCGACAGCCATCTGATGCTGGTGGATCTGCGGCCGAAGCACGTCACCGGCAAGGCCGCGGAGGCGGCGCTGGAGCGCGCGCATATCACCGCGAACAAGAACGCCATTCCGTTCGATCCGGAGAAGCCGGCGATCACATCGGGCATAAGGCTGGGCACGCCGGCCTGCACCACGCGGGGGTTCGGGGTGGCGGAGTTCCGCGAAGTGGGCGGAATGATCGACGAAGTGATTGAGGCGCTCCCCGCGGGGCGCGACGCGGCCGTGACGGATGCTGTCGGCGAGCGGGTGCGGCAGCTATGCGCGCGGTTTCCGATCTACGGCGCATGATTTACCCAACCTGGCAGCCCGGGCACCAATAGAGCGTCCGGCCGCCCATCGCCTCGGCCGCGACCTCATGGCCACAGCGCCGGCAGGGTTTGCCCGCGCGGTAGGCGACGTATTTGGCGTATTCGCGGCGGCGCGATGCGGTGGGTGTGCCGCGGTCGGCGAGATCGGTGGTGGTGATCAGGCCGGTGCGAACGCCATCCCGCATCAGCCGCCGCAAATCGGTCCAGAGCGATTGCCAAGCGCGTTCCGTCAGCGCGGTCCCGGGCTTGTGCGGGTTGAGGCCGGCCCGAAACAATATCTCGGCACGGTAAATATTGCCGATGCCGGCGACGATATCTTGCCGCATTAGCAACAGGCCGATCGGGCTGCGCGAGGCGTGCAGTTTCGCGTAGGCGCGGGCCGGATCGGCATCGTCGCGCAGCGGATCCTCGCCGATCTGCGCCGCGCAGGCGGATTTTTCGGCCGGGCTAAGCAGGGTGCACGCCGTGGGACCGCTGAGATCGGCGACATGGGAAATGGTGAAAAGACGCAACCGTACCGCACCTTGCGGCGGCGGTGGGAATTCGGCGCCCGCGGCGCTGCGCGTGCGGCGGCCCACCTTGCCAATGCCGGCGCCGTGGAACCGCCACATACCATAAAGGCCGAGATGCACGCGCAGCCAAATCCGGCCGGAAAATTGCAGGAACATCTGCTTGCCATGCGCCTCGGCAGCTTGCAGCTTGCGCCCATCCAGCGCAGCGGCACCTTCCGCGAAGCGGCCCTGCGGGCTGCTGGCCTCGATCTGCCGGTCGGCGAAATGCGCGCGAAACGTCGCGGCGAGACGGTGGACGGTATGGCCTTCCGGCACGCTGCAACGAACTCCGCGGGAAAGCGGGCCGGTTTGCGCCGCGTTCGGCAAATGGGGGCGCGGAAGGTTCTGTCAGCCCCGCGCGCGCAAGTTCGGCGAGGGCTGCGTTATGAGCCCGTACGGGTCAGCACCGGGTCGGCGCGGTAGTCGCTCGGAAACAGCAATTGCAGCGCCTGCACCTTCGGTATGTCGTTCATCGCAATGTAGGGATAATCCGGATTGTGCGCCAGAAAATCCTGGTGGTAGGCCTCGGCGGGGTAGAAGCCGGGAAGTTTGTCCACGCTGGTGGCAATTCGCTCATGGAACACGTGCGCGGCATTGAGTTGGGCGATGTAGGCCTGCGCCACGCGCGCCTGCTCCGGCGTGGCATACCAGATTTCCGAGCGGTACTGCGTACCGTCATCCGGCCCCTGCCGGTTCACCTGCGTGGGATCCAGCGCGACGCTGAAGAAGATCTGCAGCAATTTCCCCAGCGAAACACGTTGCGGATCGTAAGTGATCTGCACGGATTCGGCATGGCCCGTGGTGCCGGTGCTGACGGTTTCGTATTCGGCGGTGCCGGCAGCCCCTCCCGCGTATCCCGATACGGCGCGGGTCACGCCCCGCACGTGTTCGAACACGCCTTGCACGCCCCAGAAGCAGCCGCCCGAAAGCACGATCGATTGCGGGCCGGCTTGCCGTGGCATGTCCAGCGCAGGGGCCGGCACGGGGCCGCTCGCCGCGTGCGCGGGGGTATGGCCGGATAAGCCGATGGCCAGCGCGATGGCGCCGCCTGCGAACACCGCAGGTTTCCAAAATTTCATGATCATGCCTCGATCTTGTGGAAGGTAAGGGCCAATCCGTTCATGCAGTAACGCAGGCCGGTTGGCTTTGGGCCGTCATCGAACACGTGGCCGAGATGGCCGCCGCAGGTGGCGCAATGCACTTCGGTGCGCTCCATGCCCAGGCTGCCGTCGTTCGCGGTGGCCACCGCGTTCTCGATCGGGGCGTAGAAGCTGGGCCAGCCGGTGCCGCTGTCGAATTTCGTGGCGCTGCTGAACAGCAGTGTCGCGCAGCCGGCGCAAGCGTAGCTGCCGCCGGCGAACTGGTGATCGAGCGGGCTGGAGAAGGCCGGCTCGGTATCGGCCTCGCGCAGCACGGCAAACTGTGCCGGCGTGAGCAACTTGCGCCATTCGGCTTCGCTGTGGCTCACCCGGAAAGCGGCGCGTGCGCGGCTGGCGAGGGCGAGCGGGGCGGCGAGCGCGGTTCCGGCCAGGGCGAGCCAGGTGCGACGGTGCATGATGAAACTCCTTCGGCCTGGGGGTTCGCGGCCAGCACGGATGTGGTTACGGGCTACGGTAACCGCTATCGGGCGCGACCCGAAGAAGAAGCAGCGGCAGGAGGCGGCGTGGCGGAGCGGGCGAGGCACGATTGGGTGGTGCGGCTGACCCATTGGGTGGGGGCGGCGGCGCTGATCTGCATGATCCTGAGCGGCTGGGCGATCTACAATGCCTCGCCCATCTTGCCCTTCATCTTCCCGCGTTGGGCCACGCTGGGTGGCTGGCTGGCCGCGGGCATCGCCTGGCACCTGGCGGCGATGTGGGTGCTGATGGCGGATGGGCTCGTGTATTTGGCCTGGGGGTTCGGCAGCGGGCATTTCCGGCGCGATTTCTGGCCCATCCAGGGCCGGGCGCTGGCGGCCGATTTCGGCGCGGCGCTGCGGCTTCGGCTGCGGCATCGGGGCGGCGCCTACAATACCGTGCAGCGGGCCTTCTATGTGGGCGTGCTGTTCGCGATCTGGCTGGCCATCCTCACCGGATTTTCGATCTGGAAACCGGTGCAATTCGGCTGGCTGACCTGGCTTTTCGGCGGCTACGATCTGGCGCGGCGGCTGCATTTCGTGGCCATGACGCTGATCGTGGCGTTTCTAGTGGTGCACGTGGCGCTGGTGGCGATCGTGCCTTCGACGCTGCCGAGCATGATTTTCGGCCGGCGGCGCCGGGCGTGAGGGATTTCCGCAGCCGATTCGCGAGCGAAATTGCCCGTGTGGAGCGACGCGGGCTGATCCGTGGCGCGCTGTCGCTCGGCGCGCTCTCCATGCTGGGCGGCTGCGACCTTTCCGGCGACGGGCCGATCGATCGAGCGCTGTGGGCCATGCTGCGCTTCAACGATCGGGTGCAGGCGGCGCTGTTCGGCCCCGACCGGCTGGCCGCGAGTTTCCCCGCCAGCGCCATCACCCGGCCGCCGAGATTCAACGCCTACTACCCGATCGCCCAGGTGCCGGCGGTGCCGGCAGATTGGCGGCTGGAGATTTCCGGGCTGGTGGATGACGACCGCGACTGGTCGCTGGAGGGGCTTCGGGCGCTGCCGCAGGAAAGCCAGATCACACGCCACATCTGCGTGGAGGGCTGGAGCCAGATTGGCCAGTGGCGCGGCGTGCCGTTGCATCTGTTCCTGAAGCGCATCGGTGCCGATCTGCGCGCCCGCTATGTGTCGTTCGAATGCTTCGACGATTATTCCAGCAGCATCGACATGGCGAGTGCGCTGCACCCGCAAACCATCCTGGCGCTGGAGTTCGACGGCGTGCCGCTTTCGCCGCCGTTCGGCGCGCCGGTGCGGCTGCGCATCCCGACGAAGCTCGGCTTCAAAAACCCGAAACAAATCGCCGCTATCACCGTGACCAACGATTATCCGGGGGGCTATTGGGAGGATCGCGGATACAATTGGTTCAGCGGCTCCTGATCGATGATGTCCTGCAAGCCCCGCTGCGCGCGCATCGCGCCGGCTTTCCGGACGTGCGTTGCGGCTGGCGGACCGGCACGCCCGAGGCCCCATGGCATCCGTCCCGATTGCATCCGGCAAGGGGGCCGGCACTGAGCCAAACCGGGGACGCGATCCTGTCCGCGCTGATGGCGCAGGCGCAGGCGGGCGAGAAGGCGGCGTATGCGGCTCTGCTGCGCGCGGTGGTGCCGGTGGCGGCCGCCGTGGCGCGGCGCCAGGGTGTGCCGTCGGAACAGGTGGACGACGTGGTGCAGGAGGTGCTGCTGACGCTGCACCGCGCGCGCGCCACCTACGATCCGCGGCGGCCGTTTCTGCCCTGGCTGCGGGCGATCGCGCAGCGCCGGGCGGTGGATGCGCTCCGGTCGCGCGGGCGCGGGCCGGCGCGCGAGGTGCAGGACGAGATCGCCTATATGAACGAGCCGTCGCCCGAGCACGACCGCGATGCGGCGCTGGACGCGGCGGCGGATGCGGGGCGGCTGCAGGCAGCGATCGCGACCCTGCCGCCGGGGCAGCGACAGGCCGTGGAGCTGCTCGCGTTGCAGGAACAAACGCTGGCCGAGGCGGCAAATGCGACTGGGCGATCGGCCGGTGCGCTGAAGGTGAACCTGCACCGGGCTGTGGCGGCGCTGCGGCGCAAGCTGCTGGAGAGCGGCCGTGAATGAACGCGCGCATGAGGCGCTGATCGGCAGGCTCTCGCAATCGGTGGTGCCGGTGCGCCGGCTTGCGCCGCCTTGGCGGCGGGCGCTGTTCTGGATGTGCGCGGTGATCTGGGTAGGGCTGCTGCTGCTGCCGTTCATCCGGCCCACGTCGCTGGTGCACCGGCTGATGGGCACGCCGGATATGGGTCTGGCGGCGGCCGGGCAGGTGCTTACGGCGGTGCTGGCGGCCGTGGCGGCGTTCGAAACGAGCGTGCCCGGGCGGCGACCTGCCTGGGCGCTGTTGCCACTGCCCGGGCTTGGACTGTGGGTGGGGGCGAGTTTCGCCGGCATGATGCGCGCCGCCCCCGCTGCCGCAACGTTGCCGGAGCCAGACGGCCATCCGATGCTGTGCATCTACGTGCTGATCGTGGTGGCGCTGCCCTTGCTGGCGCTGATCGCGTTTCTGCTTCGCCAAGCCTGTCCGCTTCGCACAGCGCTCACCTCATGGCTCGCCGGCTTGGCCTGCGCCGGGGCCGCCGCGACGGTGTTGACGATGATGCACCCATTCGATGCGAACTGGCGCGACTTGCTCGCGCACCTCGTGGCGGTGGCCGCGATTGTTCTCATCGCGCGAGTCGGGGGCCGGGCGGGGGGGGGGGCGGGCCGCGCCCCGCCCCCCCCCCCCCCCCCCGGCCCGGCGCGGGAGGAGCATGAAGCCGGGGAGGTCGTCGCCGAAGCCAACGACGCTGGGGCCGAGATCGTCGTCGCGTCGGCGAGGTTCGCGGCCGGGGGCGCGGCGGAGCTGAGGTTCGGGTTCGGCGCGGCGCGGCGGCGTGGGGTCGGCACGGCCGGTGGGCTCGGG
>CAXUEX010000035.1:0-21582 GCA_964250215.1 uncultured Acetobacteraceae bacterium | reverse complement strand
CCCCGCGCCGCGCCGCGCTCGCTGCCGTCGCGCTTGCCGCGCTGATGGCCGGCTTCCTCATCACCGGTGCGCACACCCAGGCTGCCGCCATCCACCGCGCCGGCCCCGAACTCACGCGTCTGCTGCGCGGCATGGCCGTGCTGAAGGGTCTCATGACCGCCGGCGCGCTCGCCGCCACGCTCTGGCGCTTCGGCACGCCAGTTCCCGCAACGCGCTTCGCGGCCTACACGCTCGCCTGCGCCGCCATGGCGCTCGGCCCTGGCCTGATCTGGGGCATGGCGCATCTCTATGCCGGCTCCATCGCCATGAACGCCGGGCTGGTCGCCGCCATCGTCCTGTTCTGGCGCGACCCCGCCGTCGGCCAGATGCTCGCCGCCGAGATAAGCCGCCGCAAAGCCCGCCTGAAAACGAGCCACTAGCGACGAGCCACCAATCTTACCGCCGCGACATCAGCAGCAGCACGAACAGCAGGATCGCCACGCCCTGAAGTAGAACGCGCCAGCGCATCAGCGCGTTCGAGCGGCGCGGATCGCCCCCTCGCACCACCCCAACCATCCCCGCCGCCAATATGCCGAGCACGGCAGCCATCACCACGAAGAGAAGGATTGCGAGCAGCGTTGTCATGCTTCCGAGCTAAGCGCGGATCGGCGGTTTTCCACAGCCTCGCCCTCGCCGCCTTCATTCTGCTGGGCGCCGCCGCACCCGCGCCCGCGCCCGCGCCCGGCGTCAGTCCGGCCGAAGCGCAGTCGCTGCTGAACATCCTGAACGATCCGGTGCGCCGCGCCGCCTTCACGGCTGCGCTGCAAACCATGGTGAAGGCGCACGCCGCTACGCAGCCGAAGGCCGCCGCATCGCTCACGCCCGACAGCGTTGGCGCCGAAGTGCTGAAGGAAGGCACGAGCTGGCTCTCCCAACTCACCGGCCAGGTTGCCGCCTTCACTCGCTTGCTCGGCGCGCTGCCCGCCGTCTGGCGCTTCACGCTGCACAGCGCGAGCGATCCCGGTGCCCGCGCGCGGCTGATCGATGCGGGCTGGCGCGTCGGCGGCGTGCTCGCCATCGCCATCGCCGCTGATTTCGCCCTGGCCTACGCCCTGCAGCGCCCGATCCGCGCGCTGGCCGCCCGCGCGGAGGCGCCGGAATCGCTCCATCCCAACGGTGCCGAAGACGTGCCGCAACGCAACGGCACCGAACCGAACGGCATCGACGCAAACGACATTGAAGCGGGGGCGCTCGACGAACCCGACCCCGCACCGCACCCACCGCCCCGAAGCCGCCGCTCCAAAGCCTGGCGCAGCCTGCGCCGGCTGCCCTGGGCCATGCTGCGGCTGATCCTGGAGCTGCTGCCGATCGCCGCCTTCCTCGGCCTCGGCTATACCGGCACGCTGTTCGCCGATCCGCCGGCGCAGGACATCCTGCGCTTCGCGATCATCGGCTATCTCGCTTGCCGCCTCGCGACCGCGCTCACCCGCAGCGCCGTCTCGCCGGGGCTGCCCAGCCTGCGTCTGGTGCACCTCACCGACGAAGGCGCCGAATACGCCGTGCTCTGGATACGCCGCCTCGTCGTGGTCGCGGCCGCCGGCTACATGGCCGTGGCGATCGGCATGGAATTCGGCCTGCCGGCCGCCGCCGGCCAGGCCGTGCTGAAAGCCGTCGCCCTTATCGACCACCTGTTCCTGGTCGTGATCGTGCTGCAATGCCGCGCCAGCGTCGCCGGCTGGATACGCGGCCGGTCCGAACACCGGCGCTTCGGCGGCTTGGTGCGCCGACGGCTCGCTGCGGCGTGGCACCTGGTTGCGATCTTCTTCATCCTCGGCCTGTGGCTCGTCTGGGCGGGCCAGTTGCACCATGGCTATGCGCGGCTCTGGCACCTGTTTCTGGTCACGGCCGGCGTTCTGGTGGCGGCGCGGCTACTCGGCATCGTACTGCTCGGCGCGCTCGATCGCGCCTTCCGCATCTCGCCGCCGCTCGCCGCCCGCTATCCGGGGCTGGAGGCGCGCGCCAACCGCTACTATCCGCTGCTGCGCGGCACCGTTAGCACGCTGCTGGTTATCGCCACGGGCATCGGCCTGTTGCAGGTCTGGGGCGTGAACACGCTGTTGTGGTTCCGCGCCTCGGCACTGGGCAGCAAGCTGGTCACCGCCGGCATCACCATCCTGATCGCCGGCCTCGTGGCGCTGGCCATCTGGGAAGCCGCCAATGCCTCGATGGACCGCCAACTCGCGCGCATGACTCGGGAAGCGCAGATGGTCCGCGCCGCCCGCTTCCGCACCCTGCTGCCGATCCTGCGCACGCTGCTGTTCAGCGCGCTGCTCGCGGTGTTCGGCCTCACCGCGCTCTCCGAAATCGGCGTGAACATCGCGCCGCTGCTGGCCGGTGCCGGCATCCTGGGCGTCGCCATCGGCTTCGGCTCGCAGAAGCTCGTGCAGGATTTCATCACCGGCATCTTCCTGCTGATCGAAAACGCCATGCAGGTGGGCGATTGGGTGACGGTCGCCGGCCTCTCCGGCTCGGTGGAGAACCTGTCCATCCGCACCATGCGGCTGCGGGCCGGCGATGGCTCGGTGCATATCATCCCGTTCAGCTCGGTATCCACCGTCACCAACGTGAACCGCGGCATCGGCAACGCCGCGGTAAGCGTGAGCATTCCCATCGAGGAAGACAGCGATCATGTCAGCGATGTGCTGGCCGATATTGCGAAGCAGATGCGATCGGAGCGACGCTTCGGCGACATGATGCGCAGCGATTTCCAGCTCTGGGGCGTGGACAAGGTCGATGCGGGCACCGTCACCATCGTCGGCCAGATCGTTTGCACCGATGGCGGCCGCTGGGCCGTGCAGCGCGAGTTCAACCGCCGCATGGCCATGCGCTTCAAGGAAGCCGGCATCCGCATCGCCACCCCCACTTCCACGGTGCTGATGCGCCGCGTGGCCCAGCCCGAGACCCAGGTGGAGGAAGGTTCGCCGCCGCCGCACCAGCTCACGCAATCGCCGCCGCCGGCCGCGCTGGGGAACACCGCATGATGCCGGCTGCCGAAGCCTGGTCGCTGGCGTTGTCGCGCCAGGGCTACGCGCACGTGCCGGCCGCGGAAATGCGCGCGGTGCTGGAAATGCACGGCCTGGCCGATTGGGAGAGCTTCGCCGCAAGCTGGGACGATCTGGGGCCCGACACCTACATGGCCGACGGCGGAAGCTACCGCCGCCGCCGCTACGCCGCGTTCTCGGCCAGCGCCGCCGGCGTGAAACGCAAGGCGCACCAGCCGCATTACCAGAGCCGCGATTACAATGCGCTGAACGGCGGCATCGCGCGCTGGTTTGAGCCCGTAACAGAACCCATGGCCGCGCACCCCGCGCTGCTCGCGATACTTAGCGCCACCAACTCGCTGTTCACCGGCTGCACGCCGCCGGCCACCCGCCCTGCGGCGTGGCATGTGGAGTTGCACCAGTTCCGCATCGAAGCCCAGCCCGGCACACCCGGCAAGCCGACGCCCGAGGGCATGCACCGCGACGGCGTGGATTGGGTGCTGGTGCTGCTGGTGCGCCGCCGCAATGTCGCCAGCGGCGAAACTACGATTGCGGATCTGCAGCAGAATCCACTTGGCAGCTTCACGCTCTCCGAACCGTTGGAATCGGCGCTGGTGGATGACGACCGCGTGTATCACGGCGTCACCCAAGTCACCCCGATCGACCCGAAGCAGCCTGCCTGCCGCGACGTGCTGGTTGTAACCTTCCGACGGGAGTGAGACCGATGCGAAGAACCGCCCTGGCTTTCGCCACGATCGTTTTGGCGGCGGCCGCGCCGGAGGTGCAGCAGGCATGGGTGCGCGCCAGCCTGCCGCATCAGAATGGCACCGCGGCCTATTTCACGATCACAAGCCCGCAGAACGACACGCTGCTCTCGATCAGCACGCCGGCAGCCGGCATGGCCATGCTGCACGCCACCACCATCCAGGGCGGCATGAGCGGAATGACGGACCTGGAAAACCTGCCGCTTCCGGCCGGCCGCCCCGTATCGCTCGCGCCGCGCGGCACGCACATTATGCTGATGAATGTGAAACGTCCGCTCAAGCCGGGCGACACGGTGAAGCTCACGCTGCATTTCGCGAATGCGGCCGACCTCACCATCGCCGCCCCCGTGCGAAGCACGCCACCATGAAGCGCTGGCAGGTTCTGGCCAGCGGCACCGCCATCGTTCTGGCCATCGGCGCTGGCGTCGTCGTCGTCGGAAGCTGGCTCAGCCGCAAAACGCAAGCCGTGGCCGAAATCGGCGGCCCGTTCGCGCTCACGAACGGCGCCGGCAAGCCAGTCACCGACGGCGATTTCCGGGGCCGCTACATGCTGGTGTATTTCGGCTACACGCACTGCCCCGATGCCTGCCCCACCACGCTGAACGACATCGCCACGGCGTTCGACAAACTGCCGCCATCCGATCGCGCGCGCCTGGTGCCCATCTTCATCACCGTCGATCCCGAGCGCGACACGCCTGCCGTGATGGGCGACTACGTGCGCGCCTTCGGCCCGGAATTCGTCGGCCTCACCGGCAAACCGCAAGCCATTGCGCAAGCCGAACAGGAATACCGCGTCTATGCCCAGAAAACCCCGCTGCGCGGCGGCGACTATGCGATGGACCACAGCTCCATTCTGTATCTGATGGGTCCGGACGGCCATTTCGTCGCCGTGCTGCCGGAAGCCGCCTCGCCTGCCGACATGGCGAAAACCCTGCGTGATTTCGGCGTCTGAAGCCACGCTCGCGCCGTCGCCCGCCACGCGCGGCACGTGGCACGAGCTGCCCTGGATCGAACCCGAAACCGCCTTCCTGGCACTGCGCGACCGCCGCCCGGCCTTTCTCGACAGCCGCGGCCCGATCGGTGAGCGCAGCCGCTTCAGCCTGCTCGCGTGGCAGCCGTTCCGCAAATTGCGCGCGGAGAACGCAACCGTGCTGCGCGACGGCAAGGCCGTGCCGCTCGATCCCTTCGCCGCGCTTGCGCAGGAGATTGCGGCTTTGCAACAAGCGCCCGCGCGCTCCCCCCTGCCCTTCCCGCCCGGCCTCGCGATCGGCTTTCTGGGCTACGAACTGCCGCAAACCCTGCATCCGGCGTCGGCGCATGCACTGCCGCCCGGAATGCCCAGCCTGGCATTCGGCTTCTACCGCAACCTGCTCGGCTTCGATCGGCATCTCCGCCGCGCCTGGCTCGCCACCGAGAATCCAGCCGAAGCCCGCGATGTGCGCCGCGCCTTGAACCAACCGTGCGCCACCCCGCCGCCACCGGCGCTGCACTGGCGGCACGAAACATCGCGCGCCACGCACGACAGCCGCATCCGCGCGGCGCAGGCCTATATCGAAGCTGGCGACATCTACCAGGCCAACATCACGGCCCGTGCCAGCGCGCCGAGACCACCGAACCTCGATGTAGCCGCGCTGCACCTGGCCCTCGCGCGCGCCAGCCCCGCCCCGTTCGCCGCGTTTCTCGATGCCGGCCCCGATCTCGCCATCGCCAGCGCAAGCCCCGAACGCCTCGTGCGGCTCACCGCGGACGGCCGCATCGAAGCGCGCCCGATCAAGGGCACGCGGCCGCGCGGCGAAACGCCGGAACACGATGCCGCCTTCGCCCGCGCGCTGCTCGCCAGCAGCAAGGACCGCGCCGAAAACCTCATGATCGCCGATCTGCTGCGCCACGATATCGGCCGCGTCGCCGAAATTGGCAGCATCCGCGTGCCCGCCCTTTGCGCGCTCGAAACCTTCCCACGCATCCACCACCTTGTCTCCGCCATCGAAGCGCGCCTCCGCCCCGGCCTGGGCGCCGTCGATCTGCTGCGCGCGTTGCACCCCGGCGGCTCCATCACCGGCGCCCCGAAACGCCGCGCCATGCAGATCATCGCCGAGTTGGAGCCTGTTCCCCGCGGCCCCTATTGCGGCACGCTCGCCTGGATCGGCTTCGACGGCGCGATGGACGCCAGCATCCTGATCCGCACGTTGGTGCTGACCCGGCACCGCATCTTCGCCCATGCCGGCGGCGGCATCGTTGCCGACAGCGATCCCGCGGACGAATATGCTGAAATGCGCCTGAAGCTCGCCCCGCTGCTCGCGGCTTTCACGCCGTGAACATCCCCGATCCCGTGGTGTGGATGGCCGGCGAGTTGCGGCCCGCCAGCCAGGCCCGCATCATGCCGCACGACCGCGGCTTCACGCTCGGCGATGGCGTGTATGAGACGCTGCGTGCCGAGAACGGCAAGGTGCGGCACGCGCGGCGGCATTTCGCCCGGCTGCGTCAGGGTGCCGCGCTTCTCGGCATTCCGCTGCGGCAAGAAGATGTGGAGGTGGAACAAGCCGCACTCGCGGTGTTCGCCGCTTCGGGCCTGATCGCCGCCGCCATCCGAATCACGCTCACCCGCGGCCCTGCCGCCCGCGGCCTGCTGCCGCCGCGCGATCCCGAACCCACGCTGGTGATTGCGGCTACGCCGCTGCCGACGCCCTCGCCGGCCCGTCTGATCGTCGCCTCGAACACCCGTCGCAACGAATTTTCGCCGCTGTCGCGCATCAAATCCCTCGCCATGCTGGATAGCGTGCTCGCCCGTATGGAAGCCGAGCGGCGGGGCGCCGACGATGCCATCCTGCTCAACACGCAAGGCCACGTCGCCGAAGCCTCCGCCGCCAATGTGTTTGCCCGCATCGACGGCGAGTGGCGCACGCCGCCGCTGGAAGACGGCGCGCTGCCCGGCATCGCCCGCGGCATCGCGCTGGAGCAAGGCCGCGTCCGCGAAGCCCGCATTGAACTCCCCGCGTTGCTTGCCGCCGAAGCGATCCTGCTGGTGAACGCGCTTGTGGAGCGCGAGGCGTTCCTGTGATGCGGGGCTGGAAGCCGCAGGTTCCGCCCAACCGTACGTGGAAATACTCTCAGCTACCCTCCCGTAAATTCCTTTTTGACGGGCTGATGCAACCTGGAGTAGTTAAGACGCGGTTACTCTGGGTTGTGGTCTGGTCGGGGGGATCGGTGCATGTTTCAGCTTATGGCCACGGCCGGAAGTTCGCTGCTGCTGGCGATAGCCATCGCCTTTCCATCCTGCCAGGCGCAGCCGGTCGCACCGCCCGCGCCGCCGCCGAACGGGCCGCCCACATCGCCCGCCTTTTTCCCGCTCGCGGTGTGGTGGCAGCAGGCGAACGGCACCGGCCATAGCGGCCCCTATCCCACGAACGCCGCCGCCGCCGCCGCCGCGCACATGAACATCATGCTGGGGCAGGGTGCCGACTGGCCGGAACAGTTCGGCGCCGACCAGGGCGAACTGGCCGCCATCAAGCAGAACGGCCTGTATGTCGTCGGCGGCATCAACGTGCCCTGGAACCAGAACACGTCGAACCTCTCGGTCGCCTCCATTCTGGCGCTCGCGCAATCGCAGGGCGCCCAGGCCAATCTGATTGGCTACAATGCCGGCGACGAGCCGCAATGCCAGCCGGGCCAGGGC
This sequence comes from uncultured Acetobacteraceae bacterium, assembly GCA_964250215.1. Classification (GTDB taxonomy): domain Bacteria; phylum Pseudomonadota; class Alphaproteobacteria; order Acetobacterales; family Acetobacteraceae; genus DAIDJM01. The sequence goes on along the minus strand of CAXUEX010000035.1, from coordinate 14,125 downwards.
CAGATCGCGATGCAGGATGTGCCGCAGGTGATCGCGGGCATCCACAGCTACGATCCCACGCGCCTGGTCACGCTGAACCAGACCGACTGGATGATCCAGCCGCAATGGCAGCACAACCCTTCCGAATGCCTGGCCTGGGACGAGGCGGCGTTGCAGGCCACCGGCGTCGCCTCGATGGACTACTACCCGGTCACGTCGCCCTACGCCCGGGCCGATCTCGGCGTCGGCGGCAGCAATTACAGCACCGTGCCGAACGACTCGCTGTTCATGCAGGGCCTGTCGGTGCGCGCGCTGGCGCATTTCGCGGCGGCCGGGCAGCCGGTCTGGGCGTATGTCGAATCCGGCAGCGACAATTTCGGCCTGTCGTCGGCGCAAGACAACATGCCGGCGAGCGTGACCGCCGGATCGACAACGCTGGTTGCCACCGGCCCACAGCAATTCGGCAGCGCTTGGATTGGCCTGGGCGTGCAGGGTTCGGATTTGCCGAGCGGCGCCAAGATCGTGGCGGTGCAGGATGCCAAGCACGCGACGCTAAGCGCACCGGCTACCGGTTCCAACGGCAACGAAACCATTACCGTGGCGGGCGGCGTCAACAATGCCGACTGCGTGGCTTCCACGAATGTTTGCGTGGTGAATGGCAACGAGTACCGGCCCACCGCCGCCCAGGTCGCGGCCGAGGTATGGATGAGCGTTATTGCCGGCGCCAACGGCATCGAATGGTTTTGCCACGACAGCACCAGCTACTCGTTCTGCCTCGGCGATTCCGCCCTTGGTGGCAGCGCCGCCACCGCGGTGTTCGACAACATCCAGTATGTCGATCGGACGGTGCTGCACCACGCGCCGATCCTGAACGCACCCAGCGTGGGCGGCTGCTCGATGGACCAACTCGACTACAGCAGCGGCACGCTCAGCACCGCGCGATCCTGTTCCGGCGGCGACCTGACGATTGCAACCGACAATCCGGCCGTGCCCGGCGCGGCGCTGCTGAAAGCCTACAACGGCGCCGATTACCTCATTGCGCAATCGATGCGGCGCGGCAACGGCGGTGCCCGGCTCACCTTCACCGTGCCGCAAATGGCCAACCGGCATGCCACCATCGTGTACGATACCAACGAGCGCTACGATCCCTCGCACGCCACCAACCGCACGGCATTCGCGCTTGACGGTGCCGGAAGCTTCACCGACGCAATCGGCACCTACGACGATTATCAGGTGAAGATCTATCGCCTGAGGTAACGCGGCTGCCGCCACCGGCATCTTGCGCGGCGGGTTCGAAATAAGTATCGCCAGCCGGCAATGCTATCTCTCCCCCCAGCGTCGCGCCCGTGGCTCGCCCGGCTCGCCGCCGCCGCTTCGATCGCCGGCCTCACCGCAGGCTTTCTTCTCACATCGGATCGGAACCTCAACCCATACGACGAAGGCATCGTGCTCACCGGTGCGATGCGCCTGCTTGACGGTGCGGTGCCGCATCGCGATTTCTACGTCAATTACGGACCCGGCCAGTTCGCCGTGCTGGCCGCGCTGTTCCATTCGATCCGGCCAGCCGTGTGGGTCGAGCGCGTGTGGGACGCGCTGGTGCACGCGGCGATCGTTGCACTGGTGTACCGCGTCGCCGCGCCGGCCGCCGGCCGGGTATTGGCGCTGGCCGCCGCACTCGCCGCCGGCATGTGGCTCGCCGGCCTATCGATCGCCTTTGGCTATCCGCTGCTGCCCGCCATTGCCGCCGGTTTCGCCGGCCTGGCCGCATTGCGCCCGGCGCTGCACGGCAACCGGCGCGCCGCGCTCGCGGCCGGGATGTGTTTCGGTATCGTCACCCTATTCCGGTACGATGTCGGCGTGGCCCTGCTCGCGGCCGGATCAATCGGCCTGCTGCCGATTGCGCGCGCCATGCTGCCCTTTGTGCTCGCGGGCTTCACTGTGATCGCCCTGCCGCTTCTGCTGACACTGGCGGCGCTCGGCGCCTTGCCCGGCCTGTGGTTCGACGTGATCGCCTTCCCCGCCCAGACTTACGCCGCGACGCGCGCCCTGCCGGCGCCAAGCTTTGCGGATATCCGCACAACCCCCATCGCCGCCAGCGTCTTCCTGCCGCCTCTCGCCTGCCTGGCTGCCCTGCCAGCGCTGGTGCAGCTCTGGTACCGAAACAACCGCGCGGCCGCCGCCTGGCTTCTCTGCCTCGCCCTTGCCACGCTCGTGCTTTATGCGAAGGGCTTGGTGCGTCTGAGCCCGCGGCACATCGCCGGCGGCTATCTTGCCGCGCTGCCCCTGTTGGCCGCTGCGTGGCGAACGGGAACCTGGCGCCCGCTCACAACCGCGGTCGCCGCCGGTTTCGCCTTCTGCTCGATCTATCCGGCGCAAGGCATGTTGCCCCGGCTGAAAGCGAGTTGGCGCGATCTGCCGGCTTCCTGCGCCGGGCCGCCTCGCCTGGCTTGCATGATCGTGGACCAGCCAACCCGCGAGGCCATCGCCTATGTAGATGCGCATACCGGCGCCGCCGACCCGATTTTCGTCGGCCTGCCGGCGCACGACCGCATCTTCGCCAACGATGTCGCGTTCTATTTCCTCGCGGCCCGCGTGCCGGCGACGAAGTGGTATCATTTCGATCCTGGACTGCAAACCTCGCTGCCTATCCAGCAGGCGATCGTGCGCGAACTGCAAAGCGCGAAACCGAAGCTCGTGGTGCTCGAAGACGTGTTTACCCACGTTGTCGAACCGAACGCCAGCGCTCGCAGCAGCGGCGTTCGCGTGCTCGACCGGTATATCGCAGCCCACTACGCGCCAGCCGCAACTTTCCAACGCTTCCAGATTTTGCAATCGGCGGGCATGCCGAGCAGCGCCGCTATAGCGTCTCCGGCAGCACCCGGTATTGCTGCACCGCGAGAAAGCTCTTTAAATACCGCGTCATCGCCAGCGACAGCAGCAAAGTAATCGGCGGCCACACCACGGCATGAACCCAGAGCGGTGGCGTGTACGAAAAATCCACCCACATCGCCGCGGCCACCACGATAGCGCCCAGCACGATCAGAGTCGGCACCACGAACCCGTCGCCGATATCGATGCGGGAAAAATCCAGCCCACACGCCGAACACCTTTCCGCCATGCGAATCCAGCCCGAAAACAGCCGCCCCTTGCCGCATCGCGGACAGCGGCACGAAAGCACCGCCGGCCAGAGCCCGGGCGAGGCCACGCGCCTATTCAGAGACGGGCACGCCCGATCCCCAGACGTAGATGAACACGAACAGGAACAGCCAAACGACATCGACGAAGTGCCAATACCAGGCCGCCGCCTCGAAGCCGAAATGGCGCTGGGGCGAAAACTGATCGTCGCGCGCCCGGAACCAGCACACGATCAGGAAACACGTGCCCACCAGCACGTGGAAGCCGTGAAAACCGGTGGCCAGGAAGAACACGGATGGATAAATTCCGCCGCCCGCAAAGTGGAACGGCGCATCGCTGTATTCCAAATATTGCAGCGTGGTGAAGCTCATGCCCAGCAGGATCGTCAGCCCCAGACCCATGATCAGGTGCTTCCGGTCGCCCTCGATGAGCGCATGATGCGCCCATGTCACCGTGCAGCCGGAAAGCAGCAGGATCATCGTGTTCATGAACGGGATCTTGAACGGATCGAACGTGTGGATGCCCGGCGGCGGCCATACCGTGTTCACCGCCGCCGCCACATCGGCCGGGTGCAGCACGTGCCCCGGATACAGCGCGAAATGAAAGAACGCCCAGAAGAACCCCACGAAGAACATCACTTCGGAGGCGATGAACAGCGTCACGCCATACCGCAGCCCAAGCTGCACCACCGGGGTGTGCAGCCCGGGCGTCCGCGCTTCCCGCACCACGTCGCGCCACCAGTTCGCGGCCACGAACGCCACCACGGCGAATCCCAGGCCCAGCACGATGTAATTGCCGTAATGCGCCGCGAACACGATGCCGGACAGCAACAATCCGCCACCCAGCGCGCCAATGATCGGCCACGGGCTGGGATCGACGAGATGATAGGGCTGCTTCAGGCCGGAGGAGGCCGAAAGAGCGCTTTCCTGCGTTGCCGTGTCGATCGTGGCCGTGTCCATTTCTCAACTCCGAAAGAAAGGGGGGGGGGGGGCCCCGGGCCCGCGGGGGGGGGGGGGGGGGGGCGGGCGCCGGGGCGCGGGCGGGCCCCCACACCCCGCTACTTTAGCTGTGCGACAATTTTACTAGCGTGATCCCGAAGAACAGTACGACCACGGCCAGCAGCACCCACAGCATCGCCAGATTGCGGCCGCGCTGCCGCCGCCGGATTTCAGCCGCCTCGAATATCCCAGGCCTTGGCGGATACTCGTCGATCACATCATCGCCCGATCGGCCACCAGCGCCGCAAACAGCACCGCAAGGTAGATCAGGGAAAAACGAAACGCCGCCTTGGCCGGCTTGTCGCCGCTCAGGCTGACGCCGGCCTCATCCTGCCGGTCCCGCAATACTCGCCACGCCTGCACCACAAAACCCAGGCCCAGCAGCACCGCGGCCGCCCCATACAGCGCGCCGGCCAGCCCGAGCCCCCACGGCAAAACCGAAACAATCGCCAGCAGCACGGAATAGATAAAAATCTGCCGCCTCGTCGCCCGGGCGCCGGCCACCACCGGCAGCATCGGCACGCCCGCGCGCGCATAATCCTTGCACGCGAACAACGCCAACGACCAGAAATGCGGCGGCGTCCACAAAAACACCGCCGCGAACATCAGCAGCGGCAGCGCCCCCACATGCCCGGTCACCGCCGCCCAGCCGATTACCGGCGGAAACGCACCGGCGGCCCCGCCAATCACAATATTCTGCGGCGTCCTGGGCTTCAGCCAGATCGTGTACACGAGCACGTAAAACGCAATCGAAACGGCTAGCAGCGTTGCCGCCACCAGATTGGTGGCCAGCCCCATCACGATCACGCTGCCCACCGCCAGCGCCACGCCGAACGCCAGCGCCTCGCCCGGTGCCAGTCGCCCGTCAGGGATGGGCCGCTTCGCCGTGCGCCGCATCAGCGCGTCGATATCGCGCTCCCACCACATGTTCAGGCAACCGGCCGCGCCGGCCGCCACCGCGATGCACAGGATCGCCGCCAAGGCCAGCACCGGATGCAGGTGCCCCGGCGCCACGGCCATGCCGCACGCGCCGGTGAACACCACCAGGCTCACCACGCGCGGCTTCAGCAGCCGGAAATAGTCCCGCCACTCGGCCGGCAGCGCGGCCGCGCTCGCGGCTATGGCGGGCACGGCCATCAGCGCACCCGCGGTAATTCTGCGAACGTATGGAACGGCGGCGGCGAGCTCACCGACCATTCCAGCGTCGTCGCCCCGTCACCCCAGTAATTGTCGGCCACCCGCACCGGCGAGGTGAAGGTGCGATAAACCACATACAGGAAGATCAGCACCGAGAGGCCGCCGATATAGGCGCCGATCGAGGCGACGAAGTTCCAGCCGGCGAATGCCTCGGGGTAATCCGGGTAGCGCCGCGGCATGCCGGCCGCGCCCAGAAAATGCATCGGAAAGAACGTCAGGTTCACGCCGATGAACGTCACCCAGAAATGCACCTGGCCCCAGAACTCGGGATACTGCCGCCCGCTCATCTTGCCGATCCAGTAATACCAGCCGGCAAAGATCGAGAAGATGGCACCCAGCGAGAGCACGTAATGGAAATGCGCCACCACGTAATAGGTGTTGTGCAGGATCTGGTCGATGCCCGCATTGGAAAGCACCACGCCGGTCACGCCGCCCACCGTGAACAGAAAAATGAAGCCGATCGCCCACAGCATCGGCGTCTTCATCTCGATGGAACCGCCCCACATCGTCGCGATCCACGAGAAAATCTTGATGCCCGTCGGGATCGCGATGATCATCGTCGCCGCCATGAAATAGGCCCGCGTGTCCACCGATATGCCGGATACGAACATGTGGTGCGCCCACACCACGAACCCCACCACGCCGATCGCCACCATCGCGTAGGCCATGCCGAGATAGCCGAACACCGGCTTGCGGCTGAACGTGGAAATCACATGGCTGATGATGCCGAACCCTGGCAAAATCATGATGTATACTTCCGGGTGGCCGAAGAACCAGAACAGGTGCTGAAACAGCACCGGATCGCCGCCACCTGCCGGATCGAAGAACGCGGTGCCAAAATTGCGGTCGCAGATCAGCATCGTGATCGCGCCCGCCAGCACCGGCAGCGCCAGCAGCAGCAAAAATGCCGTCACTAAGATCGACCACACGAACAGCGGCATCTTGTGCAGAGTCATGCCCGGCGCACGCATGTTGAAGATGGTGGTGATGAAGTTGATCGCGCCCAGCAGCGACGAAGCACCCGCCAAATGCAGCGCGAACAGCGTGAAATCCATGCCGGGCCCGGTTTCATACGTCGAATTCGAAAGCGGCGGATACAGCGTCCAGCCGCTGCCGCTTTCGTTCATGAACAGGCCCGTCAGGATCAGCGCGAACGCCGGCAGCAGCAACCAGAAGCTGATGTTGTTCAGCCGCGGAAACGCCATGTCCGGCGCGCCGATCATGATCGGCACGAACCAGTTGCCGAAGCCGCCGATCATCGCCGGCATCACCGTGAAGAAGATCATGATCAGGCCATGCGCCGTGATGATCGTGTTCCACGCCTGGCCGTTCGTCACGATATGCTGGCCCGGATACATCAGCTGCGCGCGCATGATCTCCGACAGAATGCCGCCCACGATGCCGGCGCAAACCGCGAAAATCAGATAGAGCGTGCCGATGTCCTTGTGATTGGTCGAATACAGCCACCGCTGCACGAAGCTCGGTTCGTGGTGTTCATGCTCGCCGTGCGCCACCTGCACCTGGTCGCGATCGTGCGTGGTTACCGACATCTCAGCGCTCCGTGGCCAAGGCAAAGCGGCTCGCGCCGCCCGCGTTGCTCGATTCTTCGGTTTTCGCGTGCGCCGTCCACGCCTTGAAATCTTCCGGGCTCACCGCATGGATGCTGATCGGCATCATGCTGTGGTTCATGCCGCAAATCTGGTTGCATTCACCGTAATAATCGCCGGGCGCGTCGATTTTTACCCAGGTCTCGATGGTCCGCCCCGGAATCGCATAGCGCTGCACACCCAATGAAGGGATGAAGAAGCTATGGATCACGTCGGCGCTGGTGGTGAGGATACGTATGTTCTTGCCCACCGGCAGCACCAGCTGATTGTCAACCGCCAGATGCCGCAACTGCCCAGGCTTCAACTGGTCGTCCGGCACCACGTAGCTGTCGAACTTCACACCGCCCGAATCCGGGTAGTCGTAATGCCAGTACCACTGGTGCCCGGTCACCTTGATCGTCATGTCCGCGTCGCGCACCCGGTCCTCGAAATACACCAGCCGGAAGCTCGGGATCGCGATGCCCACCAAAATCAGCACCGGCAGCACCGTCCACGCCGCCTCTAGCGTGGAATTGTGGCTCACCGTCCCTGGCACCGGGTGGCGCTTGTGGTTGTAGCGCCAAAGCACATAGGCCAGCAGCAGCCCCACGAACACGGTGATCGCCACGATAATCACCGTCACGCCGTCGTTCAGCCACTGGATCTGCCGCTCCACCGGGCTGTGCGCGGTCTGCATGTCCATCTGCCAGGGCCGCGGCACCATCACCACGGGATCGGCGACGGCAGCCAGCGGCATCAGGGCCAGCGCACCGGCAAGGGCAGCCCGCAACCGGGCGAGAGCGTGCATCGTCTGTTTCCACGCGGAGAATTGGGGTGGGCCCCGGATATCGGAGCGCCGCCCACATATCAAGGTGCAGTGCAGCAACGGCGAGGCGCCGTGAGCCTACCGATTTAGCTCCACGAGCGTGAACAGGCCCCCCGGCGGCATCGATTTCCGCCGCGCAGCGGCCAAATCCTCCGGCCCCAGCAGCCGGTCGAACGGAAAATCCGGATGCCAGCCAAGCGACCGGCCGAACGGCGCCATTGCCCGCTCCACCGCCAGCCGCGGACCGCCGGCGGCGGAAAAGTGATTGATCACGAAGATCGCCCCGCCCGGCCGCACCAGCCGCCGCATCTCCGCCATCAGCCGCATCGGCGACGGCACCACGGAAGCCACGAACATCGCCACCGCCACGTCGAACCCCGCCTCCGGCAGCCCGGTCGCCTCGGCGTCGCGTTCCAGCAGCGCCTCCACGCACCGCAGCTCGTGCCGCGCCACCCGCCCGCGCGCCACCTCCAGCATATCGTTCGAGAGGTCCACGCCGGTCACCCGCTTCTCCGGCGCATACAGCGGCAACGCCAAGCCGGTGCCCACGCCCAGTTCCACGATGCGCTTGCCCGGCAGCGCGTTGATCGCCGCCACGGTCCGCCGCCGCGCCGGCCAGGAGACTGCGCCGAACGACGCATCGTAAATCCCGGCCCAGCGGCGATAGGCCTGCCGTATCGCCTCCGCATCCAGAGCGCTCATCGCCCACCTCCGGCGCCGGCCGGAGACGAGCCCGGCCGCCCTACTCGGGGTGCGACAAATTCACTGCCGCCGCCCGCCCGTTCTGCTGCTGCTCCACCTCGAAGCCCACGATCTGGCCTTCGTTCAGGTTGCGCAGCCCGGCTTTCTGCACCGCGCTGATGTGCACGAACACATCCTTGCCGCCGCTCTCCGGTGCGATGAAGCCATACCCCTTTGTGGGGTTGAACCACTTTACCGTGCCCTTTGTCATAGGCGCTCCTCCGTTCTCCCCCGGGCGCCGTCTTGGCCGCAGCGTCCCGTTCGCGCACAACTGACAACGCTAACTCCCTTCCAGAGCTACCGCAACGAAACTGTCGCAATTGCCGGCGCGGTGCCAAACGCAATCGCAATCCGGGCCGTTCCGCGCTACACTGCGGCAGCACTCGGGACTGTGGAAATCGGGCAGCCGAAATCGGGGCAGCGCAAATGAGCACACTCCTTCTCTGGGCCGGACTGCACAAAGTCTGGCTGTTCGTCGGCATGGCTCTGACGATGTGGATCGCCAGCTTCTACCTCTTCTTCGCCGACAAGATCCGCTACTGGCGCTGGCGCGGCACCCGCCATTCCTGGACGGTGGACATGGCGCAACGCCAGACCTACCGCAACAACAAGCTGGAAAAGCGCGCGCCTTAGCGGATGCGGCCTGGCAGGGTTGGGGCGGCTCCGCCCCCAACCGCGGGCCAGGTTGCGTCGGTTCTCCCTGGCCCACGGCGCTGGCTTGCGCCCTGCCCGCTCGCCCGGATCAGTGGATGGTGCCGATCACACTGTGCGTGCTGGCGGAATAGATTGTCACCGTGTTCGCCGACGGGTTCGAGACATAGATCCGGTGATGCACGCTATCCACGGCAATGCCGGTGCTGCCGGCAGAAACCGCGAAAGTGCTGATGTAGTTGAAGCCCGTGGTGTCCACGATGACCACCACATTGTTGTCGATATCGGTGATATATTGCTGGCCCAGATTGTCCTCGGCGATGCCGCCGGCACGCCGGGCTTGCAAGAAGAAGGACGGGAAATAGGCGCCGTTGTGCAGCGCGTCGGCGAGGTTCTGATAGGATTCCGTGTAGCCGCCATTGCCGTCCGACGCGCCCCACACGGTGATGTTCGATCCCCAGGGCCCAACCGCGGTGGCACCCAGCGCGATCGTGCCGGCCGGCTGACCGTTGACAAATTCGTGCAGCCCGCCCGCGGCGTCCAGCATCCACAGGCTGCCGTCCTCGGCGAGTTCCAGGCCCGTCGGGTTCGCCTGCGTGCCGTCGGTCATCGTGCCGATCTGATTCAGCGCCGTGTCATACACCGAAATCGTGTTGTTGCCGTTGTTGGCGACGTAGATCGTGCCGTTGTACGCCACCTGAACCGCGGCGGGAAAGGCGAGGCCGCTGCCGATGCTGCCAACCAGCTTGTGCTGCACATCGTAGATCGTGACGTTGCCGAACACGTTGGCCACATACAGCTTGCCCGTTGCGTCAACGGCCAGGCCGTAGGGCCCGTTCAGCGTGGCATGGGTGGGAGCGTGCGGCGTGCGCAGCAGGGTTTCCAGCGGCGAGCGCGCCAGCGCGGCGGGCCGATCGGTTTCCGAGCGCGCGATGGCCTGCCGGGCGGGTTGCGCCTGTGCCATCGGCGCCAGCGCGGCGGCGGCGAGAGCGAGGGAGGCGAGAAGAATGGCACGCATGGGTTTTGCTCCTGGATGATGCCGAACCGTGTCGGCGCGGTGCCACAGGTTCTACGGCCCACAAGGCCAGCAGGCTGTGATTCCCATCACACCGCCTCGGCGAGTTCAGAGCAGCCGGCAGGAGGCTGCGGGCGCCGCTCTTCCCCTCGCTTGGCCGCAAGGCGCGCCGCCGGCCTTGGGCGGCGCGCTCCGGCCCGCTAGGAGGGTAGGAAAGCGGGGGAACGCGCGTGCGCGACGAAGTTCAGGAACATCTGCCGGAGCTCACGCTGCGCGGGCTGGCGCTCGGTGCCGCGATTACGGTCTTGTTCACGGCCGCCAATGTCTATCTCGGCCTGAAAATCGGCCTCACTTTCGCCAGCTCCATCCCGGCCGCCGTCATCTCCATGGCCGTGCTGCGCCTGGCCGGCGGCGCCTCCATCCTGGAAAACAACATCGTCCAGACCGAAGCCTCGGCCGCCGGCACGCTGAGTTCCATCATCATGGTGATGCCGGCGCTCGTCATGGTCGGGCTCTGGCATGGCTTCCCGTATTGGCAGGGCGCGCTGGTATGCCTCGCCGGCGGTGTGCTGGGCGTGCTGTTCACCATCCCGCTGCGGCGCGCCATGGTGGTGGATAGCGGCCTGCCTTACCCCGAGGGCGTCGCCGCCGCCGAGATCCTGCGCGTCGGCGCCGGCACCGCCGTGCCGGGCGAGCCGGGTGCGGCCGACATTGCCGCCGGCGGCATCGTCGCGGCGGTGTTCAGCTTCGCCGCCGCCGGCCTGCACATCCTCACCGACGGCATCAGCCTATGGACGTCGGCCGGCAGCGCCATCTTCCGCCTCTCCACCGGCTTCTCGCTCGCGCTGCTCGGCGCCGGCTACCTGATCGGCATCCAGGCCGGCCTCGCGATGCTGCTGGGCGCCGTGCTTTCCTGGGGCGTTGCGGTGCCAATTCTCACCACGCTGCACCCCGCGCCGCCGGGCGCCGACATCGCCGCCTACGCCACCACGCTCTGGGCCCAGAAAGTCCGCTTCATCGGCGCCGGCGTCATCGGCATCGCCGCCATCTGGTCGCTGCTCGGCCTCGCCGGCCCCACCCTGGCCGGCATCCGCTCGGCCATCGGCCAGGCCGGGCTCTCGCGCGAAACCGTGGCGCGCACCGAGCAGGATCTGGATTACCGCGCCGTGATCGGCATCTTCGCCGCGTCCTGCATCGGGCTCGCGCTGTTGCTATGGTGGTTCGTTGCCGGCGCCGCCACTTTCTCGGGTGCCCCGGTGCTGCTGCTGGTGCTCGGCGGCACGGTGTTCGCGGCGCTGTTCGGCTTCCTTGTTGCCGCCGCCTGCGGCTACATGGCTGGGCTCGTCGGCTCCTCCTCCAGCCCCATCTCCGGCATCGGCATCCTGGCCACGATCGCCGCCGGATTGTTGCTGCTCGGCATCATCGCGCTGTTCGGCGCGCAAGGCGGCCAGGCCGGCCAGCAGGCCGCGAAAGGCTTCGTGCTGTTCACCGTCACCGCCGTGCTCGCCACCGCTTCGATATCCAACAACAACCTGCAGGATCTGAAAACCGGCCAGCTCGTCGGCGCCACGCCGTGGCGGCAGCAGGTGGCGCTGCTTATCGGCTGCGTCGCCGGCGCGCTGGTGATCCCGCCGATCCTGGATTTGCTATATCAGGCCTACGGCTTCCCCGACGCGCTGCCGCACGCCGGCATGAACCCCGCCAACGCGCTGCCCGCGCCGCAAGCCACGCTGATGGCCAAGATCGCGGCCGGCATATTGGGCGGCACGCTGCAATGGACATTCATCTATATCGGCGCCGCACTCAGCGTCGCGATGATCCTGGTGGATACGTTGCTGAAGCGCATGGGCGGTGCATACCGCCTGCCCGTGCTCGCGGTTGGCATTGGCCTTTATCTGCCACCCACGGTCGGCGTCACGCTGGCGATCGGCGCCACGGTAGGCTGGATCATCTCCCGCCGCCTGCGCGGCCGCGCCGACGCCGAACGTGCCGACCGCCGCGGCGTGCTGATCGCCAGCGGCTTCATCGTCGGCGAAAGCCTTGTGGGTGTTGCGATGGCCGGCATCATCGGCGCCAGCGGCAGCCAGGCGCCGCTGCAGATCGTGCCCGACGGTTTCGAGACCGCGGCGCAATGGCTGAGCTTGGCGGCATTTGCGGCGGTGGCGGTGTGGTTTGCACGTCGGGTACTCAAGACAAGGTGAGCCCGATGCATTGCGGAACGCAGCCGGCCCGCGCCTCACCCTTGCGAGCGAGGTGATCTTTGTTTTGCGATCGCCACGACATAGCCGATCCTCGCCTCGCTTTGCGCGGGAGGATCGATGCGGATGACGCACTCGTTCGCGATGGCGCAGGCGTGTAGGATCGGGGTTATGCTGGCGGGAGCTTTCCATGCGTCGATCCGTGGTGTTGCTTGTTGGCCTGGGGGCGGTGGCGGCCGCCTGCGTGGCGGGAACGGCCGTGTTCCTGTTCGCTGGCGGCCCGGGGGCCGAGGACGCTGCCGGGCATTTTCTGGCGACGCTGGCGGCGCGCGGGCCGCAGGCGGCTTACGATGAGGCTTCGGGCGCGTTCCGCGATGGATCGACGGAAGCGGCGTTTGCGCAGGCGGCGGCGCGGCTGCGGCTGGGATCGTTCCGGCGAGCCAACTGGACCGGGCGGCGCGTGAACGGTGACGCGGCGGAGGTGGACGGCACGCTGGCGCTGGGCGAGGGCTGGACGGTGCCGGCGGCGGTGGATTTGACGCGCGAGCAGGGCGTGTGGCGCGTCGCCGCGTTGCGGGTGCAGGGCGGCGCGGAGACGGGCGATGCGGTGCCCAGCGACGCGGTTTGCCATCAACTGGCGCAGGTGGCGGTGATGCGCATGGTGGATGCGATATATGCGAAGGATTTCAGCGCGCTGCAGGCGGCTGGATCGGCGGATTTCCGGGCGCAGTTTTCGGCCGACGCGCTGGCGGCGCAGTTCAAGCCGTTGACGGACCGGAATTTGGATCTGACGCAGGCGGAGAGCACGCCGGTGGTGCTGACGGGCAAGCCGGCGATCGATGCGGATGGGGTGCTGACGCTGTCGGGGTATTTGCCGGCGTCGGGGCAGAACTGGCGATTTTCGGTGGGGTATGTGCGCGAGGCTGGGGAGTGGCGGTTGCAGTCGCTTTCGCTTTCGCCGCGCGCGGGTTGAGGAGGGCGTGTGGCCGGTTTGGAGGAGGGTTCGGTGGCAAATGATGCGCGGCGACGGCTCGAGGATTTCCAGACGCCGACAAGCATCAAACTCGCGTTGCTGTGGGCGTCCGTGATGTTCCTGTACATCTACAATGACTATTTCAGCCTGTACACGCCGGGAACAGTCGGAAGCATGGCCAAAGGCGATCTTGGACCGATGGGGCATGCCACCGACGGCGTTCTCGTCGGGTTGGCTATTTTGCTCGCTGTTCCGTCGCTGATGATTTTTCTCTCCGCGGGCCTGAACCCGCGGATAAGCCGCTGGCTGAACGTGGCTCTTGGCCTCGCCTATACCGGCATTGAAGGTCTCACGCTGCTCGGGTCACCGTTGTTCTACCGGATTATCGTACTCGCCGAGATCGCTCTCACTTTGCTGATCGTTTTCTACGCGCTGCGCTGGCCAACGCGCGCCTGAACCGAGGATGTCGAGTCAGCCGCTGGGCGAGGTTTGGTCGCGGAAATATGCCTCCACCGGGCCTTGCAGCTTGATGGTCAGCGGATTGCCATGGCGGTCGCGGCTGCCGACGGCCACGCGGACCCAGTTTTCGCTGATGCAGTATTCTTCCACGTTGGTCTTCTCCACGCCGCGGAAGCGGATGCCGATGCCGCGTTCCAAGAGTTCGGCGTCGAAATACGGGCTCTTCGGGTCGGAGGCGAGGCGGTCGGGCGGGGTTTCGGTCATGCGGCCAGCGCGCGTTCGAGCATCCCGAGGCCCTCATCCAGCACCGCATCTTCCACGGTGAGCGGCACCAAGATGCGGATGACGTTGCCATAAACGCCGCAGG
>CAXUEX010000034.1:0-22365 GCA_964250215.1 uncultured Acetobacteraceae bacterium | reverse complement strand
AGCGCTCCTGCAATTTCGCCAACAGAAAATCCCGGAACACCGCCACCCGCTTCGAATTGCGCAGTTCTTCGGGATACACAAAGAAACAGTCCACTTTCGGCCGCTTCAAATCCGGCAGCAGCCGTGTCAGCCCCTCCAATTCCGTCGTCATCCATCCCGGTAGCGAACCAATCCCGGCCCCCACCCGGATCGCATTCGCCATCGCCGCCATGCTGTTCACCTCCAGCACGCCGCGCCGCGAAGGCCCCCGCCCCGCTTCCGCCAGCCAGTTGATGTCCGGCACCGGCGGCTTGTAATCCCCGAACAGCACCAGCCGATGCCCTTCCAGCGCCTCCACGCTCGCCGGCGTGCCGTGCGCCGCCAGATACGCCGGCGATGCGCACACCACCCAATCGATTTCCAGCAGATGCCGCTGGATCAGATCGGGCTGCTTCGGCGCATGCATTCGCACCGCGACATCCGCCTCCCGCATCGCCAGATCCAGATCGCCGTCATCCAGCAGCAGCGTCACCGAAACATCCGGCTGCGCATCGAGAAACTCGGCCATGCGCGGCGCCAGCCACGTGCTGCCGAACCCGAATGTGGTCGTCACCTTCAGCCGCCCCGCCGCGCGATCTCGGCTTTCGGAAAGCATCGCCTCGGTCATCGCCAGCTTGGCGAAAACCTCGCGCACCGTGGAATTCAAAGCCTCGCCTTGCTCGGTAAGAATCAAGCCCCGCGCATGGCGATGGAACAGCGGCACCGATAGCGCTTCCTCCAGTGCCGAAATCTGCCGGCTCACCGCGCTCTGGCTCAGGTTCAGCGTATCGCCCGCATGGGTGAAGCTGCCGGCCTCGGCCACCGCGTGAAACACGCGCAGCTTGTCCCAATCCATCGATGCTCCCCTCGCCTCCGGCCGCGTCAGGCCGCTGCCATCTCGGGCGATTGTTTCGCGGACACCTGCTGCTCGCTCAGCCACTTTTCCGCCTCCAATGCCGCCATGCACCCAGTGCCCGCCGCCGTCACCGCCTGCCGGAAAATCCGGTCCTGAACGTCCCCCGCCGCGAACACGCCCGGCACCGAGGTGCGCGTGCTGCCCGGCACCGTCACCACATACCCTTCCGTATCCATCTCGATCTGATCGCGAAACACAGCCGTGTTCGGCGTGTGCCCGATCGCCACGAACACGCCGTCCAGCGCCATCTCGCTCACCGCGCCGGAACGCAGGTTCTGCACCCGCACGCCAGTCACCACCGCCGGCGTCCCGCCGCCCAGAATCTCCTCCACCACGCTGTCCCACACCACGCGCACCTTCGGGTGCGAGAACAGCCGCTGCTGCAAAATCTTCTCGGCCCGTAACCGGTCCCGACGGTGAATCAAAATCACCTCGTCCGCGTGGTGCGTCAGGTGCAACGCCTCTTCCACGGCCGTGTTGCCGCCCCCCACCACCGCCACCCGCTTGCCGCGATAGAAGAATCCGTCACACGTCGCGCACGCCGATACGCCGGCGCCCTGATACTGAAGCTCGCTCGGCAGCCCCAGCCACCGCGCCTGCGCCCCCGTGGCGATCACCACCGCATCGGCCAGATACACATCGCCCGAGTCGCCCACTGCCCGGAACGGACGCGCGGCAAAATCAACCTCCATGACCAGGTCGTGCACAATCTCCGTGCCCACATGAATCGCTTGCTCGGCCATCTGCTCCATCAGCCACGGCCCCTGAACCGCCTGCGCGAAGCCCGGATAATTCTCCACATCGGTGGTGATCATGAGCTGCCCGCCCGGTTGCATCCCGGCCACCAATATCGGCCGTAGGCTGGCCCGCGCTGCATAGATCGCCGCCGTATATCCGGCCGGCCCGGCCCCGATCACCAGCAGGGGCGTGGTATGTGTGTTCGGCATGGCAGGGAATATCGGCCCCCCGCCCCGCGCGGGCAAGCGCGCCCGCTTCCATGCTCACCGGCTCCCGTGCAACAATCTTGCGTCATCCACGCCGCCCCGGACAGGGAATGAAAAACGGCACCCAGCTCCCCGCCGATCTCGACGCGATCGACCGTCGCATCCTGATCGAGCTCCAGTCCGACGGCCGCATGACCAACGTGGAGTTGGCAAGCCGCGCCGGCATCTCCGCCCCGCCCTGCCTGCGCCGCGTCCGCCGGCTGGAGGAAGCCGGAATCATCCGCGGCTATCATGCGGAAACCGATCCGCAGAAACTCGGCTTCGCCGTCACCTTCTTCGTCATCGTCGGGCTGGAAAGCCAGAAGGAAACCGTGCTCGGCGCCTTCCAGGAAATGGTCGCCGCGTGGCCCGCCGTGCGCGAATGCCACATGATCCGCGGCGGCGGCGATTTCCTGCTCCGCCTCGTCGCCCGCGACACCGAACAGGAAAACGACCTCACGCGCCGCCTCACCGAAGCCCCGAACGTCGCCCGCGTGCAAACCCTGCAGACGATCACCAGCCAGCGAACGGCCGGCGTCCCGCTATAAAATCCACCGTGACCGGCCTCACCGCGCTGGATCGTCGGCTGCTGCTGCTGCTCACGGCACTGCGTCTCGCCGCCGCCGCCCTCACCCCCCTCGCGCCCGATGAAGCCTATTACCGCGTCTGGGCCCATGCCCTCGCACCCGGCTATCTCGATCACCCGCCCATGGTGGCGATATGGATCGGCGCCGGCACCGCGCTGGCCGGCGACACGAAGCTGGGTATCCGCCTGCTCGGCCCCTTCGCCGCCCTGCTCGGCACGCTGCTGCTGGCCAATGCGGCCAACGCGCTCCGCCCCGGCACCGCCCGCGCCGCCGCGTGGCTCCTGAACGGCACGCTGCTGCTCAATGCCGGCGCCATCATCCTCACGCCCGACACGCCGCTGCTGTTCTTCTGGACGGCCACGCTCTGGGCAATGGCCCGGCTGATCGCCAGGAACAATGCGGCTTGGTGGCTCGCCGCCGGCGCCGCCGCGGGCCTGGCGCTCGACAGCAAATACACCGCCGCCCTGCTCGCCCCCGCGCTGCTGCTCTGGCTCCTGCTGCCCGCGAATCGGCACCGGTTCCGCACCTGGCACCCCTATGCCGCCGTCGCGCTCGCGCGCGCGCTGTTCGCGCCCGTGCTGGCCTGGAACGCCGTCCACCATTGGGCCAGCTTCGCCAAGCAAGGCGGCCGCGAAGCCGATCTGCACCCGTTGCACGCGTTGCGCGCGCTCGCCGAACTCGCGCTGGGCCAGCTCGGCCTCGCCACCCCGCTGATTCTCGCTGCCGGCGTTCTGGCGATCTGGCGCCTGCGCCATAACTGGCGCGATCCCGCCAAGTCGCTCCTGCTCTGCCTCACGCTGGTCCCCGCCGCCGTCTTTCTCGCCCACGCGCTGGGCGGCGACCGCGTCCAGGCGAACTGGCCCGCGCCGATCTATCCCGCCGCCTGCCTCGCCGCCGCGTTCACCGGCATCGGCTTCTGGCGCAGCGCCACGCTCACCGGCCTCGCCCTTACCGCGCCGATCTACGCCCAGGCCGCGCTGGCACCCTTTCCCCTCCCGCGTCGGCTGGATCCCACACTGATCCGCCTCGCCGGCTTCACCGATCTCGCCGGCGAAACGTGGATTGCCGCGAAGTCCCACCACGCCAGCTTCGTCGCCGCCGACGAATACGGCCTCGCCTCCGAACTCGCCTTTCACCTGCACATGCCGGTCGCCGGCATCGAACCGCGCTGGGCGCTGTTCCGCCTGCCGCGCGCGGATTTCGGAGATCGGACGGGCATCTTTCTGCGCAGCCTGCGCCACGCCGCGCCGCTGCCCTGGGCGCAAGCCACGCCGCTAGGCACGATCGAGCGCACGCGGCACGGCATCGTGGCCGAAACATATGCGGTTTTTCTCGTTCGGGGTATGCCACGACAGGTTGCTGTTTGGCTGCCGTATCCGCAAAGCAAGCGCCAATGAACGAAAGTTTTTTGGTTCTTTTTTTCAAAAAAGAACAAAACCCTTCCTTAATGCCAGTCGCATACGCTGCGACGCATGCCCCGCCGCAAAGAAAAAAACCTGACGATCGTCAAGCGCGAGGAAATCGTCGGCGGCGGCCACCACGGCGGCGCCTGGAAGGTAGCCTACGCAGATTTCGTCACCGCAATGATGGCGTTCTTCCTGCTGCTCTGGCTGCTCAACGCCACCACCGAAGCGCAGAAGCGCGGGCTCGCCGATTATTTCAGCCCCACCGTCGCCAGCACCCGCGGCACCTCCGGCTCCGGCCGCCCGCTCACCGGCCGTTCGCCCTTTCTTGACGGTGAGGCGCTATCCGATCGCGGCACGCTCATCACCATGAATGCGAACGCCCCACCCGTGGATGTGGAAGACGACGGCAGCGACACGCCCGTGGTGCACGTGGTCCATGGCCCCAGCGCCAGCACCGAAACTTTCGGCAACCAAAGCGGCAGCAAGCCCGGCGAGGCCGCGCGCGCCGAACAGGCCGAGCTCACCCGCGCCGCCAGCGCCATCCGCCGCGCCGTCGCCACCGATCCCGCGCTCGCCGCCGTCGCGCACCAGCTCGCCGTCGAGGTCACGCCGGAAGGCCTGCGCGTGCAATTGCGCGACGAGGAAGGAAAACCGATGTTCGCCACCGGCTCGTCCCAGCCGGATACGCGTGCGGCGGCGCTGCTGCACCGGTTGGCGCCTATCCTGGCCGGCATGAAGCAGCCGGTTTCCATCGCCGGCTACACCGATGCCGCCCCCTACGCCGGCACCGGCCGCACGAACTGG
The DNA here is from genome assembly GCA_964250215.1 of uncultured Acetobacteraceae bacterium. Lineage (GTDB taxonomy): Bacteria > Pseudomonadota > Alphaproteobacteria > Acetobacterales > Acetobacteraceae > DAIDJM01. Next base: position 17,651 of record CAXUEX010000034.1, on the reverse strand, counting down.
GACCTCTCGGCCGATCGCGCCAACGTCACGCGCCGCATTCTCACCGAAAACGGCCTGCCCGAAGGCCGCATCCGCGACGTCACCGGCCATGCCGACCGCGATCTGCTGCTCCCCGCCGATCCGCTCGCCGCCAGCAACCGCCGCATCGCCATCCAGCTCTGGCGCCTCGCCCCGCCGCCGCCGGCGCCCTAGTTTCCATGCCCGCGCTCGGCGGCCTCGGATTCCTGCTGGCCTGCGTCTTCGGCAGCTTCGTCATGTCCGGCGGCGCGATCGGGCCGCTCGTCGGCGCCATGCCATTCGAGCTGCTCACCATACTTGGCGCGGCCATCGGCACCTTCGTCATGGCCAACTCCCTCGGCGATATCAAACACACCATCAGCGGCTTCATGCAGGTGATCAAAGGTGAGCGCTTCCGCAAAGCCGATTACATCGATCTGCTCTCGCTGCTGTTCTTCTTCACCCGGCTTGCCAGTCAGAAAGGCGCCATGGCGCTCGAAGCGCATATCGAACGGCCGGAGGAAAGCCCCGCCTTCAAACATTTCGAGAAAATCCTGAAGAACCATCACATCACCGGGCTGATCTGCGACTATCTCCGCATGATCGGCATGAACGCCGACGATCCGCACCAGATCGAAGACGTCATGGCCCGCGAACTCAAGAAAACGCTCAACGAGGAACTGCACCCCAGCCACGCCATCCAGAACGTCGCCGACGCGCTGCCAGCCTTGGGCATCGTCGCCGCCGTTCTCGGCGTGATCAAAACCATGGGCCATATCGACGAACCGCCCCGTGTGCTCGGCGAAATGATCGGCGGCGCCCTGGTCGGCACGTTCCTCGGCGTGCTGCTGGCCTACGGCGTCGCCGCCCCCTTCGCCTCCCGCATGAAAGGCATCGTCGAGGCCGACGCCAAGTTCAACGAAGTGATCCGCGCCGTGCTGGTGGCCCATCTGCACGGCAACGCGCCGCAGGTGAGCGTGGAAACCGGCCGCAAGATGGTCCCCACCAACCACATGCCCAGCTTCGCCGAACTCGAAACCGCCGTCCAGAACGTCCAGATCGCGGGGTAAGGGAAAACTTCTTCCGCAAAAGGAAGAAGCAAAGAACTTCGGCAATGAATAAGCGCCTTGCCGAAACACCTGCGGCACGCCAATGAAATCGATGTTTTCAACGAAAGAGGCTCTGCGGCCCCCGGCCCCAGCGGGTCCAGGGCGGAGCCGTGTCCTTAACTTGCTGCCGCAAACGCTGGCGCTCCTGTTTCTCGCCCAAGTGGCGCCCTGCCTCCTGCTGATCGCGAATCTCATTCCGCCGTTCCAGGGCCCAGACGAGTTCAACCACATGAAACGGGCCGAGCAGATCGCTTCCGGCCAGTGGCTCGCCACGCGGTATGACGGTCCACAGACCTCGGGCGGGAAGGTGGATCGGGGTATCGATCAGGTCGACGCGATCATCCGCGCCGTCCGTTTTCACCCCGAGATGAAAGTTTCGCGCGCAATGCTCGACCAGGCGGCTCAAATCCGCTGGGGCGAGCGCGCGCGTCTGACCTTCGCCAACACCGCAATCTACGCGCCCTTCCTTTATCTTCCAGCCGCCACCGCGATCCGCGCCGCAAAGATTGCCGGCGCGTCAATCTCGCGCTCGCTCGTGCTGGCGAGGCTCAGCACCGGCCTTACAAGCGCCGCGGTGGCCGCCGCCGCCATCGCAATCTCCGGCGAAGCCGCGCCGCTGCTTCTGGTCCTGCTCAGCCTGCCGATGTCGCTTTCCCTCTTCGCCGCGGTCTCGCAAGATGGGCCGATGCTGGCCGCGGCCGCACTGGCCGCCGCTCTGGCGCTCCGTCTGTCCAAGAAGTCCGGGCCACCGCCGCGCGCGGAGCTGTCCGGCCTCTGTATCGCGCTGGCGCTGCTCGTTCTCGGCCGGCCGGCCTACGCGCCACTGGCGCTGGTGCTGCTGCTGCTTCCCATGACACTCCGTGCGCGCCTATTCTGTGTCTGTTCTGTCCTGTTTCCCACTGCCATCTGGTCGCTGCTGACCGCGAAGCTGACAATCATCAATACGGAAGCGCATCGCGGCGTCCATCCGTTCGAACAGTTGGCGGGGCTGGCGTTGCACCCGGCCCGCCTACTAGGCTTGGCTTGGCACGCGGCCACCGATCGGCAGGGCATGGAAGGCCTGCCATTCCGAGACGAATTCATCGGCGTGCTGGGCTGGCAAGACGTTGTCTTGCCTGGATGGTTCTACGGGCTTGCGGGCTGGGCGCTGGCGTTCGGCATCCTCGCCTGCTCTGCCAAGCAGCGCCGCTGGTTTTCCTGGCGCGGCCGGTACGCTCTGGCCGCGCTTATCCTCGCTTCCGCCGCCAGCGTGTTCCTGCTGGAATATCTCACCTGGACCCCGGTTGGCTTTCCCTGGATCGAAGGGGTGCAGGGCCGCTACTTCTTGCCGATCGCGTTTTTCGTGCCCTGCGTTCTCCCAGCCATGCGAAGTCGCTGGCTCGTGCGCCTCGCTGGTCCCGCTACCCTGCTATTGCTGGCGTTCCCCGCCGTTTCGGCGTCGGTCACGATCGCCAGCATCGTCAGCCGCTACTACATCCGTTAGCGTGGTCCGCCTTCCCAGCGCCTCGCCCGGCGCGCCAACTTGATCAAAATGGCCGCACCGTCGTCGTGCTCTCCGCCGCGAGCGGTCAGTTCGTCCCACCCCCCGCATTGCACGGGATCGCATCCCCGCCGAACGTCCCGTTATCGGAATAACGCCCGCCCGCCCCCAGCGAAGCGCCGCCATAGAACCAGCTGAAAAACGCCAGCTCCTGCATATGATAAATCGTGCCATCCGGCCCCGGCACCGCGAATGTATTGGAAGCCGTGTTGCCCGGTGTCAGCGGATCGCCAACTTCGATATTGCCCTGGCAGCCATCGATCAACTGCCCGATCCGCCCCCACATCGGCGTCAGATTGTTGCCGGTGGGATCGTTCATCGTCTCGCCCAGCTCGTGCGAAAGGATCAGCGCATCCGTGATGCTGCCGAACACGCCGGTGGTGTCGTATTCCACCGGCACATAAACCTGCAAATTGCCGCCCACCATCAGCGCGCTGTGATAGCCCAGCGCGCAACAGGTGATCAGTCCCGCCCCGGTCGATGCCGTGGCCACGTTCTTCAGCAGAAATACCGGAACCGTCCCGGCATTCACCCGACCGGCCAGCGCACCGGTGATCAGGCTCCGCACCCGCGCATCCAGATCGTTCTGGTTCACCACGCCCAGCCAGCCGCAGCCACCCCACATCGCTGCTGCATTGAAATTCGTGCCGTTCGCCGCGCCGACGAAATGCTCCGCCTGCGCCGGCAGCACAGATGGCTTGAAGAACAGATGGTAATTCGAGTTCTGCACCAACGACCAGAACTGCGCCCGCTGGAACGCATCCACATACTGCGTCGTGCCGATCTTCACACCGTTCATGGTCCACGGCACATGCACGAACAGCGGCGAGTGCAGCACCGCGTGCACCGTCGGATGACCGTCGTTGCAGGCATCGGGCTTCGTCGGATCGTACACCTGAATCGTCGTGCCGTCGTTGATCGTCACCACCAACGGAACGATCTGCACCTTCACCGTCGCCCGCGTCTTGCGGCTTGCGAACGGGCTGCTGCCGATCATCTGCCCCGAATAATTGCCGCCATACAGATCCGGTGAAGCCGTGACGGTATACGTCCAGGTCGGCAGCGGCCGCACGGTCCGGCCCGCAAGCGCCGCCGGCGCCGGCACGGAGCCATGCAGCGGCAGAACATCGCTAGAACCGCGCGGCGCCGGAGCCGCCGCCACCACCAGCCACACCGAAGCCACCAGCAGCGTTTGAAGTACCCTCATCATCGCGTATCCCCCCGTCCATACCGGAGTAATCCACAACTCCAGCGTGTTGAAAAGCCTAGTCTGCTACTTTTGCGTGCACAGCGTTCGCCCGGCCCGTATCGCCCCTTGTGCCGGCGCCGCCCTTCGCCGCACATTCCGGCCGCCGCCCGCGGAGAAAGCCCTGCCCCCGTCCCGCCACCTGCTCGCGATCGAAGGCCTTCCGCCTCCCGAGATCGCCGAGCTGCTGGACCTGGCCGAGGCCTATGCGTTGCTGAACCGTTCCGGAAAAACCCAGCGCGACGTGCTGCGCGGCCGCACGCTGATCAACCTGTTCTTCGAAGACAGCACCCGCACCCGCACCAGCTTCGAACTCGCCGGCAAACGCCTCGGCGCCGACGTGATCAACATGTCGGTCGCCGCCAGCTCGGTGAGCAAAGGCGAAACCCTGATCGACACCGCCGTCACGCTGAATGCAATGCACTGCGATCTGCTGGTGGTGCGGCATCATCAATCCGGCGCCCCTGCTCTGCTCTCGCGAAAAGTCGATGCCGCCGTAATAAACGCGGGCGACGGTATGCACGAACATCCCACCCAGGCATTGCTCGATGCGCTCACCATCCGCCGCCGCCGGGGCCAGATCGAAAACCTCGTCGTCGCCATCTGTGGCGATATTGCGCATAGTCGAGTGGCCCGCAGCAACGTTCACTTGCTTGTCACACTGGGCGCCCGCGTTCGTCTGGTCGGGCCGCCCACGCTGCTGCCGCCGATCATGGCATCGCTCGGCGCCGAAGTGCATCACGATATGGCCAGCGGCCTGGCCGGCGCCGACATCGTGATGATGCTGCGGTTGCAACGCGAGCGAATGGCTGCCGGCCTAATTCCCTCCGCACGCGAATTCCGATACTTCTATGGCCTCGACAAGCAGAAACTCGCCTTCGCAAAACCCGATGCGCTCGTCATGCATCCCGGGCCGATGAACCGCGGCATCGAGATCGACAGCGACATCGCCGACAGCCCCGATCGCAGCCTGATCGCCGAGCAGGTGGAAATGGGTGTCGCCGTGCGCATGGCGGTGCTGGATATCCTCGCGCGCCGCACCCGCCGCAATGTCTGATCTTCTTATCGTCAATGCCCGGCTGCTCGACGAAGCGCTCGATCTGCACGGTACATTACGAATAGGCAACGGAACCATCGTCGCGCGCGGCGCGGATGTCACGGCACCGGACTCCATCCCCGTGCTCGACGCCGATGGTGCCGTGCTCTGCCCCGGCCTGGTCGATATGCGCGTCTCGCTCGGCGAGCCCGGCTTCGAATATCGCGAAACCATCGCCGCCGCCGCCATCGCAGCCGCTGCCGGCGGCATCACCACCATCGCCGCGCTGCCTGATACCAACCCGGTGATCGACGATCCGGCGCTCGTCCGCCTGCTGCGCGCGCGCGGCGAGGAAACCGGCTCGCTCACCATCCGACCCTATGCCGCCGTCACGAAAGCCTGTGCCGGCACGGAGCTCGCCGAACTCGGCCTGCTGCGCCAGGCCGGTGCCTGCGGCTTTTCCGACGGCGCCCGCTGCATCGCCGATGCGCGCGTCATGCGCCTGGCCCTGACCTACGCGAAACCCCTCGGCCGCATCGTGCAGCACCCGGAGGAGCCCAGCCTCGCCGCCGGCGGCGCCGCCACCGAAGGCGAGCTCGCCGCCCGCATGGGCCTGCCCGGCATCCCCGCGGTCGCCGAAGCCATCCAGATCGCCCGCGATATCCGCCTCGCCCGCCTCACCGGCGGCGCGCTGCATTTCGCCCACGTCTCCACCGCCGAAGCCATCGCGCTGATCCGCCGCGCCAAACAGGAAGGGCTCGATGTCACCTGCGATACCGCCCCGCCCTATTTCGATCTGAACGAGCAAGCCATCACCGATTGGCGCAGCTTCGCCAAGCTCTCCCCGCCGCTGCGCCCCGAATCCGACCGCCAGGCCGTCGTCGCCGCGCTCGCCGATGGCACGATCGACGCGATCGCCTCCGATCACCGTCCGCTCGACGCCGAAGACAAGCGCCTGCCCTTCGCCGAAGCCTCACCCGGCGGCACGGGCCTGGCCACGCTGCTCGCCGTCACGCTCGCCCAGTTCCATGGCGGCCGGCTCACGCTGCCGCAGGCCATCGCGCTGCTCACCCGCCGCCCTGCCCGCTTGCTAGGCATCGAAGCTGGCACGCTGGATGTCGGCGCCCCCGCCGATCTGTGTCTGTTCGCGCCCGATCGCGCCTGGCAGGTGCAATCCGGCCACCTCCCCGGCGGCGCCCAGAACACGCCGTTCGACGGCCGCGCGCTCGAGGGCCGGGTGCTCGGCACCTGGAAATCCGGCCGCCGCGTGTTCCCATGAACGTTTGGTGGAAGCTTGAGGCGCTCAGTTTCGCCACCGCCGCGCTCGCCTATTTGCTCGGCTCCATCCCCTTCGGCCTGCTGCTCACCCGCGCCGCCGGCATAAACATCCGCGAAGTCGGCTCGGGCAATATCGGCGCCACCAACGTGCTGCGCACCGGCAAGCGCGGCACCGCCGCCGCCACGCTGCTGCTGGATGCCGTGAAGGGCGCCGCCGCCGTGCAGTTCACCGGGCTGCTGCTGGGCATCTGGCTCATGCCGCTGGCCGCGTTCTGCGCCGTGATCGGCCATTGCTTTCCGGTGTGGCTGCGCTTTCGCGGCGGCAAGGGGGTTGCCACGGGGCTCGGCGTGCTGCTCGCGCTCGATTGGCACATCGGCATCGCCGCCTGCGGCATCTGGCTCGGCGTGGTGGCGCTCACCCGCATCTCCTCGGCCGGCGCGCTCGCCGCCTTTGCCGCCGCGCCGATTCTGGCCGCCTTTCTCTCGCCGCCCTGGTGGTGGCTCGCCCCCGCCGGCATCGCGGCCATCGTGTTCCGTCGGCACGAAGCCAATATCCGCCGCCTGCTCGCCGGCGCCGAGCCGCGCATCGGCCAATGACCGATCCGCCACTGAACAAGCTCCGCCTCGCCCGCACGGAAGGCGTCGGCCCCATCACCTATCGCCGCCTGCTCGCCCGTTTCGCCGACGCCGAGGAAGCCCTCGCGGCCCTGCCCGAGCTCGCCCGCCAGGGCGGCCGCGCAACCAAGCTGCGCATCGCCACGCCGCGCGAAGCCGAACGCGAAGCCACCGCTGTGAAGAAGCTCGGCGGCCGCCTGCTGTTCCTGGGCGAGCCGGACTATCCCCGCCTGCTGGCGCTGCTGCCGGACTCGCCCCCGGTGCTCGCGGTGCTCGGCGACCTTGCGGTCCTCGGCCCTCGACCCATCGGCATCGTCGGCGCCCGCAATGCCAGCGCCGGCGGCATGCGCATGGCCGAAGCGCTCGCCGCCGACCTCGCCGCGAACGGCGCCGCGATCGTCTCCGGCCTGGCACGCGGCATCGATGCGGCGGCCCACACGGGCGCCTTGCACACCGGCCGCACGGTCGCCGCCATCGCCGGCGGGCTGGATGTGCCCTACCCGCCCGAACACGCCGAACTGCAATCCCGCATCGCCGCAAGCGGCGCCGTCGTCACCGAAGCGCCGCTCGGCACCGCGCCGCAAAGCCGCCACTTCCCCAAGCGCAACCGCATCATCGCCGGCCTCTCGCTCGGACTGGTGGTGGTGGAGGCCGCCATGCGCTCCGGCAGCCTGATCACGGCCCGCTTCGCCCAGGACGCCGGCCGCGAACTCTTCGCCGTGCCCGGCTCGCCGATCGATCCGCGCTGCCTCGGCTCCAACAACCTGATCCGGCAAGGCGCCACGCTCGTGGAAGGCGCCGAAGACGTGCTCGCCAACCTGCCGCCCGAACCCGCCACCCGCCAGGAACCGCCCAGCCTCGCCGAACCCGAACCCGCCCCACTTGCCAACCCCGGCGCCATCGCCGATCTGCTCAGCCCCTCGCCCACCGATCTCGACGACCTGATCCGCCGCAGCGGCCAGCCCGCTTCGGCCGTGATGGCAGCGCTGATGCAGTTGGAACTTGCCGGCCGCGTGGAACTGCTCCCCGGCAACCGGGTGTGCCGGGTTTGAGAACGGGCTCTCGTCCAGGGCGCCTTGGCCGCCGAAAGTTTGCCTAACCCATGCGCGCCCCGGTAGAGGGGCGCCCGCCGCTCGCCCCCAAGGATCGCATGTCGGACGTCGTCGTCGTCGAGAGCCCCGCCAAGGCCAAGACCATCAACAAGTATCTCGGCGGCGGCTTCACCGTGCTCGCCAGTTTCGGCCATGTGCGCGACCTGCCGCCGAAGGACGGCTCGGTCCGCCCCGAGGACGATTTCGCCATGAGCTGGCAGTCCGACGAGCGCGGCCAGAAGCAGGTGGGCGCCATCGCCCGCGCGCTGAAAGGCGCCAAGCACCTCTATCTCGCCACCGATCCCGATCGCGAGGGCGAAGCCATTTCCTGGCACGTGCGCGCCATGCTGGAGGAAGCGCGCGCGCTGAAGGGCGTGGATGTACGTCGCATCACCTTCAACGAAATCACGCGCTCCGCCGTGCAACACGCGATGCAGAATCCGCGCGAACTCGACCAGCCGCTCATTGAGGCGTATCTCGCCCGCCGCGCGCTCGATTACCTGGTCGGCTTCACCCTCAGTCCCGTGCTCTGGCGCAAGCTCCCCGGCAGCCGCAGCGCCGGCCGCGTGCAATCCGTGTCGCTGCGCCTGGTGTGCGAACGCGAAGCCGAGATCGAGGCGTTTGTTGCGCGCGAATACTGGACGGTCGAGGCCCTGCTCACGAAGGAAAATGGCGCCAGCCTCACCGCGCGGCTGACGCATCTGAACGGCAAGAAGCTCGACCAGTTCGATCTGAACAGCGAAGCGCTGGCCAGTGCGGCGAAACACGCAGTCGAATCCGGCAGTTTCACCGTCGCTTCCATCGAGCGCCGGCGCGTCAAGCGCAATCCACCGGCGCCCTTCACCACTTCCACGTTGCAGCAGGAAGCCAGCCGCAAGCTCGGCATGGGCGCGCAGGCCACCATGCGCACCGCGCAACAGCTCTATGAGGGCATGGAGCTGCAGGGCGAGACCGTCGGCCTGATCACCTACATGCGCACCGACGGTGTGCAGATGGCACGCGAGGCGATCGATGCGATCCGCCAGCATGTCGGCCACGAATTCGGTGACGCCTACGTGCCCGCCACACCGCGCGCCTACAGCACGAAAGCCAAGAACGCGCAGGAAGCGCACGAAGCAATCCGTCCCACCGATGTTGCCCGCACGCCCGCCGAAACCGCGCGCTTCCTCACGCCAGATCAGCAGCGCCTGTACGATTTGATTTGGCGCCGCGCCGTGGCCAGCCAGATGCAGTCGGCCGAGCTCGATCAGGTCATTGCCGAATTCGCCAGCGGCGGCACGAAACTGCGCGCCACCGGCTCGGTGCTCGCGTTCGACGGATTTCTGAAACTCTACCGCGAAGGCACCGACGAAGACGAGGACGAGGAAAGCCGCATGTTGCCGCCGCTCGCCGAACGCGAGGCGCTGCGCCATGGCCCCGTCACCGCCGCGCAGCATTTCACCCAGCCGCCGCCGCGCTATTCCGAAGCCAGCCTGGTGAAGAAGATGGAGGAGGTGGGGATCGGCCGCCCATCCACCTATGCTTCCATCCTGGCGACATTGCGCGACCGTAACTATGTCCGCCTGGAAGCGCGCCGCCTGATCCCGGAAGACCGCGGCCGGCTCGTCACCGCCTTCCTCACCAGCTTCTTCGAGCGCTATGTCGAAACCGGCTTCACCGCCAGCCTCGAAGAAAAACTCGATGACGTCTCCGATGGCCGGCTAGACTGGCGCGCCTTGATGCACGCGTTCTGGCAGGAGTTCTCCAAAGCCGTCGAACAGACCAAGGACCTGAAAATCTCCGACGTGATCGCGGCGCTCGATCGCGAACTCGGCCCGCATTTCTTTCCCGCCAAAACCGACGGCTCCGATCCGCGCGCCTGCCCCGCCTGCGGCAACGGCCGGCTCGGCCTGAAACTCGGCCGCTACGGCAGCTTCATCGGCTGTTCGAATTATCCCGCCTGCCAGTTCACGCGCCGCTTCGCGGTGGATGGCGAAAGCGCCGAAGACACGCTGCGCGAAGGCATGCGCACGCTCGGCCCGCATCCCGAAACCGCCGAGGAAATCACCGTCCGCCGCGGCCCGTATGGGCTCTATGTGCAGCAGGGCGAACCCGATCCCGCCGACAAGAAAGCCAAGCCCCGGCGCGCCTCGCTGCCGAAAGGCGTGGAGGGCGACACAATCACGCTGGAACAGGCGCTGGGCCTGCTATCGTTGCCCCGCCGCATCGGCCTGCATCCGGAAACCGGCCTGCCGATGGAAGCGGGAATTGGCCGCTTCGGCCCATACGTGAAAATGGGCGCGATCTACGGCTCTCTCGATGCCGACGACGACATTCTCTCGATCGGCGTGAACCGCGCCGTCGATGTGCTCGCCCGCAAGATGGCCAGCGTGCGCATGTTGGGCGCGCACCCGAAAGATGGCGAACCCGTGCAGGTGCGCAAAGGCCGCTTCGGGCCTTACTTCCAGCACGGCAACGTGATCGCGAACGTGCCGAAAAGCGACGCGATGGAGGATGTGACGCTGGCCCAGGCGGTGGCGCTGCTGGCGGAGAAGGGCAAGGCGCTAAAGCCGCGGGGCAAGAAGCCATCACGCGCCGCACTGCCAAAAACCGGCGGCAAACCGGCCACAAAAGCCAAACCGGTCGCGAAATCCGCAGTTGCAAAGAAAACAAAGCCCGCGAAGCGTGCGGCCGCAAGCCGCGCCTGAAGCAAACCACGGCATCGCCGCCGCCCGTATTGACTCGGCCGCCGCCGCGCCGCACAGCCGGAATACCCGTCCGGAAGGTTTCGCCATGCGCCGCACCCTGCTCGCCGCTCTCTGCCTCACCGCATCGGCCGCCGCCGCGCAAACCTTCACCCCGCTCGCGCACCAGCCGCCCGATGGCGCCGGCGTCGGTTTTCTGCTCACCGACGGCACCGTGCTGTTCCAGGGCAACCGCCTTTCCGATTGGTGGAAACTCACCCCCGACGCCGCCGGCAACTACCAGCACGGCACCTGGTCGCAGGCCGCCAGCCTTCCCGCCGGCTACGATCCGCTCTATTTCGCCTCCGGCGTGCTCGCCGACGGCCGCGTCATCATCTGCGGCGGCGAATATCTCGGCAGCACATTCGCCTTCACCAACAAAGGCGCGATCTACGACCCGAAGGCGAACACCTGGACAGCGCTGAAGCCGCCCAACACCTGGGCCTATATCGGCGACAGCCCCAGCACCGTTCTGCCTGACGGCCGCTTCCTGCTGGGCCGAAAATTCGACAAGCGCGTCGCCGCCCTCGATCCCGCAACCCTCACCTGGAAAGAACTCGCCAGTACCGGCAAAGCGGATATCAACGCCGAGGAAGGCTGGACGCTGCTGCCGAACGGCAAAGTGCTCACCTACGATGTCAGCGCCGCTCCCCGCGCCGAAATCTACAACCCCGCCGCACCAGGCTGGACCAGCATCGGCAACACGCCCGAATTGCTGAAAGGGCCACCTTACGTCAAAGTAGTCCATTACGGACACGGACTGGTATATCACCCGCCCGGCGAAGTCGGCCCCGGCATCCTGCGCGCGGATGGCACGCTGTTCGCCACCGGCGCCACCCCCGCCGGCCAATCCAACGGCCACACCGCGCTCTACAACCCCGCCACCAACACCTGGAAATCCGGCCCCGATTTCCCCGCGGGCGTCGATGCGGGCGACAGCGCCAGCACGCTCCTGCCCACCGGAAACGTGCTGGTCCGCGGCAGCAACAACCTGCTTTACGAATTCGACGGCACGCACCTCAATGCCACGCGATTCAGCGGCACCACCTACGGCAGCCTGTTCATGCTGCCCAGCGGCGAAGCCATCGTCTCCGGCCAGGCACTCTATCGTCCCGCCGGCAACACGAACCCCGCGTGGGCCCCCGCCATCACAAACGCCCCCACCACCGCCGCGCGCGGCAGCACATACCCACTGCAAGGCACCCAATTCAACGGCCTGAGCCAGGCGGCCGCGTTCGGCGACGAAGTGCAAACCAACACGAACTATCCGCTGGTCCAGATCACCACCGCCAGCGGCCGCGTGCTCTACGCCCGCACGCACGATCACAGCACCATGGCGGTCGCCACCGGCAACACGATCGTCGGCACGAAATTCGACGTTCCGACCGATGCGGATCCAGGGCGTGCTGCGCTCGTGGTGATTGCGAACGGGATTCAGTCGAAACCGGTTGCTATAACGATACAGTAAGAAAGATGTTCTTTCTTGAAAGAAAGAACCAAAGAACTTTCTTTTTTTATGCTGGAACCACGGGGTCTTTTTTCTTTCGCAGAGCCTCCATGAGTTTCTGGTCGATATCCAGGTGTCCCTGCACCAGCTCCGGCGGCGTCAATGCCAGCCACTGGTTCAAGGACATGTCCTGAAACAACGGGCTCCGGAACATCTCCAGATAGCTCAGCGTGCCACTCCCCGTATTCTCGATATAGTGCCCGTTCGCGAACGGCACGTAACCAACATCCCCGGCCCGGAAATCGAACGTCCGCGCCCGCTCCTCGGCACTGAACACCCCCATCCTGGCCGTGCCGGAAATGTAGTATTGCCACTCATCCGCGTTCGGATGCCAGTGCAGTTCGCGCATGCCGCCCGGCTCGATCTCCACCAAAGCCGCCGCAATCGTCTTTGCCGCCTTGAAATTGGTCGAATCGGCAATCCGTACGCTCCCCGATTTCGTCGCAATCGGCGCCTCCTGCATCAGCCGAAAACTGAAAATCTCCGGCACGGCGCCATTGCCCGCAATGCGATCCGAGGCCAACGCCCCCGGCACCGGCAGCGGAAAGATGTAGCGTTCGTCCGGCCCCGGCGTATGCCCGAAAATATCCGCGGGCACGCCGAAGTTCTTGGCCAGAACCTCCGGCGGCGTGTGCTTGAACCAGTCGCTCAGCAGAAACGTGCTGCTCTCGCTGAACGCGCCATCGTCGAACACCAGCAGGAATTCGCAACCGTCGTCGTTCAAGCCCTGAATGGAATGCGGAATCCCTGCCGGAAAATACCAAAGATCGCCCGCCCGCACATCGTCCACGAAATTACGGCCGTTCTGGTCCACGGCCGTGATGCGCGCGCTGCCATACAGCACGAAACTCCACTCCGCCTGCTTGTGCCAATGCAGCTCCCGCACCCCGCCGCGGTTCAGCCGCATATCCACGCCGGAAAGCGTCTTGGCCACCGGCAACTCGCGCTGCGTCACCTCCCGCGTCCAACCCGCATCGGTCTCCCGCACATGCGCGTCGGAAAACGAAAAGCGTAAATTCGGCACCAGCCCATGATCGGTTTGCGGCGAGTTCAACAAATCCGGATTTTCCGCGTCGCGCAACGGATCCCGCGGTCCGGGATCGGGGCCGCCGTATTTGCCGTGATGCGGCTGCGGCAAAGGCGCCGGCTGCGCGCGCGCCGCCACCAGACCCAACCCACCGGCCAGCCCCGCCCCGGCTTTCAGGATGCGGCGGCGCAGCAACGGAATCATGCGGTGTCCTCCCACGGTTAAACGGCAATCGCCTGAACGTCCGCGTCGTTTGCGCCGCGCGCGGGATCGTGCGCGGGAACGATCCCCCCACCCATGGCGTTGCCGACGCAATCCGCGCGGAGATGCTCCATGGATATCGGCCGGCGCGCGCTGCTTTTCGCTTCCGCAGCCCTCTTCGCCACCCGCACCGCTCGCGCCGAATTCATCCACGGCGCCCCGCCCTGGCACCCCTACGCCGGCGAACCACCAAAGCCGCCCGGCCCCGGCCAGTGGCACTACTTCACGCCCGAGGAAGGCGCCGCCGTCGAAGCCCTTGTCGATCGCCTGATCCCGCCAGACCCGGAAACCCCCGGCGGCCGCGACGCCGGCTGCGCCGTGTTCATCGATCGCCAGCTCGCCGGCCCCTACGGCACGTCGCAAGCGCTCTACATGCGCCCACCATTCCGCGAAGGCACCAAAAACCAGGGCGAGCAATCGCCGCAAACCCCCGCCATGCGATACCGCCTGGCGCTCGCCGATCTCGATGCGCATTGCCGCGGCGGCTTCGCCGGCAAAACCTTCGCGCAGCTATCGGGCGACGCCCAGGATAGCGTAATCCACGACATGCAAGGCGCCGTGATCAACTTTCCCAACACCAGCGCGCACGGCTTCTTCGAGCTGCTGATCAAGAACACGCAGCAAGGCTTCCTGGCCGATCCGGTGTATGGCGGCAACCGCAACATGTGCGCCTGGAAAATGATCGGCTTCCCCGGCGCCCGCTACGATTACCGGGATTGGATCGATCGCCACAACGAAAAATATCCCCTTCCCCCCGTCGGCATCGGCGACCGTGCCGACTGGGCCGTTCCCGGCTGAAAGTCCCCGCATGACAACCCGCCTCCCCGCCCGCGACGTCGTCATCGTCGGCCTTGGCTGGACCGGCTCCATCCTCGCCGAACAGCTCACGGCGGAAGGATTGCACGTCACCGCCATCGAACGCGGCCCATGGCGCGACACCGCCACCGATTTCAACGTCGGCTACGTCCAGGACGAACTGCGCTACCGCATCCAGCACGATCTCTTCCTCCGCCCCGCGCAACAGACAATGACGTTCCGCAACAAGATCGGCCAGCAGGCGCTGCCCATCCGCACCTGGGGCGCCTTCATGCTCGGCAACGGCGTCGGCGGCGCCGGCACGCACTGGAACGCCGAAATGTGGCGCTTCCTGCCCAGCGATTTCGTCCTCCGCTCGCACCTCACCCAACGCTACGGCGCGAAAGCCATCCCGCCCGACATGACCATCCAGGACTGGGGCGTCACCTATCCGGAAATCGAGCCCTATTACGATCGCTTCGAAGCTCTGTGCGGAACTTCCGGCACCGCCGGCAACATCAACGGCCAAATCCAGCCGGGCGGCAACCCATTCGAAGGCCCGCGCTCCAAACCCTACCCGCTGCCCGCCATGAAACAAGGCTACGGCCACGCCCTGTTCGCCAAGGCCGCGCAAAACCTCGGCTACCACCCGTTCCCGCAACCCTCCGGCAACCTCAGCGCACCATACACCAACCCACTCGGCGTGCAGATGGGCCCTTGCACCTATTGCGGCTTCTGCGAATGGTTCGGCTGCGCTAACTATTCCAAGGCCAGCCCGCAAACCACCATCCTGCCCGTGCTCACCCGCCGCGACAATTTCGAAGCGCGCACCATGTCGGAAGTCACCCGCATCAATCTCTCGCCGGATCGCAAGCGCGCCGTCAGCGTCACGTTCGTCGATAGCTCCGGCCAGGAATTCGAACAGCCCGGCGAGCTGATCCTGCTCTGCGCCTTTTCCATCTTCAACGTGCAGCTCCTGCTGCTCTCCGGCATCGGCCAGCCTTACGATCCCATGGCCAACACCGGCCAGATCGGCCGCAACTTCACGCACCAGACCGTCTCCAGCGCCACCGGCTTCTTCGACAAAACAAAATACAACTTCAACCCCTTCATCTCGGCCGGCGCCATCGGCATGTGCATCGACGAGTTCAACGGCGACAATTTCGATCATTCCGGTCTCGGCTTCGTCGGCGGCGGCTATCTCGGCCAGGTGCAAACCAACGGCAGGCCCATCGAAACCACCCCCGTCCGCCCCGGCACGCCGCTCTGGGGCAAGGGCTGGAAGCAAGGCCTGCGCGACAATTATCTCAGCACCATCTATGTCGGCGCCGGCGTGCACGCCAGCTTCTATGCCTATCGCGACATCTATATCGATCTCGATCCCACCTGGAAGGATCGTTTCGGCCGCCCCTTGCCCCGCATCACCATCGATTTCCACGAAAACGAATTGCGCATGAGCCAATACCTCACGAAAAAATACGCCGAAATCATCCACGCCATGGGCGCCGACCAGGTCGTGGAAAACCCGCGCAAAGGCCCCTACGACATCACCAGCTACCAAACCTCGCATCTCTGCGGCGGCGCCATCATGGGCACCGCCCCGAACAACAGCGCGCTGAACACCTACATGCAGAGCTGGGACGTATCGAACCTGTTCGTGCTTGGAATGACCGCCTTTCCGCAGAACGCCGGCTACAACCCCACCACCACCGTCGGCGCGCTCGCCTACCGCACCGCCGAAATCATCCGCACGCAATACCTGAAAAATCCCGGCCCGCTGGTGCACGCATGAAGCCGCGCGCCGCCGCCATCCTGCTGCTCTGCGCCACATCCGCCAGCGCGCAGACCAACCGGCAGAATTTCGCCCAGATCGAACGCGGCAAATATCTCACCACCGTTGGCGATTGCGAAGCCTGCCACAACACGCCGAACGGCGCGCGCTTCGCCGGCGGCCGCCCGATCGAAACGCCGTTCGGCAAAATCCTCGCCTCCAACATCACGCCAGACCGGGAAACCGGCATCGGCGCGCTCACCGATCCGCAATTCGTCGATGTGCTCCAACACGGCCGCGGCCGCGGCGGCATGCGCCTCTATCCCGCCATGCCCTTCACCTACACCACGCGCGTCACGCAGCAAGATGCCCTCGCCATCCGCGCGTATCTCGCCACCATTCCCGCCATGCGCCATCGCGTCGTGGAAAACCAGCTCCCCTTCCCGCTCGATATCCGCTTCGGCATGGTATTCTGGGATGCGCTATTCTTCCATTCAGGCAGCTTCAAGCCCGATCCCGCAAAATCGCCCGAATGGAACCGTGGCGCCTATCTGGTTACGGGCCTGGAACACTGCGGCATGTGCCACACGCCGAAAAACCTGCTCGGCGGCGACGAAACCTCCCGCGCCCTGCAAGGCTACACAGTGCAAGGCTGGTTCGCCCCCGAACTCAGCCCCGATCCGCGCCGCGGCCTCGGCGCCTGGTCCATCGGGGACATCGTCGCCTATCTGCGCACCGGCCATAATCGTTTCGCCGCCGCCAGCGGTCCCATGGCCGAGGAAGTTGCCGTCTCCAGCCAGCATGATACGCTATCCGATCTGCACGACATCGCGATTTATCTGAAGGATCCCCCCGCCACGCAGCCGCCGCAAACGCCCGCGTCGCAACCCGATCCCAAAATCCTGCACGAAGGTGCCGCCATCTACAGCCAGCTCTGCTCCGCCTGCCACACGCCCAACGGCGCCGGCATCCCGGGCCTGTTCCCCAGCCTGGCCGGCAATCCCGCCGTGCAATCCCGCGACCCCACCTCCACCATCCGCGTCGTGCTGCGCGGCGCCCACAGCGTGTCCACCCAAGGCGCCCCCACCGGCCCCGCCATGCCCTCCTTCGCGTGGACAATGAGCAACGCTCAAGTTGCCGCCATCACCACCTACGTCCGCAACGCCTGGGGCAACAACGCGCCAATTGTATCAGAATCGAAAGTAGAAGCCGAACGCCAAAGCCTCGCCGCCCGCACGAACGATCCGGATTAAGCCGCGCCTACCCAGCCCCCAAACGCGCCGCCACGCTCCGAAACTTCTCCAGCGCCAGCTCCAAACTCTCCACAATCTCCGCCGCCACCTCCGCCGGCGGCGGCAAACTGTCCGGGTCCGTGGCGGAAGCATCCTTCAGCCAAGTAATATCCAGATTGACCTTGTCCCGCTTCGCCAGCTCCGCATAGCCAAACCGCCGGAACCGCTCGCTTTCCACCCGCGCCCCACGCTGCCGCCACGCACCGAAACACGCCACGAAATCCGCCAGATCGGCCCGCTTCAGCGGCCGCTCCTTCAGCGTGAAATTCATGTTGGTCCGGAAATCATAAACCCACAGCGAATCGGTCGCCACCCGCTCCCCGGCCGGCGCCCGGTCGAAGAACAACACGTTGGCCTTTACGC
>CAXUEX010000033.1:0-23085 GCA_964250215.1 uncultured Acetobacteraceae bacterium | reverse complement strand
GGCTTCGGTGGCAGCCGGCAGCGCGCAGATTGCTTCGGGCAGCTTGCTGGCGAGCGGGGCGGGGGCGGCGCTTTCGGTGGCTGGTTCGCTGGTGCTCGGCGCCGGACAGAGCGGCACGGGGGCAGCTTCGTGCGCGCTGCAGGCGACCAATGGCGGCACGATCACGGCGGCTTCGCTGGTGCTGGATGCGAGCTCGGCGGCGGTGTTCGTGGATGCGGCGTCGGTGCTGGATGTGGGCGGCAATGGCGGGTCGGCGCGCGGTGTGCTGACGGTGGAGGCGGGGGCGGAGCTGAGCGGCTTCGGCAACGCCGATGCGTATGGCTCGCTGGTGAATGCCGGCACCATCGCGGCGGCGGGCGGTGAGCTGATGCTGGGCGCCACTTCCGGCACGGGGCAGCTGCAGATCGGCGCGGGGGCGATCCTGGATCTGAACGGCCGAGTGGGCGCCGGGCAGGCGGTGATGTTTGCCGGCGCGGGCGGCACGCTGGCGCTTGCGGCCGAGATCGATGCGCCGGGCGGCGCGATTTCGGGTTTTGCGATCGGCGACGCGATCGACGAGTTGGGGAGCCCGATCAGCGCCGCCGCCTATGCCGCCACCGGCAACGATACCGGTGTGCTGACGCTGCTGTATGGCGGCCAGGTGGCGGATACATTCACGCTGCTGGGCAATTACGCAAACGACACGTTCCTGGTGAGCGGCGATGGCGCGGGCGGCAGCCTGATCACGCTGGCGGCTTCGGGCAGCGGCGGCGGCACGCTGAGCGGCGGCACGGGCACGCCGGACAATTATGTATGGAGCGCCGCGAATTCCGGCGCGTGGGACAACCGGCTTAACTGGGCCGACACCAGCAGCGGCGACGAGCCGGCGAAAGTGGCGCCCGGGCTGCACGATCTGGTTTCGATTGCGGCACCATCGTCGCGGTTCCTGGTGGTGGGCGGGCCGGGCGATGCGGCTTCGCTGTCGGTGAGCGGCGAGCTGGCGCTGGCGGGCAATTTCGGCATCGGGACGCTGGCGCTGGGCGTGGGCGGCGGCGCGCCGGTTTCGGGTACGCTCGATGTGCTGCCGGGATCGACGCTGACGGCGGCTTCCGCGGCGATTGCCGACGGGGCGCTTTCGGTGGTGGGCAGCGCAAGCCTCTTTACCGTAGCCGGAACTATCGCGCTGGGTGGGGGTGTTGCCGGCGTGGGTTTGCCCGTCACTTCGCTTTCGGCGGCTTCCGGCGCGTCGGTCGAACTCGGCGGGCTGACGATGGGTGGCGGCTCGGGCAATGCGGTGACCACCGATCCCACCGCGCGGATCGAAATCGGGGACAGCGGCGGCGCGGCGGCGGGCGCGATCACGATCGATGCGGGCTACGCGCTTTCTGGCAATGGACAGGTCAACCCGTTCGGCAACATTGTCGATAACGGCACGGTGGATGCCGAAGGCGGCACACTCACTCTGGGCAGCGTTGCCGGCGGCGGCGTGCTCACGATCGGCGCGGGCGCGGCGCTGCAACTGGGCGCGAGCACGTCCACGGGCATCACCTTCGCCGGCGCGGCGAGCACGTTGCTGCTGGAGAACGAGCTGGTGGCGCCCACCGGCACAATCACCGGCTTCACGCTGGGTGACACAATCGACATCCAGGGCGATCCGATCACGAGCTTTGCCTACGCGGCCGGCAGCGGCGGCGGCGCCGGCACACTGACACTGTTCTACGACGGCACGGCGGTGGCGCGGCTGCTGCTGGCCGGCAGCTATGCGGGCGACAAATTCGTGCTGGCGCCGGACGGTGCGAACGGCACGGATGTTCTGGTGGCGAAAGGCAGCGGCGGCGGTGGTGGCGGCGGCCAGGGATCCACCGACCTGCTGGCCTGGACAAATCCGGTGAGCGGCGCCTGGAACCGGGCCGCGAACTGGACGGACGTCACGACCGGCATGGCAGCCACCGCGCCGCCGGGGGCGCAGAACGCGGCGCTGATCACGGGGCCGATGGATGGCAGCTTCCAGGTGGTCGCCGGGCCGGCGGCGTGCGCTAGCGCCACTTTCCTGGGCGATACGGCGCTGACGCAGAGCTACAGTTTCGACACGCTAACCGTCGGCAATGCCAGCACGGCTGGCGAGCTGGCGCTGCTTTCGGGCGCGACGCTGGCGACGGGCGGCACGGCGGTGGCGAATGGCGAGGTGCTGGTTGAGGGGCAGGGCGTGGCGTGGACGGTGCACGGCGTGCTGGCGCTGGGCGGCGGTGCGGCCGGGCAGGGCAGCGCGAGCACGCTGGTTTCGGCTGGCAACTCGGCGACTATCCAGGCGGCGGGGCTGGTTCTGGGTGGCGGCATCGGCGATGCGCTGAGCACCGACGCCACGGCATGGATCGAAATCGGCGCGGCGGGTGGCGCGGCGGCGGGGGCGATCACCGTGGATGCGGGCGTGAGTGTTGCCGGCAACGGCAGCCTGAACGCGGCGGGCAATGTGGTGGACAACGGCGCGATCTCGGCGCAGGGCGGCACGCTGCTGCTCGGCAATACGAGCGGCGTTGGCACGCTGGCGATTGCCGCCGAGGCGGTGCTGGCGCTGAACGGCAGCGAAACGGTGCCGATTTCGTTCACGGGGAGTGGCGCCACGCTGCTGCTGGAAGGCATTGCGGGTGCGCCGACCGGCGTGATTTCGGGCTTCGTGCAGGGCGACGAGATCGTGACCGGGAACAGCTTGGTCACTGGCGTCAGCTACGCGCCGGGAGCGGGCGGGATCGGCACGCTGACGCTGCAATATGCCGGGCAGAGCGCGGCCGTGCTGCTGCTGGCCGGAAATTACGCGGGAGACACTTTTTCCGTGCTGCCGGACGGCGCGGGCAGCGCGATCGTGGTTTCCGGCAGCGGTGGCGCTTCCGGCGGCACCACCACGCCCGACCATTATCTGTGGACCGGCGCGGATGCGAACGGCCAGTGGAACGATGCCGGCAACTGGCAGGATGTGACGGCAGGCCAGAATCCCGCGGCGGTCGCGCCGGGGTTGAATGATCTCGTGACGGTGCAGGGCGGCAGCGCCGGCACGGCGATTACCGGTCCGGCGAATGCGGCTTCGCTCGATCTGCTTGGCGGCGTTTCGCTTTCCGGAAGCTTCGCGGTGGGTGCTTTGAGCGTGGGCGGCACGCTGGCACTGGGGCCACAAGGCACGCTGACGGCCGCGAGTGCGGCGGTGGCCGGCGATGTGCTGGGCAGCGGCGGCACGCTGAGCTGTTCCGGCACGCTGGCGCTGGCTTCGGGCGCCGTGCTGGCGGCGACGCGCGGCGCCGAACTGGCGGCGGGCGCGCTGCTGCTGGAAGGGGGCGCCGCGATCACAGATAGTTCCGGGGCCGTAGTGGTCGGCGGCACCGGGGGCGTGGCTGGCGCGGTGCTGGTGGATCCGGGCGGGGTGCTCGCGGGCACCGGCTCGGTGAACCAGGCCGGTGGTGTGATCGATGATGGCGAGATCCTGGCGGAAGGCGGCATGCTGGCGCTGGGCGCAGTGAGCGGCGACGGTCTGCTGGAAATCGGTGTGGGAGCGACACTGGCGCTGCAGGCCGGGGCGGCGGGCGTGGTGATCGATTTCGCCGGTGGCGGCACGCTGAGCATTGCGGCGGGCCAGGCGCCGCAGGCAGCGATTGCGGATTTCACATCGGGCGACGCGATCTTGCTGCCGGTGAGCGGCGTGACTGGCGACGTGTATGCGCAGACCGGAGCCGGCATAGGCACGCTGACGTTGTACGCCGGCGACAATGTGGTGGACACGTTGACGCTGCTGGGCGTGGCGCCCGGGCGGACATTCTTGGTTCAGAACAACGGCGACGCGACGGAAATAACCACAGAACCCGGCAACAGCGGGACAGGAGGCGGTATGGGACAGCAGGGGAACTACACGAACGGGCCCGAGGATCCGACGATGTTTCTGGAGGGTCTGCCGTATTATCAGCAATACTGGGTGGGGCAGGCGATCGGTGTGGGCAGTTCGCTAGGGCCGCTGGAGCCGTATATCCAGGTCTCGCCGGATGGCAGCACTTGGGGGGCGTATCAGCCCGGCTACGCCAATGTCGGCATCGTGCAATCGGCGAGCCCGGACCAGCAGATCGTGATGCCGAACGGCTATGTGGTGTTGCTGGCGCAGGGTAGCGAGCCGCTGGTGCTGATCGATTGGAACGGCTTGCCCGGCGTGGTGGTGGGCAATGCCGGTGTGGATACGATCGTGGGCGACCGCGCCGGCGAGACGCTGGTGGGCGGCGTCGGGCCGGGCACCGAGTTTTGGGCGGCGGGGTCGGCCGACACGGTTATCGGTAACGGCAACGATACGATCGCGACCGGCAACGGCGATTATAACATCCAGACATCATTGGACAGGAGCGTGGTTTTTCTGGGACCTGGGCACGATCAGGTGACAAGCCAGGGCCGCGACACAATCGTGTGCACGCCAGGCATATGCGAGGCTACCGTTACGGCTTCAGGTAGCGATACGGTCTTCGGGCCGGCTTCCGGCATGCTGAACTTCATCGGTGGTGCCGGCGCGAATGTGGTTGTGGCGAATAGCGGCGCGCTGCGCTTCTATGGCGGCAGTGGCAATGGCAGCGTCCTTTGGGCCAACAGCGCGAGTGAAGCGCAATATATCGGCGGCAGCGGCGCCGCGGTCGTCGTGGGCGGCAGCGGCGCACTGGATGTGGAGGGCGGGGCCGGCGCCATCACCGTGTTCGGCGGCACGGGGCAAGCGTATATCCAGGGTGCGGTGGGTCCGAGCATCTTCGTGGTGGGCGAGGGGTCCAGCACCGTTCTGGCGGCGACCGGCAACGAGGTTTGGCTGGCCGGCGGCGCGAACAACACGCTGGTGGCGTCGGGCGGCGACGTGCTGCTGGCGGGCCAGGGTTCGTTTGGCAACAACACCTATTGGGCCGGAACCGGGCCGACCACGGTGTTTGCCGGCCATGGCAGCGACGATCTGATGGCGGGCGCGGGCGCATCCACGATGGTGGGCGGCAGCGGCACGGATGTGTTCGGCTTCGTCGATGGCCCGCCGCACGGCGCCGAGCGCATCGACAATTTTCAGATGGGCCGAGACCTGATCGGGCTATACGGCTACGCCGGCGGCGTGAACGCCGTGCTGGCAACGGAGAAAGTGGTTGGCGGCAACACGTTCTTTACGCTGCAAGACGGCACGCAGGTGGAACTCACCGGGGTTTCCGGCCTGTCCGCAAATTCCTTCGTGACATAGAGCGTGACCGGTTCTGATTGGATCGGACATCGGTGCCGGTCACGCTCTAGCTCTTTGTTTTGACGAGCAACCTCATCGGCGCGCTGACGCGGTGCGTGCCGATGTTGCTCTAGAAAACTTCAAACCTTGCCGTGGCAGTGCTTGTATTTCCGGCCTGATCCGCAGGGGCAGGGGGCGTTGCGGGGCGTGGCGGTCCATGTCGCTGGATCGTTCTGATCGAACGCGGCCGGCTGTGCCAGCATTACCTGGATCGGATCGGCCTCGGCAACGCCGGCGCCATTTCCGCCCGGCGGCAGGCTGGGGTGGTTTTCGACCATCTGGCCGAACGGCGAAGCCGGCATGGGAGGCGGCTCGGCCGAAAGCTCCACGCGCGCGAGCATGGAGGCGACACGTTCGCGCAGATCGTCGAGCATGGTGTTGAACAGCGCGAAGGCTTCACTCTTATATTCGTTGAGCGGATCGCGCTGGCCATACGCGCGCAAGCCTATGCCTTGGCGGAGCTGATCGAGCGCCAGCAGGTGTTCCTTCCACACCGTATCGAACATCTGCAACAGCAGCGATTTCTCGATAAAACGCATGATTTCGGGGCCGAAATTCTCGGCTTTTGCCGCGGCGGCGGCAGCCACCGCTTGCTCCAGACGTTCGCGCAGGCCGGTTTCGTCGATGCCTTCCTCGCGGCCCCAGTCTTCCACTGGCAGGTCGAGGTTGAACACGCGCTTGACATCGGCGGCGAGTTCCGCCGTTTCCCATTGCTCGGCGAAGGCCTTTTCCGGTACCCGGCGGGTAACGAGATCGCCGACGATTTCCTGGCGCATTTCGCCGACAGTTTCCGAGACGTCGGCGGCCGACATATATTCGCGACGCTGCGAATAGACTTCGCGGCGCTGGTCGTTCATCACGTCGTCGTATTTCAGCAGGTTCTTGCGCGTGTCGAAATTGCGCGCCTCGACCTTTTTCTGCGCCTTTTCCAGCGCCTTGTTGATCCAGGGGTGGACGATGGCCTCGCCTTCCTTCAGCCCGAGGCGTTGCAACATGCCGCCCATGCGGTCGCTGCCGAAGATGCGCATCAGGTCGTCTTCCAGGCTAAGGAAGAAGCGGCTGGCGCCGGGGTCGCCCTGGCGGCCGCTGCGGCCGCGCAACTGATTATCGATGCGCCGGCTTTCGTGGCGTTCGGTACCTACCACGAACAGGCCGCCGGATTGTTTGACGCGCTCGTGGTTCGCCGCGATTTCGGCGCGGATTTCGGCTTCTTTCGCGGAGCGGTCCTGCGGGTCCTCGATGGGCGGCAATTCCTGGCGCAGCCGCATATCGAGGTTGCCGCCGAGTTTGATGTCGGTGCCGCGGCCAGCCATGTTCGTGGCGATGGTGACGGAACCGGGGGCGCCGGCCTGTGCGATGATGGTAGCTTCCTGTTCGTGGAAGCGCGCGTTCAGCACGGAATGCGGAATTTTGCGCTGCTTGAGGATTTCCGAGAGAATTTCGCTTTTCTCGATGCTGACGGTGCCCACCAGCACCGGCTGCTCGCGCTTGCGGCATTCCTCGATGAGGGTGGCGACCGCGTCGTATTTCTCGCGCGCGGAACGGTAAACCTCGTCATCCTCGTCGCGCCGGTTCACGGCCACGTTGGTGGGGATTTCCACCACCGAAAGCTTGTAGATTTCGGCGAATTCGTCGGCCTCGGTCATGGCCGTGCCGGTCATGCCGGAGAGTTTCGGGAACAGGCGGAAGTAGTTCTGGAAAGTGATCGTCGCCAGCGTCTGGTTTTCCTGCTGGACCGTGACGTGCTCTTTCGCCTCCAAGGCTTGGTGCAGGCCTTCCGAATAGCGGCGGCCTTCCATCATGCGGCCGGTGAACTCGTCGATCAGCACGATCTTGTCGTCGCGCACGATGTAATCCACGTCGCGCGAGAACAGCGTGTGCGCGCGCAAGCTTTGCTGCACATGATGCACGGCGGCAACGTTGAAGATGTCGTACATGTTGCCTTCGGTGATCACTCCGGCCTGGCGCAGCATTTCTTCCACCTGTTCCGAACCCGGCTCGGTCAGGTGGACCGTTTTCATCTTCTCGTCTTTTTCGTACGAGGAGGCTTCGCGCACCAGATCCACCACCACGGCATCGACGCGGCGGTAGAGATCGGAGCTGTCTTCCGCCGGGCCGGAAATGATCAGCGGCGTGCGCGCCTCGTCGATCAGGATGCTGTCCACCTCATCAACGATCGCGTAATTGAACGGCCGCTGGACCATGTCCTCCAGCCGGTACTTCATGTTGTCGCGCAGATAGTCGAAGCCGAATTCATTGTTCTGGCCGTAGGTGACGTCGCAGGCATAAGCCGCGCGGCGTTCCTCGTCGGACACGCCGTGCACAACAACGCCGGTGGACAGGCCGAGGAAGCTGTAGATGCGGCCCATCTCCTCGCTGTCGCGGCGGGCCAGATAATCGTTTACCGTAACGACATGCACGCCCTTGCCCGCGAGCGCATTGAGGTACACCGCAAGCGTGGCGACCAGCGTCTTGCCTTCGCCGGTCTTCATCTCGGCAATCTTGCCGTCGTGCAGCACCATGCCGCCGACGAGCTGCACATCGAAATGGCGCAGGCCGAGCACGCGCTTGGAGGCCTCGCGCACCACGGCGAAGGCTTCGGGCAGCAGGTCGTCGAGCGTGGCGCCGCCGGCCAATTGGGCGCGGAGCTCGGCGGTTTTGCCCTGCAGCTCGGCATCCGACAGCGCCGCCATGGCCGGTTCCAGCGCGTTGACCTTCGGGACGCGGCGCTGATAGGCCTTGAGCGAACGGTCGTTGGACGTGCCGAAAACGGCGCGGGCGAGGGTGGCGAACATGGGCTGGCCTTGGAAGCGGAGAACCGCCGGGAGATAAGAGGGGCGGGGGACCGGGTCAATGCGCGGGCGGCTGGCGCCGGGCCATCGAGCATCGTGAAGGTTGCGAGAATTCGCAACATCCCAGCGCGAGACGGGCTGGCAGCGAGCGCCGCCGCCGCCTACGGTTCGGCCGAGCTTGGCGCTGGCCGGGCGCCCCATGGCTTCGGAGGCCGGCATGACCGCGAGGCACGGCAAGCATCCCGCGAAGCGCGGCGCGAAGCAGGGCGCGGACACGCCGCCCGCATCGCCTGTGGAGATCGACAACAGCAGCACCACGCCCGCCGACGCGCCGCGGTTTGCGCAACCCGAAGTGGTAGGCGAGCCGCCGCAGTATGTGGTGAAGCACGCCTCCGATGCGGCGGCCTACAAGACCCTGGATGCCGAGGCCCGCGCCGGCGAGTTGCGGCCGATCCCGTTTCCGGCGTCGCGCGGCGGCGATGAGCCGGTGCTGCGGATGGCCGATCTGTATGGCAGCTCCGGCGCCACGCTGGAGACGCAGGTGACGAATTCGGGGCGGCTTGTGTTCCATTCGGTGGGCGATACCGGCAACACGAAAGGCCCGGCGCTGCAGGCGAAAGTGGCGGACAAGATGGTGGACGACTTCACCGATCCGTCGTTGGATGCGCCGCGCTTCTTCTTCCACCTGGGGGACGTGATCTACAGTTTCGGCGAGGCGCGGTATTATTACGATCAGTTTTATGACGCCTATCGCAACTATCCTGCGCCGATCCTGGCGCTGGCCGGCAATCACGACGGCATGGTGGCGCCGAACACGAAGACCGCCTCGCTGGATGCATTCTGGCGCAATTTCTGCGCGGATCGGTTCGAGCACACGCCGGAATCGGGCGGCCTGGACCGCACCGCGCAGATCCAGCCCGGCGTGTATTTCACGTTCGAGGCGCCGTTCGTGCGGATTTTTTGCCTCTACAGCAATACGTTGGAGGATCCGGGCGTGATCTCCAGCCAGGGCGGCACATTTCCCGAGCTGACGGACGTGCAACTGAGCTACCTGGAGACGGCGCTGACGCGGGCGAAGCAGGAGAAATATGCGGGCGCCATGATCGTGGCGCACCACCACCCGGCCTATACGCTCGCGGGCGAGCGCGGGCATGGTTCTTCCACCGAAATGCGGAAGGAGATCGATGCGGTATGCGACAAGGTGGGGCTATGGCCGCACGCGATCCTTTCGGCGCACGCCCATAACTACCAGCGCTTCACGCGCACGCGGAACGGCACGCAAATCCCGTATCTGATCGCCGGCGGCGGCGGCCATAGCCCGGCGCAGCGGCTGACCAAGCGCACGGATCCGCCACTGCGCACGCCGTTGCCCATCCAGACCAGCGGCGACCCAGTGGTGCTGGAGAACTACGACCAGACCGACAACGGTTATTTGCGCATCATCGTGACCGGAACGCAATTGCGCATCGAATACCATCCTTCAAACGACGGCTACGATTCGAAGACGCCTGACGATCAGGTGACGGTGGATCTGGTTTCGCGCATGATCGTGCACTACACGCTGTAGAGCTTGGGCGCATTGACGGTGGATGCCGGGCCAGTTCAGCGAAACGGCGGCGCCCACAGGATGCCGCCTTCGGTCCAGGGCCGGTTTGGACCCGGATCGAGGCGGAGCGGCGAAGCGAGGCCGGTGTCGCGGCCGATCATTTCGTTGTAGTTGCCCGCGGCGCGGATGGCTGCGGCCGCCCAGCCGGGTTTCAGGAACAGGCCCCAATCGCTGCCGCGGCGGGTGCCGAGCAGCGTGGCAATGCGGGGATCGTCGCTTTTCAGCATCGTGCTCAGGTTTGACTCCGTAATATTCTCTGAGGCGGCGGCGATTTGCGCGTAGAGCACCCAGGTGATCGCACGCGCCCATTCGGGATCGCCGCTGCGCACCACGGGGGCGAATGCGTCGAGTGATAGGCGATCGGGCAGGATGATGAAATCCGTCTGCATCGCGTGGAATGCGGTGCGGTCGTGCGCCAGGCGGGAGATGTCGGCGGTTTCGGCATCGCAGCGGCCGCCTATGAGGGCGGCTTCCATTTCGCCGATTTCCTGGAATGGGAAAAACGGGTTCTTCAGGCCCTGGCGGTCCACGGCACGATGAAGTTGCGTTTCCGCATCGGTATTCGCGATGAAGCAGATTTGCCTGCCAGAGAGATCGCGAAGCGAGGCGAGGCCGCGGCCCTTTCGCACCATCAGGCCCTGCGCATCGAAAAAGATCGGCGGCAGGTATTCCACGTTCCAGCGCCGCGCGCGGCCGGGATCGGGCGTGTCGCCCACCAGCAGGTCGATGCCGCCCTTCTGCAGGGCGGCATAGGCCAGCGCGGCGGAGGGATAGCTGGCGACCGAAAGATGGCCGGGCCCGGCTGTGGCGGCCGCGACGGCGCTGCAGAAATCCGCGCCAAGCGCGGCAAGGTTGCCGTGCGTGTCGTCGATGGTTTCGTCGTTCAGCTCGGTGATGGTGCCGCAGCGCAACGTGGCCGCTGCCCTGACGGTATCGAGCGTGCGGCCGGCCTGGGCGGGATGGATCGGGAAGGCGGCGAGCAGCAAGGCGGCCAGGAAACGAAACAACAACTGAAGAACCCGTGCGCGCGAGAGGTGGGCGCACCGGGGGCGCGCGGCCCCCGATGCGGCTTGGATTACGGCGTCCAGGTGCCGGAGGACGGGATGCCTGGCGAGGCGCCCGGCCGCGGGTTGAAATCGACCGGCGCCGGATCCTGCAGCACGCCGTTCACGTAGTCGGTGGGCTGCATGTTCAGAAAGTAGCAGCCCTTGCCGCCGTAATGCGGCAGCGACAGCACGAGGTTTTGCGGGATGGCCGCGTAGCTGCCGGGCAGCGGTGCGGCCGCACCGGTGAGGCGTCCGTTGTCGAACGCCTCGGTGAGATCGCCGATCGAGGGATCGTCGTCGGCCGGACCCATGTTCGGCTGGATCGTGGCGGCGCCGATGACTTTGGCGTTCGCCTCATCCGGCAGTTTTTCGAGCGGCACCAGTTCGAACAGCTCATTGATGAACTTGATGATCGAGCTGTGCTCGCTGTATTTGCCGGAAATGCCGTGCACGGTGGCGTAGGGTGAGATTACGATCGTGGGGATGCGCGGGCCACCTTCCAGCGGCGCGCCAAACGGATCGTTTACGCGGATCGCGGCCGGAACGTGGTCGTAATAACCGTCCGTTTCGTCGTAAGTCACGATGATTGCGCTCTGGCTCCAGTAGGGGCTATTGGCGATCGCGTTGATCGAATCCGCCAGCAGGGCCTCGCCGATCTGGCTGTCGGAATAGCCCGGGTGGTCGTCGCTGCCGGCGAAAGCCTGCTGGATTTTCGTGGTGGGATCGAGCGGTACCAGCCCGTCGTTGTTGCCGTAGCCGCCGCGCACGTAGAACACGCCGCCGCCCGCGGGCAGCGCCTGCGCGTTCACGGCTTTTGTGAAATCGGCGAGGCCGTGCAGGTTCTGCTGCTCGGCCGTGTTGTCGCCGAGGTAGCCGAAATATTGCGGGCCCTCGTGGTGCACGATGTAGGTAGCGTGGGTAGCGGGGCCGCCATTGTCGGTGGGCTCGGCATCGTAGCCTTCCTGGTACCAGCCCCAGTTGACGGGCAGGTCTTTGGCGGAGATTTTCGCGATGTCGTGCTGCACGTCGAGCAGATCGAGCGCCGGGTTCTGGTCGCTCTGAATGATCTGCTGGATGTTGCTGCCCATGAAGGAGAGCGGCAGCGACGCATAAGTCTGGTTCAGCGCCGGCGTGGCCGGGTTTTCGTCGGCCGGATTGTAGGGCGGCTTGATCGGCGAGGTGTCGAGGCTCGAGCCGGCGAATGGGCCGGGATCGCCGACAATGGGCTCGCCGCCGCTGCTGGCGAGCGAGGTGCCGATCACGCCTGCATTGCTTTCGTTCGGATGCAGCGCCCATTGCGTGAGGCCCGACTGGCCGGCGAGCACCGCCACCGCATTCGGCGTGGAAGGGCCGGTGACGGTCATGTGGAAATTGTCGAACAGCGCGAAGCGGTCGGCGTATTGCCAGAGGAACGGCGCGGTGTCGCAATCGAGGTGGCCCATGACGAGTTCGCCGCGCTGCTTTTGCAGCAGGGTGGGCGGCGGCAGCGAGCTGAGCGGCGCGCCGGTGGTGCGCGAGACGATCTGGCCCTGCGCGTTCGTGGTGAGCCCTTCCTCATTCAGCGCGTAGCGATCGTTCAGCGTGTTGCCATTGCTGTAGTCGATATCGTTCACGATGCCGGTGTGCGAGTGATCGACGCTATCGAGATCGGCCGGATAGATCGGCACTTGCGTGGTGGTGCCAGTGACGGTGACGGTGCTGGGGATTTTGAATGGCGAGATGGAGGTGACGTTGTTGCCGCTATCGACGAGCGGCTGCACGAGGCCGGGCTGGCCGTTCGCCGGATAGATGCCGTTGGCGCCCGGATAGGTGCCGAAATAGAGGTCGAAGGAACGGTTTTCCTGGAACAGCACGAAGACATATTTGATTTTCTGCCGCAGCAGCGCGAGCTTCGCCTGGTGCGAGAGCTTGGGCTCCTGGGCCGCCGGGACGATGTGGCTCGAGACCAAGGCGCTGGATGGCGGCGCAAGGCGCAGGTCGTCGGCGGCCGCGCACATCGTGGTGGGAGCGACCATGCCGAAGGCCGTGAAACAGGCGCACGAGGCTCTGAGCCACTGATTGCGGGTCATCGTAGTTCCTGCGGAGGGTGGGTGGACCGGGGAGCGGAACGCTGCGCGGTTCGGGCGGTAGCCCGGCCGGACACTACCGTTGCGGGGGCGGCTGTCCAGGCGTGGGATTGTCAAAGTTTTCTTGCAGTTCGATGACGTTTGAGCCTGTCAGGAATCTTGTGTGACGGGTCACAACGGCGCCTGACCGGCGGACGGCAATCGCTACGCCGCATCGCAATCTGCCGCTTGGCCAAAGCGTGGCCGGATCTTCTCAATGCCTGCATCACCCGAGTTGTGCAATTGCCGGAAGCCGCAAACGCCGAAATCCGGGCCGCCTAGTTGATGGGCAAGAATGTTCCGGTTGCGGATTTCGCGGTTTGGCGCTACCAGATTCATATCGGCGGCAACAGCAGCGCCTGGTCGGGGCTGTTCCAGGAACTGATCACCGCAAGCCCGGTGCTCAAAGGCCCGCCGCCGCGGTGGCGGCAATGGTATTCTGAGCGGCTGGAACCGTTCGTGAGTTTCGTGTCCTGGCTTCGGATCTTTCCGAACCATTCGTTGCAGGCGGAGCCATTGGCAGGGCGGGTTGGGAGCTTGCCGGCTGGCTCACGTATGATGGCGAAATCGCCCATGCGGTGCGCGTGATCAACGCGGCTTTCGCGCCGGCAAACACCTGATCGGATCCGGCGACGGCGGTGCGGCTCGGTATCGGGTTGCAGGGCTCGCGAGGACGCGGTTGGGAACGAGTTGACGCTTGGCTGGCTCAGCAGGAACCCCCGGCACCTACCACGCCCATTAAATCTTTGCCCGTGGCGGGCTGTCCGGCGACCGTGTTGTAAGCGCCGGCGGCGCAGTTTGTGCGTGGCGGCTGGATGCGATCGAGCGGGCCGGCGGCTTCCAGGTAGCGGGGGTTGTTGAAATCCTGGCGCTGCCATTCGCGGGGGGGAATTTTCTGTTTGCGGCCGTACACGTAGATGTCGCCGGGATCTTCGCGGTAGCCGAGATCGAGCGTGCCGGGCGGACGCGGCGCGGCCGGCGATTCCAGGCTCGGGGGCTTCAACTCGAACCATGTGGTGACCGCGAAAGGGTCGGATTTCGGCGGTTGTGCGGGGCGCGGCTGCGCGAGCGCGGCGCCGGTGAGCAGCACGCAGGCCAGCGCGATTGCTGCGATGATCGCGAATTGCGGCGGGCGGGCCCTCTTCTTCGGGTGCGCCAACACGTCGAAGGAAGGCAATTTCGCGCTCATGCGGTGAACTGTTCGGCGACGATGCGCTCGGACAGGCCCTGGTCGGGATCGAACAGCAAAACGGTTTTCACGCTCCGGTCCTCGCTGATCGCGACGCTCGCCACGTCGCGCACTTCGGTGAAATCGGCGACCGCGGCCACCGGGCGCTTGTCGCCCTCCAATACATCGAACACCACTTCGGCGGTGCTGGGAAGCAGCGCGCCGCGCCAGCGGCGGGGGCGGAAGGCGCTGATCGGTGTGAGCGGCAGCAGATTGGCCGAAAGCGGCACGATCGGACCGTGCGCGGAAAGATTATAGGCGGTGCTGCCGGCGGGCGTAGAAACCAGAACGCCGTCGCAGATCAGTTCCTCCAGCCGCACGCGGCCGTCGATGGTGATGCGGATTTTCGCGGTCTGGCGCAGTTGTCGCAGCAGCGATACCTCGTTCAGTGCCAGCGCCTCCTCCACGCCGCCGGCGCGGGTGATGGCGTGCATGCGCAACGGATGCAGATCGACGGCCTGGGCGCGGGCGAGGCGTTCGGGCAGATCGTCTTCCTGGAACGCGTTCATCAGGAAGCCGACAGAGCCGCAATTCATGCCGTAAACTGGCTTTTCGTGGCCGAGCGTACGGTGCAGCGCTTCCAGCATGGTGCCGTCGCCGCCGAGGCAAACGATCGCGTCGGCGGCGTCAAACGGTGCATCGCCGTGGCAGCCGGCCAGGGCGGCGCGCTGCGCCTGGGCCTGAGGGGTGGCGGCGGCCAGGAACGCCAGGCTTTGAAAGCGGCGCGGCGCTTCCGCGGCGGGTTCGACACGGGTCAGCACAGCACGCGATGTTCCAGGACCGGCATGGCGGCGCGGATGCGCGTGAGCATGCCCAGATCGGCCTCGGCGGCTGCCGTGCCCGGTTCATCGCCGAGCGAGGCGCGCACATGGCCCCAGGGATCGACGATCAAGCTATGGCCCCAGGTGCGGCGCGGGCCGGCGGCCACGTGGTGCGTGCCACAAGTTGCCGCAGCCACCACCCAGCACTGGGTTTCAATGGCGCGGGCGCGCACCAGGATTTCCCAGTGGTCGCGGCCGGTCTCGGCGGTAAAGGCGGCCGGGATGAAGATGACGTCGGCGCCATTGCGCCGCAGCGCGAGATAAAGTTCTGGAAAGCGAACATCGTAGCAGATGGAAAGGCCAAGCACGATATTGCCGGCGCGGCAGGTGGCGGGTGCCGAACCAGCGCCGAACAGCGCGCTTTCGCGATAGCCTTCGCCGCCCGGCGTGACGATGTCGAACAGGTGGATTTTGCGATAACGGCCAAGCTCCGCGCCGTCGGGGCCAAAGACGAGCGTGGTGTTGAACAGGCGCTCGCCCTCGCGTTCGCCAATCGAGCCGCCGTGCAGCACGATGCCGTGGCGGCGGGCGGTGTCGCTGAGGAAGTGCCACGCTTCGCCGCCGGGCGCGGCTTCGGGTAGGGCCTCGGCCGCGGCCAATTTCTGGGCGCGGTCGCCGCCCAGGCAGGTCCACATTTCGGGCAAGCTGACGGTTGCCGGCCGATGGCGATCAACCGCCTCTTGGATCAGGCGCGCGGCCTCGGCCAGGTTGATAGCCTTATTACTGCCCGGCGCCCATTGCACGACGGCGAGCTTCATGAAACCACGCCGGGCGTCAGCGAGTTGGCGGCGCCTTGTCGAGCAATTCCAGCAGCGGTTCCGGCAGGCGCTCGGCCAATGCCGTGTCGAACCGGGCGCCCAGCGATTGCCGGAGCCACAGGTCGAAGAATCGGTCGGACCCGGCGGGGGCCGGCCCGATCTGCGCCGCGCTGTGCTGCATTTGCTTCGGCATGACGCACCAAAAAGGGCTGACCGGCCCGGAGGTTGCCACGCACAGTTGACAATTCTGTAAAGCAGACGTTGCGCTGCGGCATAACGGTCACGGCTTTCCGTTGGCGGCTTCGGCCAGCAGCGTGCGGGCCAGTTCGCGGCCGAGGCAAAGATGCAGCCGGGCCGCGGCCGCGGCGCGCTCGGATTTCGGCGTGCGTTCCAGGTCAATGGCGCCCCCATCGGCCCAGTCGCGCATCAGCGCATAGCGGTGAAACAGCGTCACGTCCGGTAGCGCGCCCACATCCTGCAGCGTGGAGAGATAGGGCTGCAAATTCGCGTTTGCCTCCAGGAAACGGCTGTATTGCGGGTCGATCAGCACAAGATCGGCGCCGGCCGCTGCTGTGGCCGCGGCGCCCTCGGCCAGCGCCTGATAAAAATCCCCAGGCGCCACCTGGTCCACTGCATCCACCGTACCGGTCTGCCACAGCACGAGCCGGTAATGCGTGCGGGCCAGCTCGCTGCGAATCGTCGCCGCCATTTCGCTGGCGGTAAGGCCGCTGCCGCCGCGCACCGTGAGCACCACCCGCAGCCCGTGCACGCCGGCTTCCAGCGCATGCGCCGCCTGGGCCACGAAGCTGCTGGGCGAGGCGGCCGGTGGAGGCGTGCCGGGCGCGGGCTTGTGCGCCATGTCGGCGCGCGGGCTGGCGGTGGGCGCGAACACCGTGAAACTGCCAACGGCCAGCACGGGTTGCGGGGCGCCCGGGCGCAGCGCCGCCGCCAGATGCGGCAACGGCGCGGCTTCCGGAGCAATATCGGCCGGCGGGCAGACGGCACCGCCGGCCAGCGCCGGCTGCCAAAAACCCGTCAGCAGCACCGTGACAAGGCAGCGCCGCATCATTCGGCCGCCAGCCCGCGCGCCTCGGGCGGCCGCGCACGGCCCTTGTTGGCATACCAGGCGGCCACCGCTGCCACGGTCCATAGCGAGATCGCGCCGGCCAGGTTCACGCCGATCTGCATCCACCATCCGTCATCCGCCTCGGTCGCGAGCCGACCGAGAAATGAGAGAAAGATACTGGCGCAGAATACCGGCAGCGAGTGCTGGCCCGCCACCACGAACGGCGCCACCACCGGATGTTGCAGCCAGCTTGCATCCTTCCGGATAAGGCGGGCGACAAGCCAGGTTAGCGCCAGGATGGAGATCAGCCGGAACGGGTGCAGGCCTTCCTTGTCCACCGACATCAGCGCCCGGGTGAGGCCGGCGGGCCAGTCCGCGGCGATTTCCGGGTGCTGCCAGATCACCCATTGCAACAGCAGCCCGAACAGCACGATCAGCACCGAGAGGATGTCGAAGGGCAGCGTGCGGCGCGGCCGCTCGCCGGGGGCGAAGGAGAGGATCGCCCCCATCATGAACAGCAATTGCCAGGTGAGCGGGTTGAAGAACCAGCTGCCGCCCGTCCAGCTCGGGAAGTTCCAGCCGAACAGGCGCGCCAGCGCATACAGCAGCAGCGAAAGCCCGGCGAGCACGGGTGGCCAGCGCAGCAGCGGCATGGCTACCGCGAACATCAGCAGCAACACCACGTATAGCGGCAGAATGTTCAGATAGGCTGGCTGGAAATGCAGCGTCAGCGCCTCGAACAGCGCGCGATAGGGGCGGTCGCCCAGCACATCCAGATGCACTTCGTCGAGGTAGTCGCCGCGGTCGAGCGCATTGGCCGAGAAGCCGACCTGGGCTGCGAAAATCACGAACAGGAAGATGTGTGCAATGTAGAGCGTCCATGCGCGGCGTACTACGTCGGCGCCGGCATACAGCCAGCCCTGCCGGCGCATGGTGCCGCCATAGGCAATGCCGGCGGCGTAACCGGCCAGCAGCACGAACACTTCGGTGGCGTCGCAAAGCGCGAAATTGCGGATCGAGAAATTGCCTAGCCAGTCGGCCGGGATGTGGTCGGTGAAGATCCACCACAGCGCGACGCCGCGAAAGAAATCGATCCGAAGATCTCGGTTGGCGCGTACCAGGGGCAATCAGTGGCCAGTTTTCAGTTGCCAGGTTCCACAAGGCCGGCCGAAGCGGGCGGCGCTTCATGCGCCCGCGACCCTTTTCGTGGCAACCGGCAACTGGCGGGTGGCGATAGCTTCGACATCTTCGGCGGCGTGGCTCAGCGGGTGGCGGGCGAGCAGCGGCAGTTGGTGGCGGATCGCCTCAGGCACGCGCGGATCGCGGCGGATCACGCCGGCGAGCTTCGGGCGGTGGTGCAGGAAGGTTTCGCAAGCCTGCGCTAACGCGGCGTAGGTGCGCTCACCCGCGGCGTGGGACGCGGCCTGGTTGATCACGATCGCCGCTTCGCCGCCGCCGTCTTGCCGATACAGTTTCAGCACCGCGTAGGCGTCGGTAATCGAGGTGGGCTCTTCGTTGGCCAGCAGCAGCATGATTTCGGCGGCGACCGCAAGCCGGCGGTTGGCGCGATCCAGGCCGGCGCCGAGATCCAGCAGGATCGCGTCGTAGCCCCGCAGGTCGGCAAGCAGCGCCTCTACCGGCTCGGGCCCTGCAGCCGCAAGGCTGCCGCATCCCGAAGCGCCGGCCAGCACCGCAAAGCCGTGCGGCGTGGCGCGTGCGGCCTGCGCCGGAAGGCATCGCCCCGCGAGCACGGCCGCGAGATCGGGGCCGGGCGGCAGCCCGAGCTGGATATCGACGTTTGCCAGGCCGAGATCGGCATCCAGCAGCAGCACGCGTTCACCGGTGCGGGCCATCGCGTGCGCGAGCGTGATCGCGAACCAGGTTTTGCCGACGCCTCCCTTGCCGGAGGCGATGGCGATCTTCCGAGTGGGCGCGATGGCGTTCATGTTTCGGGTCCGGTGCGCAGGCGCGTGGCGAGCAGGGCGGGGGTGAGCGGCACGAGGTCGGCGATGCCGGGGCCGGTGCCGGCTTCGGTGAAATCGAGCCCGGCGGCCGCGGCAGTAACCAGGCTGCCGAGCCGGCGGCTGAGATCGAGCCGGCTGGCGAGCAGATGCCGCGCCCCGATGCCCGCGAAGGCGGCGGCCTGCTCCCCGGCTTCTTCGGGATGATGCCCGGCCGGCAAGACCAGCACGATGGTGGCATCGGCCGCCGCCGCGAGTGCCGCCAGCGCATCGAGCTCGACCGGCGCGAAGGGGTGCGTGCCGGCGCTGTCGATGATGCAGGGTGCGTCGCCCGCGCGGCGCAGCGTGCGCAGCAGCGTGGCCGGCTCGTTCGCCACCGTGAGTGGGATGCCCAGCAGCCGCGTGTAGGCGGCCAGCTCCTCTGGCGCGCCAGCTCGCCGGCCGTCGGCCGTGATGATGCAGGGTGGCGTGCCGGCGAGCACGAGTCGGGTGGCCAGGCGGGCAGCGGCGAGTGTCTTGCCGGCACCGGGCGGCCCGACGAGCAGCAGCGGCTGCCTCCCAATCGGCAGCGGCGCAAAGCGGAACAAGGAAGCGAGCGCGGTTTCCAGCGGCTCTGCGGCAAGCCGTGTCGCGATGGCAGCGGGCACGCCGTGCCAGGCGAGATCGGCTTGCGGGGCCAGCGGCGCCATGGGCATTTCGGGCGCTTCGAGCGCGGCGGTGAGTTCCACGCCGCCCGCTGTGCGGCGGGTGCCGAGCAGGATGGCCTCTGGCCCTAGCTCGGCCCGGGCCAGCGCCATGGCTTCGGTGACACAGGCCGCGCGGTAGAGCTTGAGCCGCATTGCACCGGGATAGCCCAGCTCCGGTTGCGGGATGGTTGACCGTGCGGTCGTGGCCCCGCAGGAGTGGAGCATGTTCAACGGTTCGCTGGTGGCGCTGATCACGCCAATGCGGGAGGATGGGTCGCTCGACGAGGACGCGTATGCGCGCTTCGTCGATTGGCAGATCGGCCAGGGCACCGAGGGCGTGGTGCCGGTGGGCACCACTGGGGAGAGCCCGACGCTGAGCCATGCCGAGCACCGCCGCGCGGTGGAGATTGCGGTGGAGGCGGCGCGCGGCCGGGTGCCGGTGATTGCCGGCGCCGGATCGAACTGCACGGCCGAAGCCGTGGAGCTGGCGCGGCACGCGAAGCGCGTGGGCGCCGACGCGGTGATGGCGGTGACGCCGTACTACAACAAGCCGAGCCAGGAGGGACTCTTCCGGCATTTCACGGCGGTGGCCGATGAGGCTGGCCTGCCGCTGATCGTCTATAACATTCCGTCGCGCAGCGTGGTGGATGTGCACGTGGAGACGATGGCGCGGCTGGCGCAACATCCGGGGATCGTGGGTGTGAAGGATGCGACGGCGGTGCTGGCGCGGCCGCTGCACACGCGGCGCGCCTGTGGCGGGGATTTCGTGCAGCTTTCCGGCGAGGACCACACAGCGGTTTCGTTTCTCGCGGCCGGCGGCCATGGCTGCATTTCCGTCACCGCCAATATCGCGCCGAAGCTGTGCGCCGAGATGCACCGAGCGTGGCGCGAAGGCCGGCTGGCGGAAGCCATAGCCATTCAGGACCGGCTGCTGCCGCTGCACGATGCGATGTTTTTCGAGGCGTCGCCGGGACCGGTGAAGTTTGGCGCGAGCCTGCTGGGCTGGACGAGCCCGTTCTGCCGCCTGCCGCTGGCGCCGATCGGCGAGGCCGCGGCAGAAAAGGTGCGCAGCGCGATGAAGGAGACAGATCTTATCTGAAGAGAGCCCGGCTGCTTGTTTTTGTTCCGATGGGGAAGAATCCCGCCTACGATCATCGTGCATCACGGAGGCCGGCTATCGCTTCGATCGCACCTTTGCTGGCGCTGGCGATTCTGGCGCCCATGCCGGCGGCGGCCCAGCCTGGGTTCGGCACGCTGGCGAAATTCTACGGTCAGGATGGCTGCGATCGCGGCGCAGACGGGCTGGATCGCGGCAAGCTGACCTTCGATGCGCAGGGGGCCGCCTATGGCACCACATTGTTCGGCGGTAGCGAGGGCGGCGGCACGATTTTCCGGCTTCGGCCGGGCAGCCACCAGGTTGCGGTGCTGTTCAGCTTCGGGATGCAGGACAGCGGGTTCGTGGAGCCGAACGCCGGGCTGGTGTTCGACGCCGCGGGCGGTCTTTGGGGCACCACAATCGCCGGCGGGACGGCCGGATCCGGGTCGTTGTTCCGCTTCGACCCGGAGACCGGCGAGGCGCAGGACATTTACAGTTTTCACGGCGAGCGCGATGGCGAACGTCCGAACGGCGCGCTGGTGCGTGGCCCGGATGGCGTGCTGTACGGCACGACGCAAGCCGGCGGCGCACAGGGTGGCGGCACGATATTCCGGCTGGATACGCATACCGGCGCCGAGCGGGTGCTTTACGCTTTCGGCGGCGGCGAGCGGGCGGGGCGGCTGCCGCTTTCCGGCCTGAAGGCGGATGCGGCGGGGCGGCTGATCGGCACGCTGAACGAGGGCGGCGCGCAGGCCGGCGGCCAGATTTATCGTTTCGATCCGGCCACAAGCGAGCTTGCGGTGCTGCACGAATTCCGCCCGCGTTTCGGGGCGGCGCCGATCGGCGGCCTGACAATGGACGGCGCCGGCAATGTTTATGGGGTGACGCAGTTCGGCGGCGCGGCAAATGCGGGCGTGGTGTTCCGGCTGGATACGGGGAGCCAGGACTACCTGGTGCTGCACGGGTTTGCCGGAGGCCCGACCGACGGGGCCGAGCCGCGCAGCGTGGCGTTCGACGGCCATTCGGCGCTGTATGGAGTCACCGCGCGCGGGGGCAGCCTGGGCTACGGCACCCTGTTTCGGCTGGCGCTCTCGTCGCCGGGCTACGCGGTGCTGGCGAACCTGAGCGGCCTGCACGCGGGGGGCGAGCCGGCGGACCAGCCGGCTTTTCACGCCGGCCGGCTGTATGGCATGACGACGATCGGCGGTGCGAGGCCGCGGTATCACGGCTGCGGCACGGTGTTCCGCTACACGCCTTGAGGGCAAGGAATTGGCGGAGCGCAAGCGTTCGCAACTGATCACGCATGGCATCGCGGCGCAAAACCGTCGGGCGCGCTACGATTACACCATTCGCGAGACCGTGGAGGCGGGACTGGTGCTGCGCGGGCCGGAGGTGAAGAGCCTGCGGCTTGGGCGGGCGACGATCAGCGAGGCCTGGGCCGGCGAGCGTGAGGGCGAGATCTTCCTGTTCAACATGTACATCCCGGAATACCAGGCCGGCGTGCTTTCGCGCTTCGAGCCACGGGCGCCACGGAAGTTGTTGCTGCGCCGCAAGCAGGTGGGTGCGCTGCTGGGCGCGGTGGCGCGGGACGGGCACACGCTGGTGCCGCTGGATGTGCATTTCAACGAGCAGGGTCGGGCGAAGGTGCTGCTGGGCGTGGCGCAGGGTCGGAACAAGGCCGACAAGCGGCACGCGATCGCGGATCGCGACTGGAAGCGGGACAAGGCCAGACTTCTGCGCGAAAGAGGCTGAACCCCACGGCCACACGGCCGGAT
This sequence comes from uncultured Acetobacteraceae bacterium, assembly GCA_964250215.1. Taxonomy (GTDB): domain Bacteria; phylum Pseudomonadota; class Alphaproteobacteria; order Acetobacterales; family Acetobacteraceae; genus DAIDJM01. The sequence continues at coordinate 894 of CAXUEX010000033.1, read as the reverse complement.
CGGTTCTGGCCCGCGGAAATTCCAGCTTAGCGGTTTCGTTACTTCCGTGCGATTGAATGCCGTTGTGCCGCCGCATGTGTTTCTGGCCACGCCCTGCTACGGCGGGGTGGTGACGCATCGCTATTTCCACAGCGTGCTGGCGCTGATGCTGCATGGCGCGGCGCAAGGGTTGCCGGTGCATGTGGAGACGCTGGCGCGGGAGAGTTTGATCCCGCGTGGGCGGAATTCGCTCGCGGCGAAGTTCCTGGCGCATCCACAAGCGACGCATCTGCTGTTCGTGGACGCCGATATCGGGTTTGCGCCGGAAGCGGTGCTGCGGCTGCTGGCGTTCGGCGTGGATGTTGTGGCGGGCATGTATCCGCTGAAGGCCATCGAGTGGGATGCGGGCGCGGCCGCGCGGGCGCGGGCAGGGGAGCTGATTTCCACCGCGCCGCTGCGCTATGTGGGGCGGCCGTGCGAAGTGGGTGCGGCGCGGGACGGGTTTGTGCCGGCGGAATACGCGGGCACCGGTTTCATGCTGGTGCGGCGCGAGGTTTTCATGCGGGTGGCTGCCGCCTATCCGGGGCTGGAATACGCGGCGGCACACGATGGGGACGGGTCGGTGCCGGGGCCGTTCCATGCGTTTTTCGATTGCGAGATCGATCCGGAGACGCGGCATTATCTAAGCGAGGATTACGCGTTCTGCCGCCGGTGGCGGGCGATTGGCGGGGAGATCTGGCTGGATACCCAGGCGGTGCTTACGCATACGGGCGTGCATGAATTCGTGGGTGCGCCAGGGGTGCGGTTTGGCCCGGGTTACACGCAGTCTCGGGGGCTGTGACCTGTCCTCCAGATCCGCTGCTTCGACGCCGTTGCCGTGCCGGCGAGCGGCACCGCGCTGCTGGCATGGATGGC
>CAXUEX010000032.1:0-23478 GCA_964250215.1 uncultured Acetobacteraceae bacterium | reverse complement strand
GCTCTCATCCACCTCGATCACTTCGGTTACCTGGGGCCCCTTCTGGCCCTGGCCCACGCGCACCCGCAGCGTCGCCCCGGGGCTGATCGTGGTGGCGCCGGTTCGGGCCAGCACGCTGGCGTGCAGGAACACGTCACCGCCGCCCTCGGCGAGTTCGACGAAGCCGAATCCCTTCTCGGCATTGAACCATTTCGCCACGGCCGACGTCTCCGGCCCGTCCGCCATCGCCGCCGGCATGGATGGCCGGCGCGCGAATGCGGGAGGATCGGGGAATGCCGGGGGAAAATCATCGAAGCCACCGCGCTCACCGCGCCGGCGCCGTTGCCAGTTGTCGGTCTTGGCCATCAGTCGTGTCGTCCGCAAACAATAGGTTGCATGGAAAACGGCCGGCCCCCGAGCCGGCCAAACCATGCAGGGACCGCGATCATACACGGGCCGGCCGAGGTTGAAACCCCCGGATCGATCATGCGGCGGGCGCGATCGCCGAAATTGCTTGGCGCACACGATTGTGCGGTAGAACGAACCCCAGCGCCATCCCGCCGCTTTGCATGGTTGCACGATCCGGCCGGCGTTCCGGCGGCGATCCGAAGGAGGCTTAGAATGAGCGGCACCACCGGCAATCCCCTGTCGCCCGATCCGGCCCGCGAGCAGCGCGTGCGCGAGCGTGCCTATCATTTGTGGGAACAGGATGGCCGTCCGCACGGTCGTCACACGGATTATTGGGAACGGGCCGACGAGCTGGTGCGCATCGAGGAGAGCCCCGGAGCCGGGCAATTGCCCAACCCCGCGACCGTGCCAGGCGCCGACCCGAATGCCGGCGAGCCCGTGGAGGAAGCGCAGATCCAGGAAAACCTAGGCGAGTTTCCCAATCGCTTCGACGATCAAGGCGAGCGGCCGCAGACGCCGCAGCCGAAGTTGCGCAGCCGCGCATAAGCCGCGCTGGCACGCGGCCGGGTTCAGGCGCCGCGGTGCAGCGCGTGCACCGCGAACTTCGCCTCCGCATCGGTCCATACGCGCGCGTTCTGCCATCCGGCGCCGGCTGCCAGCGCCTGAAACGCGGCCATCGAGTGCTTGTAGCTGTTCTCGGTATGGATCGTTTCGCCCAACGCGAAGTGCAGCACCGTGCCGGCCAGCCGTGCCTGCTGCTTGCGGCGACTCACCAGGTGCATTTCGATCCGGCTTTCGGCATCGTTCCACACCGCACGGTGGCTGAACGCCGAAACGTCGAAATCCGCCGCCGCCTCGCGGTTCAGCCGGTGCAGCAGGTTCAGGTTGAACGCGGCGGTCACACCCTGCGCGTCATCGTAGGCCGGCAGCAGGATGGCCGGATCCTTGCGCAGATCGGCACCCGCGATCAGCCAGGCGCCGGCGCCCAGCGTTGCCGCCGCTTGGCCGAGGAAAGCACGCGCCACTGCCGGTTCCAGGTTGCCGATGGTCGATCCAGGGAAGAAGCCGAACGCCGGTCCGCCAAGCTTCGGCAGCACGAGCGATTCCTGGAAATCGGCGCAGATCGGATGCACCGCGAGTTCCGGCATGCGCACCGCCAGGCGCTCGCGCATTTCGCCCAGCGCCGTCTCGGCGACATCCACGGGCAGGTAGGCCGCGAAACGGCCAGGCGCCGCATCGAGCAGGATGCGCGCCTTGGCTTCGTCGCTCGCGCCGTATTCCACCAGCGTGGCGCGTTGCGGCGCGAGCCCCGAAATTTCCGCTGCATGGGCGTGCAGCAACGCCAGTTCCGTTCGCGTCAGATAGTATTCCGGCAGCTTCGTGATCGCCTCGAACAGCGCGATCCCTGCGGCGTCGTAGAAAAGTTTCGAGGGCAGCGTTTTCGGCGTCGCGGTCAGCCCCGCGAGCGCCAGCGCCGCTACATCGGGCGCAGAAATTGCCGCATCCAGCATGGCCTAGGCGTCCATCGCCAGCCGCAGCCCGGTGAACTGCCAGCGTTTGTCGGGATGGAAGAAGTTGCGATACGTGGGCCGCGCATGGCCGGCGGGCGTGGCCGCCGAGCCGCCGCGCAACACCATCTGGTTCACCATGAATTTGCCGTTGTACTCCCCCACGGCCCCCAGCGCCGGGCGGAATCCCGGATAGGGCGCATAGGCGCTGCTGGTCCATTGCCAGACATGCCCGGTGAATTCGCCCAGCGCCGCCTGCGCCACCTCCAGCTCAGCTTCCGTCGGCAGCCGGGCTCCGGCCCAGCGCGCGTAGGCATCTGCCTCGTACCAGCTCACATGCCGCACCGGCGCCTCCGCATCCAGCGGCACGAGCCCGGAAGGCGTCATCTGCTGTCGCGCACCCGGCTCGCCGCGCCAATACAGCGGTGCCTCCCAGCCTTCCAGACGCACCCGGTCCCAGCCATCGGCCATCCACAGCCCCGGATCCCGATAACCGCCGGCGGCGATGAACCGCTCGAACTCGGCATTGCGCACCAGCCGCGACGCCAGGCGATACGGCGGCAGCAGCACCTGGTGCCGGGGCGTCTCGTTATCGAAGCCGAACCCCGTGCCGCCCTGGCGGCCGAGCCCCGCGATGCCGCCGCGAAACGCCAGGAACTGCGTCGGGCCGGCAGCGCCCGCCGGTTCCACCCAGCCCGGAATGGCCGCCGGCGAAAGCGGGTTCTGCGCAAAGGCGTGCAGGATGTCGGTGACCAGCAACTCCTGGTGCTGCTGTTCGTGCTGCAGTCCCAGTGCCGCGAGGTGGAGCGCCGCCGGTGGCGCGAGCGGCAGAAACCCCGCCATCGCGGCATCCACGTGCCGGCGATACGCGGTCACCGCTGCGGCATCGGGCCGCGTGATCATGCCGCGGGCCGGCCGCGGATGCCGGGCGCCCACCGCCTCGTAATACGAGTTGAACAGGTAGCCGAAAGCCGGATCGAACACCCGATAGCCCGGCGCATGCGGCACCAGCACGAACTGCTCGAAAAACCAGGTGGTATGCGCCCGGTGCCATTTCGCCGGGCTCGCATCCGGCATGGATTGCACCGCCTGGTCCTCGGGCGCCAAATCGGCGGCGAGCCGTTCGGTGCGGTCCCGCGCGGCGGCATAGGCGGACGCGCGCTGCCCGGCCGGGTCACGGGTCTCGGTGGCCTGGCTCATCGGTGCTCTCCCCGGGGTGGTTCGCCTGAACGGCTGCCGGTGTTACCGGTTGCGGTACTCCGCTCGGTCCGCGTGGAACCTGAGGGCGAAGCGGCGCTTACGCAACCTTCGGAACGGCGGGAAAATGCAGCGTTTCATCGGCGCGCTAATCGGATTCGCCCTCGTGGCGCTGGTCCTGGGCTTCACCGGCATCGCGCATCCCTGGGGCGGGCTCGCCCGGTCGCTGTTCTTTCTTTACGCGGCGGTGCTGGCCGCCTGCTGCGGCGTCGCGCTGCTCACCGGCGGCGCGCGTCAGTCGGGGGGCGGCAGCGCCTCGCAGAAGCGCAGCCGGTAGCCGTCGGGGTCGATCACGTCGAATACGATGTGGCCGGTGCGGGCGCCATCTTCCTCACGCCATACCTCGTGCAGCGGCGCGTGCAGGCGCGCGCCATAGGCATGCACGCCGGCGTACACGGCCTCGGTGTCGCGCGTCCACACGATCAGCGTCACCCCGCGGCCGAACGGGTAGTCGGGCGGTGCGACTTCGTCCGCCATGCCTTCCTCCAACGCGATCGACACGCCGTCGCGCTCCAGCTCGGCTCGCCGCGCCTCGGGCTCGAAGCGCAAGGTCGTGAAGCCCAGCACGTCGGTGTAGAAGCGGAGCGAGCGCGCGAAGCTGGCGCAGGCCAGCCGGACCGAAAGCGTCAACCGCGCATCACTTCGGTGCGAGGGTGAGCACCGCTTGCGGCGGGGAAGGCGCGGTGGATACCAGGATGTGCATCGTCCGGCCGCCTAGCGTGACGGCGAACGCCTGGTGCTGCACGCCGGACCGCTGCTTGTCGGGTTGCGCGCCGAGCGACTGCAGTGGCAACTGATTTTCGCGGGCGGCCTGCTGCAGCGTGTCGATCACCTGCGTCGGATCGGCCTGATCGGCTACCGCCTCGCAGCCGCCATCATCGAGCGAAACCAGGGCGAGCCGCGTGTCCTTGAAGCTCACGTCGAACACCTGGCCCGAACGGCCGGCCAGGAACGCATCGCGCGCCTGCGCCGGCATCTGCGGCGCACCCTGCTGGCCGAGGAAATTCCGGATGCCGGCCACATCGCCAGCGAAGTGCAGGCAGGTGGCGCCGAACAGCCCCACCACCTGGTCGGCACCGGTAGTGGGCTGTGCCGGCGCGCCGCTTTGGGGCGGGGCTGCCGGCGACTGGGCCAAAGCCGAGCCCACCAGCGCAATGCCCGGCAGCAGCGTCAGGCAGAAGGCAAGTCGCATTTCCGTACTCTCCTGCTTACCGGTCGCCGGCAGAACGTGCCGGCTTCGCCGCCGTTTGGCGGCACTCACTTCCGCAGCTCCATCCGGATCGGTCCCTCACGCCGGCCATGCGTGAACTGATCGACCATCGGATTGCCGCTTTCCATCAGCCTCGCCGCCGGACCCTGCCAGACCAGCCGTCCCTGATAAAGCATTGCCGCCGCGTCGCCGATGCGCCGCGCGCTCGCCATGTCGTGCGTGATCGCCACCGCCGTGCTGCCCAGGCGCTTGACGCAATCGACGATCAGCCCGTCGATCACCGCGCCCATGATGGGATCGAGCCCGGTGGTCGGCTCGTCGAAAAACAGCAGGCGCGGTTGTGCGGCAATGGCGCGGGCCAGCGCCACCCGCTTCTGCATGCCGCCGGAAAGCTCCGCCGGCGAGAGATCGCCCACGCTGGGATCGAGCCCCACCTGCGCCAGCACCTCCGCCGCCCGTGCCCGTGCCCGGCTGCGCGCAATGCGGTGCTGTGCGAGCAGCCCGAAGGCGACGTTTTCCCATACCGGCAGACTGTCGAACAGCGCGCCGTTCTGGAACAGCATGCCGATTTCGGCGCGTTTGGCGGCGCGCGCGCGCGGCGAAAGCCTGGCCAGGTCGTCGCCCTCGATCTCGATGCTGCCGCTGTGCGGTTCGAGCAATCCCAGAATGCATTTCAGCAGCACGGATTTGCCGGTGCCGGAGCCGCCGATCACCACCATGGAGGTGCCTTCCGGCACATCCATATCGATGCCATCCAGCACCTGCTTCTCGCCGAACGCGCGCCGCACGCCGCGCAGCCGGATGGCGGGCGGGCTCATCGCGCGAAGAACAACTCGGTGAGCACGTAGTCGAACGCGAGGATGAGTATGGAAGCCGAAACAACCGCCGATGTGGTGGCACTGCCCACGCCTTCGGCGCCGCCGCGGCTGCGATAGCCGTGATAGCAGCCCATCAGCGCCACGATGAAGCCGAACACCGCGGCCTTGACCAAGCTTACCACCACATCCTGCGTCTGCAAGAAACCCAGCGTGCTTTCCAGATACGGGATCGAAGTGAAGCCAAGCTTTGCGGTGGCGATCAGCCAGCCGCCGGCAACACCCAGCAAATCCGCCACCAGCACCAGCAGCGGCAACGCGATCAGGCCGGCGAGCAGACGCGGTGCCACGAGATATTTCATCGGATTGGTCGAAAGCGTGGTCAGCGCATCGATCTGGTCCGTCACCCGCATCGTGCCAAGTTCGGCCGCCATCGCCGCACCCACGCGGCCCGCCACCATCAACCCGGCCAGCACGGGCGCCAGTTCGCGCACCACCGAAATCAGCACAATGTTGGCCACCGCGTTCGTGGCGCCATACCGGGCGAAGCCGGTGTAGGATTGCAACGCGATCACCATGCCCGAGAAAATCGCGGTGAGTGCCACCACCGGCAGGCTGAAATACGCAAAATCCACGAACGCGCGCAGAAACAGTCGCGCGTAGAAAGGTGGGCGAAATAGATGGCTGAGGCCGGACAACGCGAAGGTTGCGATGCTGCCGGCAGTGCCGATAACGCCGAGCGCGCTGCGTCCGGTGAAGGTTACGGGGCGCAGCAGATCGGGCATCAGCAAGGAAGAGGTTCTTTCTTGAAAGAAAGAACCAAAGAACTTTCATTCATTAGAGTTTGCTGTAGCTGCGCGTCGCGCGCGGGCCCAGGGAGGTCAATACCTCGTAGGCATTCGTGCCGGCCCACGAGGCCACTTCGTCGGGCGGCACGTTGGGGCCGATCAGCTCCAGAGCGTCACCTGCGGCAAGCCGGGGTATTTCGGTGGCATCGAATGTGGTGAGGTCCATCGACACGCGGCCTATCAGGGGCAGGCGGGCGCCGTCAAAAGCCGCCTCGGCGCGGTTCGACAGCGCGCGCGGATAGCCGTCGGCATAGCCCAGCGCCACGGTCGCCACCCGGCTCGGCCGTTTTGCGGTCCATATTCCATTATAGCCGACGCTCTCGCCCGTCGGCACATCGCGGAGCTGCAGCACGGGCGCGGTCAGCCGCAGCACCGGGCGCATCGGGTTGTCCCGGCCGGGGCAGGGGTTCACACCGTACAGCGCCACGCCGGGCCGCGCCAGACCGGCGCGAAAATCGCCGCCGAGAAAAATGCCCGAGGAATTCACGATGCTGATGGGCACCGGCGGCAGACGCGCGCAAGCCGCGCGAAAACGCCCGAGCTGCCGCGCATTGCCGGGATGCTCCGGCACTTCCGCGTGCGCCAGATGCGTCATCACGTATTGCAGGTCTATCCCGCGCAGCCGTTCTGGCTGAGAAACCAAAACTTCGAGTTCGTCGGCGGCCAGCCCCAGCCGGTGCATTCCGGTATCGACATGCAGGAGCGCTTTGAGGCTTCGCCCGGCCGCGGATGCCAAAGCCGCATAGGCGGAAATCTCGCCGAGCGATCCCAGCACCGGCCAAATATCCTGCGCCAGATACGAGCTCGCCTGCGCCGCAGCGAAACCGTTCAGTACCGAAATAGTCGCATCCGGCAGGCATGGCCGCAGCGCCGCGGCCTCGGCCAGATGCGCCACAAAAAAATGTCGCGCGCCCGCCGCAAACAGCGTGGGCGCCACCTGCACCGCGCCGAGCCCATAGGCATCGGCCTTCACCACCGCGCCCGTGGCGCCGCCATGCACGCGCGCGAGTTCGCGCCAATTCGCGGCGATCGCGTCGGGATCGATGCGCAGATGCGGCGTCAAGCCGGCAGAAGCCGTTCCACCTTGGGTTCGATCGCGGCGGGGCGCGTGGTGGGTGGAAACCGTTCCGTCACCTTTCCATCAGGCGCCACCAGAAACTTGGTGAAGTTCCACTTGATGGCGCCGCCCATGAGCCCGGTTTTCTCCTGCTTGAGCCACGCCCAGAGCGGATGCGTGTGGGCGCCGTTCACCTCGATCTTAGCGAACATCGGAAACGAAACCTCGTAGCGCGTGCTGCAGAAGTTTCGGATCTCCGCCTCGTCGCCCGGCTCCTGGTGGCCGAACTGGTCGCAGGGAAACCCCAGAACGGTGAAGCCGCGCGGCGAGAATTTTTCATGCAGTTCCTGCAGACCCGCATATTGCGGCGTGAATCCGCACTTGCTCGCGGTGTTCACGATCAACAGGGCGCGGCCGCGGAATGCCGCCATCGATTCCTCGCGGCCGTCGATCGTCTTCGCGGCAAAATCATAGATCGCGGTCATTCGCCTCTCCCGGTGGCCGGCCCGCCCGCATCCTGCATCAGCCGGCGCAGTTCCGCCAGTTCCGGCGCCACGGCGGCCTCGGCTTTCGCCTCGATGCGGCGGAAGGTTTCCAGCACACGCGAACCCAGCGGCGTGAGCACCGCGCCGCCGCCGCCAGCCCCCCCGGGTGTCGCTTCGATGACCCGGCCACCGAAGGTTGTTGCCGTTTCCTCGGCCAGCGTCCACGCCCGGCGGTAGCTCATGCCCATGGCCCGGCCCGCGGCCGAGATCGAGCCCAGTTCGGCGATAAGCGTCAGCAATTCGGCGCGGCCGGGTCCCATGGCGAGCTGGCCTTGCAGCACCACGCGCAGATGCAGCCCGGCACGCTCAGGATGACGCGGTTTCGCCATCGCGCGGCCGTGCCACGCGCGCGCAGCAACGTCAATGCAACGTTCAGAACGAAAGCCGCGCCGAGAGAATCCAGTTGTGCGAATACACCGGATCCAGCTCCGGTTTCACCTGCTGCTGCGGCGAAACCGCGAACTGGTAGCCGAAGCCGATGGCCGCGCGGAAACGCCAGCCCAGCTCGAAACGCCCGAAGATGATGCCGGGTGTGAGAAAAATCTGGTCCTTGCCGCCGCGTTGCGTGCCGCTAAGCCACACGGTCTGGTTCATCTCGAATTCCGGCCACAGATAATGCAGCAGATGGTATTGCAGCGTAACATTGTTCAGCCATTGCGCGCCGAGCTCGTCGATCCGCCGTGTCGGCACGGCGAAACCGGAGGTCGCCTGAATATCGAAATCGCCCCAGCCCTTGCCCGCGGCCAGCGTGGGCGAAAGCACCACCGCGTGCTGCGTGAAGTTGCGGCCGCCCGCCGATGGCGTGACCGCGAAGAACGCCGTGACGATCGCATCGCCCGAGGCCGCATTTTCGCTGAACAGGCGCTGCTTGATCAGGATCGTCGGCCCGTCGGCCCAGCCGCTGGTGTTCTTGCCCTTCACCTGCCGCTCCTCATAGGGCGGCACGCCGATGATCACCTCGTTGGTCGTGGTCGGGATCAGCTCCAGGCCCTTGCCGGTATCGTAGTTCTGCAGGTCGCCGCCGTTCGGCAGATGTTCCCAGAACTGGTCGTAGCGGAACTCCTCCTCCAGCCGCGGCGTGACGGTCACCAGCGGCGTCATCCATGTCGGCTGGCTCGACTGCGCCGCTTTCACGCGGTCGAACCAGTCGTCGAAATAGCCGGCCAGCCCGTCCTGCTCGACGGGCGCCGGCGCGGTCGGGGGCAGCGCGGTCTGGGCCAAAACGGGCAGCGGCAGGACGGAAATACCGAGTGCGGCCAGGGCAATGCGGTTCATCGATATATCCTGGCAGACATAACGGTGGCGGGAAAGAGCCTAAGCCGTCTAGCGGGGCCGCCCAGCCGCGGGGTTTTTTTCCGATCGGCCGAAATCGCCCCGTATTAGTCGTCGCCGCCATGCACCGTGTCGAGATCGGCGAAACGGGTGAATTCGCTCTCGAAGAACAGATCCACCTTGCCCGTGGGACCGTGCCGCTGCTTTTCCAGCAGCAGTTCCGCTTTATTGTGCACCGCTTCCATGTCGCGCTGCCACTTATCGACCGCCGCCTGATATTTTTCGCTGCCGTCGAACGCCATCGCCTTCGGCTCGCGCTGCTGCAGATAGTATTCGTCGCGATAGATGAACATCACCGCGTCCGCATCCTGTTCGATCGATCCGGATTCGCGCAGATCGGACAGCTGCGGCCGCTTGTCCTCGCGCGCTTCGACGCCGCGCGAAAGCTGGGAAAGCGCCAGCACCGGAATTTTCAGCTCCTTGGCCAGCGCCTTGAGCCCCTGCGTGATGGCGCTGATTTCCACCACCCGGTTCTCGGCGCGCGCGCCGGGCGGCGGCCGCATCAGTTGCAGATAATCGATCACCACCAGCTTCAGCGCCTTGGTGCGTTTCAGCCGGCGGCAGCGCGTGCGCAGCGCCGACATGGTGATGGCCGGCGTATCGTCGATGAACAGTGGCAGCGCTTGCAGCTCCTTCGACACGGCGACGAAACGCGAGAAATCCCGCTCGTCGATCGTGCCCTTGCGGATGCGGTCGCCGCGCACGCGGCTTTCTTCCGAGAGGAGACGCAGCGCAAGCTGTTCCGAGCTCATTTCCAGCGAGAAGATTGCCACCGACCCGGCGGGCGTGCCGTTCGCGTTCTGCGCCCGGCCCTCGGCCATCAGCGCGCGCGCGGCGCCGAATGCGATTTTGGTTGCCAAGGCGGTTTTCCCCATGCCAGGGCGGCCGGCCAGGATCAGCAGATCGGAGGCGTGCATGCCGCCGGTGCGCTGATCCAGGTCGCGCAGCCCGGTGGTGAGCCCCGAGATGCCGCCCGAGCGCCGGAACGCCGCTTCGGCGGTTTCCACCGCCATCTGCAGCGCGCGCTCGAACGTCACCATCCGGTCTTCGCCGCGCCCGTAGGTCGCGAGTTCGAACAGCTTCTGCTCGGCGGCCTTGATCTGTTCGGTGCCGTCGTTGTCGGGCGCGGCGGCGAACGCCTCGTTCACCACCGTCTCGCCGATGTCGATCAGTTGCCGCCGCAGCCACGCATCGTGGATCGCGCGCCCGTAATCGCCGGCATTGATGATGCCCACCGTCGCGCTCACGATCTGCGCCAGGTAAGCGGTGCCGCCCACCTCATCCAGCGCGCCGGTGTGCTCGAATTCGGCGCGCAGCGTGATCGGATCGGCGATCTGCCCCTGCGCGATGCGCCGCTCCACCGCCTGATAAATCCGGCCGTGGATCGGATCGGCAAAATGCTCTTGCTTCAGAAAATCCGCGACCCGGTCATACGCGCGGTTGTTGGACAGCAGCGCGCCAAGCAGCGCCTGTTCGGCATCCAGGTTTTGCGGCGGGAGCCGTTGGGACAGGCCCAGCAGCGGACCATCTATCTGATTCACCGGAGCGTCATAGCGCAGCGAATCGGGCCTGCGCAGCGTTGCAGCCTGTGGGTTCATGTGGATATCGGGGGCGGAAATGGCGCAGTGGCCAACGATACAGACGGAGCTGGATCCGGTCGCCCGCGCGGAGCTGGAAACCGCGCTGGCTTCGCTGCGCGGCCGCGCCGGCGTGCTGGTGCGCGCCGCTGACTGGCTCGGCCGCTTCATGGGCAATGCCGGACAGGCCGCGTTCGTTCGCCTCGGCATGAGCCCGGTATTCCGCAACCGCTTCGGGTGGCTCGCCGAAGCCGCGCTCTCCCGGGCCTACGATGTGGCGCGGCTCGGTGTGGATACCGGCGACCGGCTGCCCGGCACGCCGCTGGTGGTTGCCTCCGGTGCGGTGAGCGGCCTGGCTGGGCTGGCCGGCTTTCTGCCCGACGCGACGCTGACCACGCTGGTGATCCTGCGCGACGTTGCCCGCATCGCGCGGCAGAACGGCGAGGATCTGGCCAGCGACGAAGCCCGTGCCGCCTGCCTGGAGGTGTTCGGTCTGCGCGGTCCTGAAGGCGAAGAGGAGATCGGTTATTTCTCGGCCCGGCTGCTGTTGCACGGCCAGCCGGTAGCGCGCGTGGTGACGCAGGTCGCCTCGCGCTACGGCTTGGTGCTCGGCGAGAAACTCACGGCGCAGGCGGTGCCGATTGCCGGCGCGATTGCCGGCGCGGCGCTGAACGGCGCGTTCCTGGCACATTACCGCGCGCTGGCGCAGGCGCATTTCACGGTGCGCCGCCTGGAACGCCAGCACGGCAGCGAACGCGTGCGGCTGGCTGCCGCGGAACTTGCAACCGCCGGCGCCGACGCGCCGTTCATGGCGGCATGAGCCAAGTCCAGGCGCCATTGCCCGAACCCGTGAAACCGCCGGGACCCATGCGTCCGCCGCCGCCGCCGCCAGGTTCCGAGCCGCCTGGGCCGGACGCGCCAGACGTTGGGTTTCCCGCGCCCGGCATTCCGGGAGGTGAGCCGGCGACGATCTGACGGATCGGCTCCGCGTGCTGGCGGCGCGTTACCGCACGTAGCCGGCGCCCGAGGGCCTATCGAGGATCGTCGCGCCGCGTTCGCCGTCCTCTTCGTCGGTATCGCTAAGCTCGTCCGAGCGCACCGAGTGGTCGCCGTGATGCGTGAGCACTTCCTGTTCGCGGCGGCCAGCCGTGCGATCGATCGCATAGACCGTGGCGATGCCGCGCGCCTGGGCCTGGCGCACGGCTTCGTGCACGGCATCCTCGAAGCGCGGCGGCTGGCCACCTTCGCCCATGGCCAGCACGGCGGCCGGGTGCCGGCCGAAAAAGTCGATTTCGGTGATGATGGACGAGGGATCGTCCTCGCCGAAGCGGCGGAGCACGAGCGCGATGTTGCCGCCTTCGGGCAGCGCGTCATGCGGTTCGAGCCGGATGATTTCGGTCATGCGTTCTCCTCGCGGCTTGAACGGAAGTTGCTGCCCCGGGTTCGTCTAGGCAATGGCCCAAGCCTTGCTGCCGTGTCGCACCGCGGCCACGTTGTGCCGATGGCCGAAACGCTGCTCGATCTGAAGGGCCTTGCCTGCCCGCTGCCGGTGCTGCGCGCCAATCGCGAACTGCGCGGCATGGCGCCGGGTGAGAAGCTGCGCGTGCTGGCCACCGATCGCGCGGCGGTGGCCGATTTCCGCGCCTATTGCCGCGAAACCGGCCATCAGCTTCTGGCCTGCGGCGAGGAGGCCGGGGTGTTCAGCTTCACCATCCGCCGGCGACCCGAACCTTGAGCCGCGTCGCACTGCTCACGCACGCCGCCTGCGCCGCGCACCGCACGCCCCCCGGCCATGCCGAGCGTCCGGAGCGGCTGCGCGCCGTGCTCGCGGCGCTCGATGCGCCCGAATTCGCGAAGCTGATCCGCCGGGAAGCGCCGCGGGCCAGCGCCGCGCAACTCGAGTTGGCCCACCCCGCTGCCTATGCGCAGGCAATTCTGGAACTGGCTCCCGGCCCGGATGAGATTCTGGCGCTCGATCCGGACACTTATTTCAGCGCCGGCAGCGGCGAGGCTGCGTTGCGCGCCGCGGGCGCGGCCGTGCAAGCCGTGGATCTCGTGCTGTCCGGCGAAGCCGAGGCGGCGTTTGCCGCGGTGCGGCCGCCCGGGCACCACGCCGAGGCCGCGGTTCCCATGGGTTTTTGCATTTTCGCCAACGCCGCGATCGCCGCGATGCACGCCCGCCGCAATCACGGGCTGCGCCGCATCGCGGTGGTGGATTTCGACGTGCATCACGGCAACGGCACGCAGCATCTGCTGGAGACCGACCCGGCCTATTTCTACGCTTCCAGCCACCAGATGCCCTGCTATCCCGGCACCGGCGCCGCCTCCGAAACCGGCGTGGCTGACAATGTCGTGAACCTGCCGCTCCGTCCCGGCGCCGGCAGCGCCGCTTTCCGCGCCGCCTGGCAGGGCAGGGGGCTGCCGGCGTTGGCCGCTTTCCGGCCGGAGCTGCTGATCGTCTCGGCCGGGTTCGACGCGCATCTGCGCGACCCGCTGGCCCAGCTCGAACTCGCCACCGCCGATTTCGGCTGGATCACCGACCGGCTGGTGGAAACTGCCGCCGGCAGCGGCTGCCGCATCGTCTCCATCCTGGAAGGCGGCTACGATCTCGATGCATTGGCAGCCTCGGCCGCAGAGCATGTGCGCCGTTTGATGGCGGCGTGACCGCCGGGCCACAGCTTCCAGGGAGCGGCGGCGGGCGGCTGGCAACCGGCGCAACCGCGCGCTACAGCGCTCGCTCTTTGGGCACACAGGGATAAGGATGTCGGAGACCGTAGCCGGCCTCTCCTTCGAAGACGCGCTGGCCGAACTCGAACGCATCGTGCGTGGCCTGGAGGGCGGCCAGCAGAAGCTGGAGGATGCGATCGCCTGCTACGAACGTGGCACGGCGCTGCGGCGCCATTGCGAGGCGAAGCTGGCCGAGGCGGAGGCGCGCGTGCAAGCCATCGTCGAACGTGCCGACGGCTCGCTGGCATTGAAGGATTTCGCGCTCAAGGAAGGGGAGTGATGCCGGCCGATGCGATGCCGCCGGACGATCGCCCGCGGATGACCGCCGGTCTGGCCGCGGCCATGGGGGCGCGTGCCGCCGAGGTGGAGGAATGCCTCGACACGCTGCTGCCGGAGACGGAGGGCATGGAGTCGCGGCTGCTGGCGGCCATGCGCTACGCCACGCTGGGCGGCGGCAAGCGTCTGCGCGGCTTCCTGGTAATGGAGGTGGCGGCGCTGTTCCACGTCGCTCCCACCTGCGCCGCCCGCGCCGCCGCCGCCGTGGAGATGCTGCACGCCTATTCGCTGGTGCACGACGATCTGCCGGCCATGGACAACGACGATTTGCGCCGCGGCAAGCCGAGCACGCACCGCGCGTTCGACGAGGCCACGGCCATTCTGGCGGGCGATGCGCTGCAGGCCCGCGCCTTCGAGGTGCTGGCCGACCCCGACACGCATTCCGATGCCCAGGCCCGCGCCGAGCTGGCGCACGCTCTGGGCGCCGCAGTGGGTGCCCGCGGCATGGCTGGCGGCCAGATGATCGACATGGTGGCCGAGGGGCGCGCGCTCAACCTGGCGGAGATCGCCCGGCTGCACGCGCTGAAGACCGGCCGCCTGATCCAGTTTTCCACGGAGGCTGGCGCCATTCTGGGTCGCGCGCCGCTGCACCTGCGGCACCAGATCGCGGGGTATGGCAGAGATCTCGGCGGCGCGTTCCAGATCGCCGACGACGTGCTGGATGCGGAAGGCAGCACCGGCGAGCTGGGCAAGACCGCCGGCAAGGACGCGGAAGCGGGCAAGGCCACCTTCGTTTCCGTGCTCGGCCTGGAGCGCGCACGTGCCCAGGCGGAAATGCTGTCGCAACAGGCGGTGGCGCATCTGGAACCGTTCGGGCGCGAGGCCGACATGCTGCGCGAGGCTGCCTCTTGGGTGGTTGCACGAAAAAGTTAGGCCAGGGCAGGGGCCCTGCCGCTGAACCAAGCTGGGCCCTAGAGGCCTGACATCGCCATCATTAGGGAACGCTGATGGACCATAATTTGAATACCCCGCTTCTCGATCGCGTCCGCTACCCGGAAGATCTGCGCAACTACTCGCCCGAGCAGCTTCGCCAGATTGCCGATGAGTTGCGCGCGGAAACGATCGACGCGGTATCGGCCACCGGCGGCCATCTCGGCGCCTCGCTTGGCGTGGTCGAACTCACGGTGGCGCTGCATGCGGTGTTCGACACGCCGAGCGATACGCTGATTTGGGACGTGGGCCACCAAGCCTATCCGCACAAGATCCTCACCGGCCGGCGCGACCGCATCCGCACGCTGCGCCAGGCCGGCGGCCTTTCCGGCTTCACCAAGCGCAGCGAGAGCGCGTTCGATCCGTTCGGCGCCGCGCACAGCTCCACGAGCATCTCGGCCGGGCTCGGCTTTGCCGTGGCGAACGAGTTCCTCGACCACGACGACCGCCATGTGATTGCGGTGATCGGCGATGGCGCGATGAGTGCCGGCATGGCCTACGAAGCCATGAACAACGCCGGCGCGCGCAAATCGCGCCTGATCGTGGTGCTGAACGACAACGAAATGTCGATCGCGCAGCCGGTGGGTGCGATGAGCGCCTATCTCTCGCGGCTTATGAGCAGCTCGTCTTTCCTCTCGTTCCGGGAGACGGCCGGCAAGCTCGCGAAGCATTTTCCCTGGGGCCTCGAACGCACCGTGAAGCGCGCCGAGGAATATGCGCGCGGCATGCTCACCGGCGGCACGCTGTTCGAGGAACTGGGCTTCTACTACGTGGGCCCGATCGACGGCCACAACATGGACCATCTGCTGCCGGTGCTGCGCAATTTGCGCGATGCCGAGGCGCATGGACCCATCCTGCTGCATGTGATCACGCAGAAGGGGCGCGGTTATGGTCCGGCCGAAGCGAGCGCCGACAAATATCACGGCGTGACGAAATTCAATGTGATCACCGGCGAGCAGGTGAAGGGCCCGGCGGGGCCGCCAAGCTACACGAAGGTGTTCGCCGACGCACTGGTTGCGGAGGCGGAACACAACGACCGGATCGTTGCCATCACCGCCGCCATGCCGAGCGGCACCGGGCTCGATCGGTTCGGCAAGCGCTTCCCCGACCGCTGTTTCGACGTGGGCATCGCCGAGCAGCATGCCGTTACGTTCGCCGCCGGCATGGCGGCTTCCGGCATGGCGCCGTTCTGCGCGATCTATTCCACGTTCCTACAGCGCGCCTACGACCAGGTGGTGCACGACGTGGCGCTACAGCACCTGCCGGTGCGCTTCGCGATCGACCGTGCCGGGCTGGTGGGTGCCGATGGCGCGACGCATGCCGGCAGTTTCGATCTCGCCTATCTCGGTTGCCTGCCGGGTTTCGTGCTCATGGCGCCGGCCGACGAGGCCGAATTGGTGCACATGGTAGCCACTGCCGCGGCGATCGGCGACCGGCCGAGCGCGTTCCGCTATCCCCGCGGCGAGGGCAACGGCTTGGCGCTGCCAGCGCGCGGCACCGTGCTGGAGCTGGGCCGCGGCCGCTTGCTGCGCGAGGGCAGCAACGTGGCCATCCTTTCACTCGGCACGCGGCTGGCCGACGCCATGCGCGCCGCCGACGAACTCGCCGCCCGCGGACTGCCCACCACGGTGGCCGATGCGCGCTTCGCCAAGCCGCTGGATACCGGCCTGATCGAGCAGCTCGCGCGGCACCACGAGGTGCTGATCACGGTCGAGGAAGCCAGCGGCGGCTTCGGCAGCGCCGTGATGCAGCATTTGGCATGGGCGGGATTGCTTGACGGCGGATTGAAATTCCGCCCGCTGACATTGCCGGACCGGTTCATCGATCACATGTCGCCTGCGGCGCAGATAGGCGAAGCGGGATTGGACGCCAAGGCCATGGTTCGCGCGGTTCTCGGCGCGTTGGGCCGGGAGGCGGGCGCCGCCCGCGTTTGAGCGATCTTTTCAGGTGAGGTTCCGATGACCCGACGCAGTATCGCCGGCCGAACGGTTCTGAGCTTCGCGGCGCTGGCCCTGGCCGCCGCGGCAGGCACGGCAGACGCGCCAGTGCAAATGTTGGATGCCGGGTTGGCGCGCATCGAAGCGATTTCGGCGCAGCCCTTCGCGGCGCGCTTCGCTGCCTTCACCCCGGTTGTGGATCAGGTTTTCAACCTGCCGCAGATTCTGCAGACGATTGTGGGCCTGCAATGGTCCAGCATCCCACAGGCGCAGAAAACCCGTCTTCAAGCTGTCTTCCGCGCCTACACGATCGCCAATTACGTGGCCAATTTCAACAGCAACGGCGACCAGTTCCGCTTGCTCCCGGACCGTCGGCAGGTCGGCAACGACACGGTGGTCGCGACGCAGATTGTGCCGAAATCCGGCGAGCCGACGCGCATCGATTACGCCGTGCGGCAGGGACCGGCCGGTTGGCAGGTGGTCGATGTGCTGCCGGAAGGCACGATCAGCCAGGCTGCCGTGCAGCGCAGCGATTTCCGCAGCCTGATTTCGCCGGGCGATGCCAGCCGCCTGATCGCCAAGTTGCAGGACAAGGTCCAGACGCTTTCGGGCGGTGCGATCAAGCCATGACGCCGCTGCCTGCAGATCTGCCGGCGCTGGTGTTCGGCGCGTTTGCCGCCGCGGGCGTGGGGCAGGGGCTTGCCGGCTGGCTGGCTGCGCGGGATTTCCTGCGGCGCACCGATCCGGTTTCGGGCCGGCCGCCGATCACGGTGCTGAAGCCGCTGCATGGCGATGAGGCGATGCTGGAGCGGGCGCTGGAAAGTTTCTGCGTGCAAAACTACCCGGTTGTGCAGCTCGTGTGTGGCGTGCACAGCGCGCACGATGCCGCCGTCGGCGTGCTGGAGCGCGTACGGGCGCGTTTTCCGGACATGGATATCGCGTTGATCGTGGATCGCGCGCGGCACGGGCCGAACGGCAAGATCGGCAATCTGGCGAACATGCTGCCGGCCGCGAAACACGAGCTGCTGGTGATCTCCGACAGCGACATGCACGTGGCGCCGGACTATCTGGCGCGCGTGGCCGATGCGCTCGCGCAGCCCGGCGTTGGGTTAATCACTTCGCTGTATGTCGGCCTGCCGGCGCGCCGTTCGCTGCCGAACCTGCTTGGCGCGGCCTATATCAACCAGATATTTGCAAGCGGTGCGCTGGTGGGCGCGCGGCTCGGCCGGCAGGATTGCCTGGGCGCCACCATGGCGCTGCGGCGCTGCACGCTGCACCAGGTGGGCGGGTTCGCGGCACTGGCGCCGTTCATCGCCGACGATGCGGTGCTGGGTCAGAAGGTGCGCGCGCTGGGCCATCGCGTGGCGATGCTGCCGAGCGTGCCGGCAACGACCGTGGACGAACCTGATTTGCGCGGGTTGTGGCGTCATGAGTTGCGCTGGGCCCGCACCATCCGCGCGGTGGAACCGGCGCTGTTCGTAATGACCTTCTTGCAATATCCTGTCGCGTGGGCATGCCTGGCGTGCGCGCTGGGTGGCGGCGGAAGATGGTGGGGGTTTCTCGCCGCGATCGTGATTTTGCGGGCCGCCGCCGGCCGCGCCATGGAACGTGCGCTCGGGGCAGCCCCTACGCCGCTTTGGCTGGGGCCGTTGCGTGATGCAGTTTCGGTGATCGTGGGCGTAGCCGCCTACTCCGGAACGGCCGTTGCGTGGCGCGGCGAATGGCTCAACACCCAAGCCGATCACGGGCGCCGGCATGAAGCGGACGTGGCCGCGGCGGGAAGTCCGCCCCGGTTGGCGGCCGAAGGAATGAATTCACCATGATGAAAACACTGTTTCTGCAGCCGCCGAGTTTCGATGGGTTCGATGGTGGCGCCGGATCCCGGTACCAGGCGAAGCGGGAGATCCGCAGCTTCTGGTTTCCCACCTGGCTCGCGCAGCCGGCGGCCCTGGTGCCGGAGAGCCGCCTGATCGACGCGCCCCCGGCGCGGCTGGGCATGGAGCCGGTGCTGCGCGCCGCGCAGGCGAGCGACCTTGTGGTGATGCACACCAGCACGCCGTCTTTCGCGAGCGACGTGAAGGTTGCCGAGCGGCTCAAATCCGAAAAGCCGGGCCTCAAGATCGGCATGGTCGGCGCGAAGGTTGCCGTGCAGCCGGAGGAAAGCCTGAGCCGCGCCGGCGTGGCCGTGGATTTCGTCGCCCGCAACGAATTCGATTTCACGATCCGCGACGTGGCGGAAGGCCGCGACTTTGCGGCAATCGACGGCATCTCCTGGCGCGACGCGAACGGCACGGTGGTGCACAATCCCGAACGCGAAATGCTCGAAAACATGGACGAACTGCCGTTCGTGACCAAGGTATATCGCGATAACCTGCGCATCGAGGATTACTTCATCGGCTATCTGCTGCATCCGTATGTTTCGCTCTACACCGGACGTGGCTGCAAATCCCGCTGCACCTTTTGTCTCTGGCCGCAAACCGTCGGCGGCCATCGTTATCGCGTGCGCAGCCCGGAACACGTGGCGGAAGAGATTGCGCAGGCGCGGCTGTGGTTCCCGCAGGTGCGCGAATTCTTCTTCGACGACGACACGTTCACCGACAATCTGCCGCGCGCCGAGGCGATCGCGAAGCTGCTCGGCAAGATGGGCGTGACGTGGAGCTGCAACGCCAAGGCCAACGTGCCGCGCGAAACGCTGCGCGTGCTGCGCGACAACGGGCTGCGGCTGCTGCTGGTGGGCTACGAAAGCGGCAACCAGCAGATCCTGCACAACATCAAGAAGGGCATGCGCGTGGAGGTGGCGGAAAAATTCACCAAGGACTGCCACGATCTCGGCATCAAGATTCACGGCACGTTCATTCTCGGCCTGCCCGGCGAGACCCGGGAAACCATCGAGGAAACCATTCGCTTCGCAACCCGCATCAACCCGCACACTTTGCAGGTTTCGCTCGCGGCACCCTATCCCGGAACGTATCTGTATCAGCAGGCGCTGGACAACGGCTGGCTGGATGCCGCGAACGCCGAGCTGATCGACGAACACGGCATCCAGATCGCGCCGCTGCATTATCCGCACCTGAGCCATGCGGAGATTTTCGACAATGTGGAGACGTTCTATAAGCGTTTCTACTTCCGCGCGCCGAAGATCGCCTCTATCGTGGGCGAGATGATGACGAGCCCGCAGATGATGAGGCGGCGGTTGCGCGAAGGCGTGGAGTTTTTCCAGTTTTTGCGGGAGCGGAACAAGGAGGCGGCGTGAGAGGCTGGCTTGCGAGCAGCCGCTGGGGCGGCGGTTACGCCTGGGTCGCCGCGAGATGCCCGGCCGTTGAATAGGGCAGCAATTCGCCGTCGCGCGTGAGCAGCAGGTGGCCGTGCAGCCGGGCGGTGGCGGCCAGGATGCGGTCGGCGGGGTCGCGCGGCGGCGTGCCGGGCAGGGTCGCCGAAGCGATCAGCACATCGACGCCCATCGGTGCGAGCCGCATGCCTGGCAACGCCAGCAGCGCCGCGAACCAGGTTTCCACCGGCATGGTCAGCGCGAGGCGGCGGCGCGACACGAGCGTGGCGATTTCCCAAGCCGTGATCGGCGAGACGAAAATCCCGGCGCGGGCGGTGAGCGCGGCCTCGATGGCGCTTCTGGCCGCGGGGGCGATCGGGTCGCCTTGCATCAGCCAGATGGCGATGCAGGTGTCGAGCAGGACCGGCCGCGGAGTCAGCCGGGCTGGTTCGCTTCCCATTCGGCGGCCGGGTGGCTGAGATCGGTGCCGGGCGGCACGTGCACCGTGGCCCGCAAGGCGCCCCAAAGCGTTTCGAAAGAGGGTGTTTCGGCGGGTGCGCCGAGGAAGGGCATGGTCATGTCGCTCATTCCGGTGGGCTTGCCAGCCGCTTCCCGCGCTACCCAGACAAGGATTTCCCGCACAAGCGATTCGACGGAACGGCCCCACAAAGCGGCTTGGCTGCGCAGCGCATCATGGGAGTCGTCTGGCAGGTTGCGGATAGTGATAGCGGACATGATCAACTGATAGCATTCGATAAGAGGTGGGTCAAGAGGTGATATCACACCGCGTGATCACCGTGGCCGATGATTTCGGGCTATCGCCGGCGGTGAATGCGGGCGTGGCGCGCGCCCATCGAGAGGGAATACTCACCTCGGCGAGCCTGATGGTGGGGGCGGCGCACGCAGAGGAAGCGGTGGCGATCGCACGCGCCACGCCGTCACTGCGCGTCGGGCTGCACCTGGTGCTGGTGGAAGGGGCGGCGACGCTGCCGGTGGCGGAAATTCCAGCGCTGGTCGGACAGGACGGGCGCTTTCCGGGCGCGCAGACGCGGATTTCGTTCGGCTACGCGTTCCGTCCCGCGGCGCGGCGGCAACTGGCGGCGGAGATCAGGGCGCAGTTCGCGGCTTTCCAGCGCACCGGCCTGCTGCTGGATCACGCCAATGCGCACAAGCACATGCACCTGCATCCCATCGTGGGGCGGCTCATGATCGAGATCGGCCGGGAATTCGGCCTGCGCGCGATCCGTGTGCCGCGCGAGCCTGATCTGCCCGGCGATCCGGCCCCGCCGATGGCGTCACGCGCGCTGCGCGCCTGGTGCGGCCTGCTCCGCCGGCGGGCGGCGGGCGCCGGAATGCGAACCAACGATGCGGTATTCGGCCTGCGCCGGAGCGGCCACATGACGCCGGAATACGTGCAACACGTGCTCGCCCACCTGCCGCGCGGGCTCACGGAACTCTATTTTCATCCAGCAACGGAAACCGATTTCGTGCTGCGCCGCTTCATGCCAGATTATGAGCACCGCCGGGAACTGGAAGCGCTCTTATCGTGCCGCATTCCAGATGGCGTTCGGCTCACCAACTATTCCGATGGTTGACGACCGGCGCCTATTTCGGCTCCGCCATGCTGCGATGCATTTCCGCCAGCGCTCCTGCCGGCGCCACGTGCGCGATTGCCGCGCGCAGCTTGTTGGCCCACCCGGCAACAACGTCGCCATCGCCGCGCAGCATCGCCTCGAAGCCGGTTTTTGCCACCGCGGCCGGATCGGCTTTCTTCTGCGTGCCCACTTTCGTGTCCATCATGTCGGCGCGCTCGAAGAACTCGGTCTCCGTGGCGCCCGGCATCAAGCAGGTCACGCTCACGCCGCTGTCTTTCAACTCATGCCGCAGCGCGAAGGAGAAACTGTCGAGAAACGCCTTCGTGCCGTTATACACGGCTTGATAGGTGCCCGGCATGAACCCGGCGATCGAGCCGGTGATCAGGATGCGGCCGGATTTCTGCGTCCGCATCTGCTGGCCCACTTTCTGGATCAGCAACAGCGTGCCGGTAACGTTGGTGTCCACCACGCGGCGCCACGCCGCGGCATCCTGATCCAGAAAGCCCCGCCCCAGCCCACGCCCGGCATTGGCCAGCAGTGCATCCACTCGCCTGCCGCGCGCTGCTTGATGCAGCTTGTCCACGCCTTCCGGCCCTGAGAGGTCCGCCTGCACCCAATCCACGGCACCGCCAAAATGCCGTAGATCATTGGCGGCCCGCTCTATCTCGGGCTCGTCCGCCGCGATCAGCACATCGTAGCCATTCTCCAGGCACTCCCGCGCCAACTCGTAGCCGATGCCTGTGGAAGCCCCGGTAACAATCGCGAATTGCCGACCGCCTGCATTGCCATCCATTTGCCAACCTCCTTCAGGTCAGGGCCGCAGCACCACTTTGATGCAGCCGTCCTTCTTGTCCCGGAATGTTTTGTACATCTCGGGCGCTCGTTCCAGCGTCTCGCGGTGCGTGATGACGAACGACGGATCGATCTTGCCTTGCTCGATCAAGCCCATCAGCTTCGGCAGGTAGTGCTGCACCGGTGTCTGCGCCATCCGGAACGTCAGGCCACGGTTGATCGCGCTGCCCATCGGTATCTTATCGACAAAGCCGCCATAAACACCGATGATCGACACCACACCGAAATTGCGGCAGTTGTTGATAGCCTGGCGCAGCACATGCGGCCGGTCGGTGCCCGCGAACACCGCCACCTTTGCCCGATCCAGCATCGAATCGAAGCTTGCGGAGGTGTGCGGTTCCGTTCCGACGGCATCGATGCACGCGTCGGCGCCGCGGCCGTGCGTGAGTTCCTGGATGCGGTCGTACACGTCTTCGTGCATGAAATCGATGGTGATCGCGCCGGCCGAGCGCGCCATTTCCAGTCGCTCCGGCACCGTATCTATTGCAATCACCCGCTCGGCGCCCAGCAGAAACGCGCTGCGGATCGAGAATTGCGCCACCGGACCGCAGCCGAACACCGCGATCGTCTCGCCGCCTTGGATGTTGCAGAATTCGGCGCCCATGTAGCCGGTGGGGAAAATGTCCGACAGGAACAGCACCTGTTCGTCCGACAGGCCCTCCGGCACCTTCACCGGGCCCACATCGGCGTAGGGCACGCGCAGATATTCCGCCTGGCCGCCAGGGAAGCCGCCCAGCAGGTGCGAATAGCCGAACAGCCCGGCCGGCGAATGCCCCCATAGCTTCGCGGCCTGCTCCGCATTCGGGTTCGATCGCTCGCAGCCGGAGAAGTAGCCGCGCTTGCAGAAGAAGCATTCGCCGCAGGAGATGGTGAACGGCACCACCACGCGATCGCCTTTTTTCAGTTTCGAATTCTCGGCGCCCACCTCCACCACTTCGCCCATCGTTTCGTGGCCGATCACGTCGCCGCTCTTCATCGACGGGATCACGCCGTCGAAGATGTGCAGGTCGGAGCCGCAGATCGCGCAAGCCGTGACCTTGATGATCGCATCGCGCGGATGTTCGATTTTCGGATCGGGCACGCTCTCGCAACGCATGTCGCCCTTGCCGTGCCAGGTGATCGCCTTCACGCGTCGCTCCCTCCGGATGCCGACAGCGTAAGTCGCGGGCGCCGCTGGCGTTCCGACTTGCCGCTTACGTGATCAAAACCGGGGATCGGACGCGAGCGCCGCCACGCCGGCAACGCGCTTGGCCAGTGCCGCCGTCGCCGCGCGCATCTGCACCGCCAGCCGCAGCAG
>CAXUEX010000031.1:0-24037 GCA_964250215.1 uncultured Acetobacteraceae bacterium | reverse complement strand
GCCAAGGGCAAGCCCTTGGAACCCGTCACTTAAGAAATTGCAACGACCCACTCTCCCTTCGTCGCGAGTCCAAGCAGAACCGTAACAGTCGTAGGGCGGATAAGCGCAGCGCCATCCGCCTCCTTGGGGGAGCGGGCCGTCGGGTACAACGCGCGCACCATCGCAACGCAACGCAGTCCGCAGCCTGCTGACCGGCGCAACTGCTAGCGTCCCGAGACGTGACTGAGGTGATGTATGACGGCGACAACAAAGCCGAACGTCAATCACAAAATCAATGAACTTCAGATTGAACCTGTGATTTTTCGATCTGCGCCCGCGACGCGTCGTTGTGGCACTTTAACCCTGCAGCATCTGCGACCTGGCTATCAAAAGGGCTCCGCGTTTGCCCGGCATACTGCATCAGGGAAAATGCAAGGTTACACTCTGTTAATATAAAAGCGCGGGGGTCGCCACCACGCCTCCATACACGTAGCGCTTGACGGAACGCCCAGATTTGCTTGCTTCTCATAGCTAGATCACCTCTCGATGCCAATGAAGAATAAGCGGCCGCCAGGTTTTCTTGCGCTTTGGCCCACAAGTAGGGAGTGGCAGTTTCGCTGAGCAGGCTCAGGGCAGCCTTCTCCGCAGTAACGGCTTCAAGCGCGAAAGATTTCTCCGACGTCTCACTTCCAAGGTTGTTCAGCGCTATGCCAAGATTGATCTGAACTTCGGCCAATGTGAGTGGGTCATTGTCGCGAGATAGAATTTGCGCCAGATCCCGAAAGATATCTAGACCCGACCTGGTATAATAGGTGCTCCTGGTTATGCGACCCCAATCGTCAAATGCGTTCCCCAAGTCCATTCGAGCCGCAACCCAGCAATCACGCTCCCTATCTCTTGTGCAGACCCTTAAAGCCGCGGCGTAGGCCTCAACCGCCGCATTGAAGCGGCCCTCCCTCAAAGCGTCCTCTTTCGCGCGCACCGCGAGTGTCTCTAGCGCACTGCCCAAAGCCAACTGCGCGGTAGCCCACTGGTTAGGAAATAAGGACTCCGTGAAGACCGTAAGTGCATTTCGGTACGCATCGACTGCTTCGAGAAGACTGTTTGCGGCGGTGTCCCGCACGCCCACAGTCTTCAGAGCGACCCCAAGGTGTTGTTGGACGTCCGCCCAATTAGAAGGCGTTGATCGGACATCCTGCTCCCGACTCAAATCCTTGTAGAGAGAGATGGATCGCTCGATAGCTTGCAAGTCATTTGCCTGCGCGCCATAAACTTCTAACCCATCGGCATAAGCCTCTGCAATTCGGTTGAAATCGTGAGCGTTCCATTGGCCGTGCTCTTTCACCAAAAGCCCGTCGATCTGCTTCAGCGTAAGGCGCATTCTGTCCGTCACACTTTGACTGTTCTCGAGGGCAACCGCAGACATAACTTCGGTTGCAACAAGTAGAGCAATGACATGCCGGAGATCCTCGACAAGTAGTGGCGGAAGCGCGACCGTATCGGCGGGATCCGGGTATTTGTCTGTGAATTTTATCGACATATCCCTCCGCGCCGTCCAATACAGTCGCGTCAGGCTCTTACCGGCTAAGGTTATTACGCGTCCCCAAATAAGAACGTCTACGCCAGAAGATTCTCTCAGCCTATCCGCGGCCAACGAAGCTTCCTTTATTGATTCTTGGTCTGTTTCCTCGGCGGGAAAATCTACGTTACGGTCAAAGAATGCCGTGTAAACACCTCCGAAGTCGTTTGCCAACGTGTCGCGTATAAGCTGTTCGTGTTCGTGTGAGGGGTCACCCTCCAGATGGGTGATCCCGATCGTCATAGTATAAGGCGGCCGGTGCGGGAGCGGCTGCCTAGTCAAGTACCCTATGAGCTGACCAACAAATGGCTTATCTGATACGGCGTTCCAGTTCCACCAAAGGAACGGAAGTGCGGCGAAAATCAGGACAGCGGCGGCACCGCGCGGACCAACTCTTCTCCGAAGCCACCGCCAAATCTCGAAATACCAAGGCAATTGTACTGGATTACCTTGCTTACCGTCGTCCATTGTTTGAAGCTCTGTGGGATTCCTATAGGCAAGCGTGGAAGGCGGAGACCACGAACACCCAGGCGGCTAGGACCTATAAGCGCAGCGCCATCCGCCATCAACGGTGAAACCCTGCCAGCGGCCGTAGTGTGCGCTCCGCGCACCATCGCAACAGCAACGTAGGGTGGGCGCAGCCCACCAACAGCGCGATCGTAGGGCGAATAACCGTGGTCGTCCAGATGCGGCGTGGAATCGAAAAATCCGCCTGGCCGGGCCGTACAAGGGTGCGCTGGGCGCACCATCGCAACAACATTCCCGCTCGCCGCCGACCGCGTTCTGCCACAAGATGCCACCTATGACGCCCGACTCCACCCCACCATGCCTCAGGTAGCCAGGCTCCGCCCCTGGACCCCGCCAAGGGCACGCCCTTGGAACCCGATCATTCGGCACCTTGCAAAAGCAACGATCTCCTGCTCTCGTGTAGGGCAAAGACGATATCAGGAGAACCGTTGCGATCGAACCCCACAAGCTTGCTACAGAAATTGTTTCACACACAAGAGCTACTATCCGCGAGTTTCTCCAAAATTTCGAAGACTTCTACCTTCCGGAAGTCCATGTTCAGGCGAGTTGCGCCAACTATCTTTGCAAGATGCACAAATTACGCTACGCGCTCGAAGTATCCCCCAGGGTGCTTGGGAGTGTGGTTTGGCCGCCATCCAGCAGGGCAACGCCAATAGCGTTTGAACAGACGGATTTGAAACGGTTTAGGATTGACCTTGTGCTTTTTGACGCAAACATGGGTTCCAAAAAGAATCACATCGCGCTTGTAGAATTTAAACGCAATAATAGCGCCGAAAAAATTTGTGAAGATATGACAAGGCTAACGACCATCCTGAACTCCTTCGGCGACGCCAACTACCAGCCGGAACCCTTCGGAATTCAGGTGCTTTTCACGATTCGGGGCAAGAAAGACAAAAACAAATCCGAAGCAGATCGAAATCTATTTATGGAAGCGATCCCTCCCAATCTTAACGGGTTTGACTTTTCATTCATCTGGCCAGAAAAGTCGGAAGTGGAGAGTGTCGCTCTCTCCCGGGAGGAGCTATTCTACGCCGTATATGCTTGCGTGATAAGGAAAAAATAGAAGGCGAGCCGTAGGGTGCGCTCCGCGCACCAGCTCAACAGCGAAGCCTCCTTTATCACGAAGGTTGATGGTATGCTTGGTGTAGCGACGCGAGATGGCGCGATTCTCTTCTTTAGAGAAGTTGTCGAATCGACCATAGAAGAGTTCATGTCCGATCGTGCAAGCAAACGTCGCGGCTGCCTTGCCTGCTTGGCGCTGGCTAGCCTTACGGAACACTACTTCCACGCCCACCAAGACGTTGTTGCGATCAATCTCAGGTCCTTCAAATCCGAGCTGCGCACGGAATGTTGGCCACGGCGCCATCGCCGACGTTTCAAAGGCAACGAGGCATGTTCTTCGCCTTGACGATAAATTGGGTTATAGCGACGTGAGCGCCCATCAGCTAAATGAAGTGGGCGTCATGCGTTGCGGCTGGCCGTTGGGTAGCCGAGAAGTGCTGGTCGGGCTGGAACGGGAATGGCGGCTTTCGGGGCTTCTGGAAAGCGCAGTTGCCTTCTGGAAGGGCAAGCTTGAACTCGAATAGAAATGAGAGCAACGATTAAGATTCATTACACAGTCGGCGCCATCCGCGCCGTCTATGATCCCGCCGCCGACACCTGGCGCAAGCTCGCGTCACGCGCACTGGCCCCATGTCGGCGACCCGCCCGCCGCAATCCTGCCGAACGGCCAGTTCTTGCTCGGCAACAGAGACGACAAGCGCGTCGCCGCGCTCGATCCCGCCATCCTCCGCGCGCCGGTCAATCTTCCCTCCTGGGAGGATAGGCACGATCTCCGGACTAGGCGTGCCGTGACACGGTGATACTCTCCCGTCCGTAGGACCGTCCTCCGGGGCGGGATCGCATTGTGGGGTTACAGGGAGGCCCCGCCGGCGCGCCGCTAATCCCCATCGTCGTCGCCCAGATCGTCGGCGTCGCCATACACCTGGTCGTGCTTGTCCAACAGGCGCTGGATGTCGCCGGGGCCGGAGCGGCGAAAGCTCAGCACGAAATTCTCGTGCGCCGCATTCGTGGTTTCCACCAAGGCGATCCACACCGCGCCCGAACGCCGCAGCAGCAGCACGCGCCGCTCCGGCCCCACTCATGCCACATTCGGGCCGAGCTGAAATTCACTGGCAAGCGCGAAATCACCGTCGAGGAGGGCTGAACGCCGACCGCACCGACAATGGAAGGTGCGCACGTTGCGATCATCAAGCCGGCGCCAGCCTGCCAAGAAGCCTTCCGGCTCCCTCCGCAACAATCCGCTTGACAACGTTCCTCTTTTGTTCGATACTCTGGCCGTGCCCACCCCCGAAACCCTAGGCGTCATCGCTCGCCTGCTCGCCGTCATCGTCCGCATTCAGGCGGCCCTGGCGGGCGTGCTGCCCGATGAATCCGGGGCATCTTGTATAGCCGCCTCCGCCCGGCTCTGGCTTGAGCGCATGATCGCCGACATCGCCGATGCGCCAGCCGGCTCGCCCGCCCCCTGGCCCGGCCCGAACGTTTCACCAACGCCCTGGCCGAACGGCTGGCAGATCCCGAACCTCGGCCACTCCGCCCGCAAAAATCCGCGCGCGGCAGCCGCCCTCTTAATGGCCGCCGAAGCGCCATGGGCCTCACCCTGCCCGAACGTCGCCACGCTAAAGGCGCCAATCTCGCCAAACCGCCCCATCGTCCCCCAAGCCCGCCGGCCGAACACCGGCCCATCCCGCAGCCGCGCGCCACCGCAAACGTCGCCGCAGTGGCCCGGACGCCACCGCCGCCGCACGCGCAAGTCGTTCCGCTTCCATAACGAATACCCAAGCCGCCGCAAGCAAACCAGAAGAAAGTTCTTTGCTTCTTTCTTTCAAGAAAGAAGAATCCTCGCTCCCTCAAACCCGCAACAAATGCACATCCACCATCGGCCGTTTCCCCAGCCGCTTCCCCACCGACCGCCGCAGCGCCGCCTTCGCCGCATCCAGCAGTGCCGCATTGTCCCGCCGCAACGGTGCCGGCAAATCCTCCACCGCCAGCCCGAATTCCCGGTTCAACCGGTCGCTCTCCGCGTCACCCGGCTCATACAGCCCCGGCGCGCTCACCCGCGGCTCGCCCATCACGCGGCCGCCCGCATCCACCGCCAGGCTGCCGATCACGATGCCGCTTTCCAGCATCCGCCGCCGCGCCGCCATCACCCCGCCGCGCAGCGGCACCACGCGGTTGCCATCCAGCGCCAGCCGCCCCACCGGCGCGCTGTCCACCACTTCCGGCCGCCCCGGCGAAAGCTGCAGAATGTCGCCATCCTCCAGCATCACCGGCTCGGCACCCAGCTCCTTCGCCAGCGCCGCGTGCGCCGCCAGATGCCGCCATTCGCCATGCACCGGCACCGCGTAGCGTGGCTTCACCAACCGGTACAGTTTCCGCAATTCGTCGCGCGCCGGATGCCCGCTCACATGCACCATGTGATCCTCGTCGGTCATCACGCGCACGCCGCGGCGCACCAGATTGTCCTGCACGCTGGCGATCGCGCGCTCGTTGCCCGGGATCATGCGCGACGAAAAGATCACCGTGTCGCCTTCGCCCAGCGAGAGGTTCTGGTGCGTGTCGGCCGCCACCCGCGCCAGCGCGCTGCGCGCCTCGCCCTGGCTGCCGGTAATGAGAATCAGCAGATTTTCGTCCGGCACCTCGCCCGCCGCATCCTCCGATAAAAATGGCGGCAGCTTGGTGAGATAGCCGCATTCGCGCGAAGCGCCCTCCAGGTTGCGCAAGGAACGCCCCACCAGCGCCACGCTGCGCCCCGCGTCGCGCGCCGCGCAGGCAACGCTTTCCACCCGCGCCACATTGCTCGCAAAACACGTCACCACCACGCGCCCGCTGCGGATCGAACGCACCAGGCTGGTCAGCGTGCGCCGCACTTCCGCTTCGGAACCGGAATGGCCCTCCACGAGCGCATTCGTGCTGTCGCAAACCATGGCCAGCACGCCTTCTTCGCCGAGTGCCGCCAGGGCCGCCTCGTCGGTCGGCGGTCCCACCAGCGGATGCGGATCGATCTTCCAATCGCCCGTGTGCAGCACCAGCCCCGCCGGCGTACGGATGGCGATCGCCATGGCTTCGGGCGTGGAATGCGTCATCGCAATGAACTGCAATGAGAACGGCCCCAGTTCCAGCCGCTCGCGCGGCGAGATGATGTGCAGCTTCACCTGGCCGGAAAGCCCCGCCTCGCCCAGCTTGCGCCGCAGCACCGCGGCCGCGAACGGCGAGGCATACACCGGGCAACGCAGCCGCGGCCACAGATGCGCCACCGCGCCCACATGGTCCTCGTGCGCGTGCGTGATCACCAGGCCCAGAAGCTTGTCCCGCCGCTCGGCGATAAAGCCCGGATCCGGCATGATCACGTCGGCTTCCGGCAGCTCGTTGCCGCCGAAGCCGATGCCGCAATCGATGGCGAGGAACTTCCCGCCGCACCGGTACAAATTCAGGTTCATGCCGATCTCGCCCGTCCCACCCAGCGGCAGGAAAACGAGATCGTGGCTATCGGTATTCATCCATCTCCTTCGATCAGGCGGAGCCGTTCGGGCGGTGATTGCGGAACCGGGTTGCGTTCCGCCAAAAGCCGCAACCCATCCAAGGTAAGATCGGGATCGATCCGGTCGAAAATATCGGTGCCTTCGGCGAACATCGGCGCCAATCCGCCGGTGCCAACCACCTTGAGTGGCGCCTCCATCTCCCGCCGGATGCGCGAGACCAGCCCTTCCACCAGCCCCACATAGCCCCAATAAATGCCGGATTGCATGGCCGGCACGGTGGCGCGTCCAACCACGGATTGCGGCCGGCCGATGCCGATGCGCGGCAGGCGCGCCGCGGCCTGGTGCAAAGCCTCGATGGAAAGGTTGATGCCCGGTGCGATCACGCCGCCGATATAGGCGCCATCGTCGCCCACCACATCGAAGGTTGTTGCCGTACCGAAATCGATCACGATAAGCCCGCGGCCGAAATGCCGATACGCCGCCAGCGCATTCAGCAGCCGGTCGGCCCCCACATCCTCGGGATTGCCCACACGGATGTCGAACCCCCAATCCAAGTGCGACCGCGCCACCAGCGGCTCCACGCCGAACCATTGCCGGCACAGCCGTCGCAGATGGTACAGCGCGGCCGGCACCACGGTGCCGATCACCGCCGTATCCACCGCCGCCGGGCTGAGCTGCGCATGGCCGAACAGCGCCAGCAGCCACACTGCGTATTCGTCGGAAGTGCGCTGCGGCTCGGTGGCGATGCGCCAGATTCCCGCCCAACCCCGGCCATCGTGCACCGCGAACACGATGTTCGTGTTGCCGGCATCCACCACCAGCCGCATCAGGCCACCACCATGCCGGTGCGCTCGGCCCACACCGCATGAACGCGCACCCACCCGGCATCCAGCCCGCGCTGCAATTCCCGTGCGAACCCGGCGGCCAGAGCTTCCGGCGCGATCCCCGCCCCAAGCGCAGCGGTGCGGCGGTCCGCCAGCGTTGGCGCGTGGGCGATATTCACGCCGGCGCCGATCACCACCCAATCCAGCGCGCCCTCGGCGGATAGCGCCGTGTCCACCAGCAGGCCGCCCAATTTCGCGCCGCGCAGCAGCAGGTCGTTCGGGTGCTTCAGGCTCAACCCGGCGGCACCCGCGGCGGCGGCAACCGCATCGAACAGCGCCACGCCCGCAAGCTCCGCCCAGCACGCCCCCGGCGGAGCCCCCGGCGAACGCAACAGCACCGACACGAACAGATTGCCCGGCGCCCCCACCCAGCTCCGTCCTTCCCGGCCACGCCCCGCAATCTGCCGCTCCGCAAGGATGGCCAGCGATCCTGCCTCGCCCCGTTTCGCGGCTGCCATGGCCTCGTCCTGCGTGGAAGGCAGAACCTCGCGCCGCCGGACCCGCCAGCCCGGCGGCCATGCTGCCTTCACCCGAGCAGCACCTTCGCGGCCCGTCCCGCCGCAGCCAGGAACGGGGCCGGAACAATAAAGAAAAACAGCGTGAAGGCGCCTGCGGCAAAAGCGACAATCGAAACCGAAATCGAGCGCCGGTCGAAAGCCGGTTCGGCATTGTCGAAGAACATCACCTTGATGATACGCAGATAGTAGAAACACCCCACCACGCTGGTCAGCACGCCGATGATCGCGAGCGTCCAGAACCCGGACTGAACCGCGGCGAGGAATACATAGAGCTTGCCGAAGAAGCCGGCCATTGGTGGCAGCCCAGCCATGGAAAACATGAATATCGCCATCAGCGAAGCCAGTGGCAGATCATTGCGCGCCAGGCCGCCGAGATCCGTGATCCGCTCCACCGAGCGCCCGCGCCGTCGCATGGCAATGATGCAGGCGAAACTGCCCACCGACATGGCAACGTAGGTGAGCAGATAAATCAGCACGCCGCGCACGCCCGATGCGGTGCCCACCGTAAGCCCGATCAGGGCATATCCCATATGGCCGATCGAGGAATACGCCATGAGCCGCTTGATATTGCTCTGCGCGATGGCCGCGAAACTGCCCAGCAGCATGGAGGCGATCGAAACCAGCTCCAAAATCGGCTGCCATTCGGCCGCAACATGGCCGAAACCCACCAGCATCACCCGCATCAGCACAACGAAAGGCGCCACTTTCGGTGCCGTGCTCATGAATGCCGTCACCGGCGTGGGCGCGCCTTCATAAACGTCCGGCGTCCACATATGGAACGGCACGGCGGAAAGCTTGAACGCCAGCCCTGCGATCAGGAACGCAATACCCACCACCAGACCCGCCGGCACGCCGGCCGGATTCGTAAGTGCCTGCGCCAGCCGAGAAAGCTGCATGGTGCCGGAGAAACCGTAAGCGAGTGAAATGCCATAGAGCAGCAGGCCCGATGCCAGTGCGCTCAGCACAAAATATTTCAGCCCCGCCTCGGACGACCGCACATCGTCCCGCGCGAAGGCCGCCAGCACGTAGATCGAGAGCGATTGCAGTTCCAACCCCAGATACAGCGACATGAGACTGGCGGCCGAAGCCATGGTCAACATGCCCACCGTGCTGAACAGCATCAGCACCGGGAACTCGAACCGGCCGATCCCCTGCCTCTCGTTGTAATCCAGCGCCAGAATTGCGGCGAACGCCCCGCCGCCCAGGATCAGCAGCTTGGCGAACATCGCAAAACTGTCGGCGATATAAAGCCCGTTATACGCCACACCCGGCACGGTCTGCACCACAAGGAAGGCGGTCACGGCAAAGGCGAGCAGCACCAGCCAGGTGCAGAGCACGGCCCGTTCCCGATGCTGCAGCACGCCGATCAGCAGAATGGCGAGCCCGGCGCAGGCCAGGAAAATCTCCGGGATCGCGGCCTGCCAGTTCATCGTGGCAAAATCCCGGCGAATGTTGCCGCGTGCGCCGCCATGGCCTGCTGATGCTGTGCCACCATTGCTCCCGTCGTCGCATCAAAGAAGCTCGTGAAGCTCGACGGATAGATGCCAAGCCACAACGTAAGCACCACGAGCGGCGCGAATACCGCCATCTCACGCGGCGAGAGATCCAGGATCGTGCGTAGATCGTCCTTCGTGATGCGGCCGAAAATCACTCGGCGATACAGATACAGCATATAAGCCGCGCCCAGGATCATGCCGAAACTGCCCAGCAGCGCCACCCAGAAATTCACCTGGAACGCGCCCACCAGCACCAGGAACTCGCCCACGAAACCAGACGTGCCCGGCAGCCCGATCGAGGCCATGGTGAACAACATGAACACGAGCGCATAAGCCGGCATCCGGTCCGCCAGCCCGCCATAGCGCGCAATCTCGCGCGTGTGGATACGGTCGTACACCACGCCCACGCACAGGAACAGCGCCGCCGAAACAATCCCGTGCGATACCATCTGCACCAGCGCGCCATCCAGCCCTTGCTGGTTGAAAGTGAAAATGCCGATCACCACCACGCCCATGTGGGCCACCGAGGAATAGGCGATCAGCTTTTTCATGTCCTCCTGTGCAAGCGCGACGAGCGATGTGTAGATCACCGCGATCACGCCCAGCGCGAACATCAGCGGCGCGAAATATGCCGAGGCCTGCGGCAGCATCGGCACCGAAAAACGCAGAAATCCATAAGCACCCATTTTGAGCAGCACGCCCGCCAGGATCACCGATCCCGCGGTAGGTGCCTCCACATGAGCGTCCGGCAGCCAGGTGTGCACCGGCCACATCGGCACCTTCACCGCGAATGCCGCGAGGAAAGCCAGGAAAATCCAGAACTGCATTGCAAAGGGGAACGGCGTATGCAGCAGCACCTGAATGTCCGTGGTGCCGGCACGGTGCCACATCGCGATCAGTGCCAGCAGCATCAGCACCGAACCCGCGAACGTGTAGAGAAAGAACTTTAGCGCCGCATACACGCGCCGCGGCCCGCCCCAAACGCCAATAATCAGATACATCGGCAGCAGCACAAATTCGAAGAACACATAGAACAGCAGGAAATCCGTGGCGGCAAACATGCCCACCATGGCGGTTTCCAGCACCAGAAACGCAATCATGTACTCGCGCACGCGCGTGCGCACCGATTGCCAGGAAGCGAGAATACAGATGGGCGTAAGCGCGGTGGAGAGCAGCACGAACAGCACGGAAATGCCGTCCACCCCCATGCGATAGCCCACGCCGAATTCCGGCAGCCAGGCCACGCTCTCCTGGAACTGAAAGCCGGAAACGCCGGGATTGAAGCGCACCCAAAGCACCAGCGAAATCACGAACACCAGCAGCGATGTCCACAGTGCTATCCAGCGTGCGTTTCGTGCGGCCGCTTCCTCGCCGCGCAGCGTGCAGATGAATGCCGCACCCAGCAGCGGCAGGAACGTAACCAGCGAGAGAACCGGAAACCCGGCGGCGTTCGTAACGGTCACGGCGGCCTACCGAACCACCAGGAACACGCTGATCAGCGCTACAAGCCCGATCAGCATGGTGAACGCGTAAACCGCAATCGACCCGGTCTGGATTTTCACCACCGCGAAGGAGCCGCTTTCGGCCCCCGCGGCCAGCCCGTTTGGCACCCCATCGATGATCGTGGCATCACCCACCTGCCACAACTCGCGCGCCAGCCACACCGCCGGCCGCACGAAAATGGCCTGATACAGCTCGTCGAAATACCATTTATTGAGCAGAAACAGATAAATCGGCCGGAAGACCTGCGCCAGCCGCACCGGCACGCCCGGCGAGAACAGATAAAACCATGCCGCAAGGGCAAACCCTGCAACACCCGTGAGCGTCGGCAGAATGCCGATCCAGAACGGCGTGCGCTCGATGGCGGTTTGAACTTGCGGATTGAGGCCGTTGCTGATCGCGCCCTGCCAGTATCCGGCCTGCGCATCGCCGATGAACATGTTGTGCAGCAGCCAGCCGGCGAACACCGCGCCCATCGAAAGCAGCATCAGCGGCACGGTCATCGTGAGCGGGCTTTCGTGCACATGCTCCATCACATGCCGGTCGGCGCGCGGCTTGCCATGGAACGTCATGAACAACAGCCGCCCGGAATAGAAAGCGGTAAGGAACGCCGCAGCCACACCCAGCACGAACGCATATCCCGCAAATGCCGAACGGCTCGCATACGCCGACTCCAGGATCGCATCCTTCGACCAGTAACCCGCGAAATACGGAATTCCGGCGAGCGCCAGACTGCCCAGCCACATGCAGGTATAAGTGATCGGAATACGTCGCGCGAGCCCGCCCATCCGGCGCATGTCCTGCTCGTCGGACATTGCGTGGATCACCGATCCCGCGCACAGGAACAGCAATGCCTTGAAGAACGCATGTGTGATCAGATGAAAGATGGAGGCCTGGTAATCCGAAACGCCGGCGGCGATGAACATGTAGCCGAGCTGCGAACAGGTGGAATAGGCAATCACCCGCTTGATGTCGGTCTGCACGCAGCCGATCGTGGCCGCGAAGAAGCACGTGCTGCCACCGATGAATGTCACGAAGCCAAGCGCGCCAGGCGCAAATCCCAGCAGTGGCGACATGCGCGACATCAAAAACACGCCCGCCGTGACCATCGTTGCAGCATGGATCAGCGCCGAAACCGGGGTCGGTCCTTCCATCGCATCCGGCAGCCAGGTGTGCAGAAAAAGCTGTGCTGACTTGCCCATCGCGCCAATGAACAGCAGCACGCCGATTACCTCGTAGGCGCGCCAGGTGCTGCCGAGCAAATGGTAGGTGTCGTTCATGTGTCGCGGGATTGCCGCGAAAATCGTCGGGAAATCGACCGCGCCGAACGTGAAGAATACCATCGCAATGCCGACCGCGAACGAAAGATCGCCAACGCGGTTCACGATCATGGCCTTGATCGCGGCGCGCGCCGCACTCGGCCGATCGTACCAATAGCCAATCAGCAGATAGCTTGCGAGCCCGACCCCTTCCCAGCCGAAGAACAACTGCACCAGGTTGTTTGCAGTCACTAGCATCAGCATCGCGAACGTGAACAGCGAGAGATAGCCGAAGAAGCGCGTGGTGGTGGCATGTTCGTGCGCCATGTAGCCAACGCTGTAGATATGGATCAGCGTCGCCACCGCCGTCACCATGGCCACCATCGTGGCGGAAAGCGAATCGTATTGCAGCGCCCAATCCAGCCGGAAATTTCCCACCGCAAACCAGCTTGCGATCGGCACAACGCCGTCGCCTGCGCCGCCCCAGATATGCTGCACCCAGGCCGTCACGCCGCAGATCGAAGCCAGCACCATGCAACCAATCGAGATAAACTGCGCTGGCCGGTCGCCCATCCACCGGCCGGGCAGGCCCGCGATCAGCGAGCCCGCGAGCGGCGCGAAAACGGCGATCGCGAACAGCATCCTCAGCCCTTCATCAGCGTCACGTCCTCGACCTCGATCGAGCCGCGATTGCGGAAATACACCACAACGATAGCCAGCCCGATCGCCGCCTCGGCCGCCGCGACGGTGAGCACGAACATCGCCAGCACCTGCCCCGCCAGGTCGCCGAGCGCGGCCGAAAACGCCACCAGGTTCAGGTTCACAGCCAACAGTATCAGCTCGATCGACATCAGAATGACGATCACGTTCTTACGATTAAGAAAGATGCCGAAAACACCGAGCACCAGCAGGATCGCCGAGACTGCCAGGTAATGCCCAAGGCCCACCACCATCATGGCGCGTCGCTCCCGGCTCTCTCGCGCGGCCGATAAATGCCGGTCTGCTTCACGCCGGCGCCGGCCTCCACGCGCAGCACTTCAAGCGTCTGGCTCACCTGACGCAATTGTTGCTGCGTGATGTTCTGCCGCCTTGCACCGTACCGTTGCCGGTGCGTCAGCACGATGGCGCCGATCATGGCTACCAGCAGGATCAGCCCCGCCACCTGGAACAGATAGACGTAGTCGGTGTATAGCACTTGGCCCAGCGCCACAGTATTGGAAACGTCGTTTGGCGACACGCTGTTGCGCAGTAGCGGCGCGCCGGCTGAAATCTGCCAACCCAGCAACACAGCCCCGAGTTCGCCCAGCAATATCAGCCCCACCGCCGCCCCCACCGGTGCGTAGCGCTGAAAGCCTTCGCGCAACTGCACGAAATCCACGTCTAGCATCATGACCACGAACAGAAACAGCACCGCAACGGCGCCGACGTAGACGATCACCAGGATCATGGCCAAGAATTCGGCCCCCGCAATCAAGAACAGCGCCGCTGCGTTTAGGAAAGCCAAGATCAGGAATAACACCGCGTGCACGGGATTGCGGCTGGTGACCACCGCAGCCGCGGAGCCGATCAGAACAACCGCGAACAGATAGAAGAAAGCGGTGATCATCGGTATGGCGCATCCAGCTCCAGACGGCGTGCGATCTCCGACTCCCAGCGATCGCCGTT
This sequence comes from uncultured Acetobacteraceae bacterium, assembly GCA_964250215.1. Classification (GTDB taxonomy): domain Bacteria; phylum Pseudomonadota; class Alphaproteobacteria; order Acetobacterales; family Acetobacteraceae; genus DAIDJM01. The sequence continues at coordinate 10,088 of CAXUEX010000031.1, read as the reverse complement.
CGCCAGCAACCGCTCCTTGTCATACATCAGTTCCTCGCGCGTCTCGGTGGCGAACTCGAAATTCGGTCCTTCCACAATTGCATCTACCGGGCAAGCTTCCTCGCACAATCCGCAATAGATGCACTTTGTCATGTCGATATCGTAGCGCGTGGCGCGGCGGGATCCGTCATCCCGGGGCTCGGCCTCAATGGTGATCGCATAGGCTGGGCAGATCGCCTCGCACAGCTTGCAGGCGATGCACCGCTCCTCGCCATTCGGATAGCGCCGCAGCGCGTGCTCACCGCGAAAGCGCGGGCTGAGCGGACCCTTCTCGTACGGATAATTAATCGTGACCTTTGTCTTGAAAAAATATCGCAGCGTAATGGCCATCCCGCCCAAAAGCTCCACAAGCAGAAATCGCCAAGCGCCACGCGCAGGAACCGCCATGGCTCAGCCCTCCCCGGGGAGCATGTGAAACACTTCGAGAAAGCCAGCCGTCAGCACCAGCCAGAGCAGCGAAAACGGCAAGAATATCTTCCACCCAAGCCGCATCAACTGATCATAGCGATACCGAGGGAAGGTGGCCCGCACCCAAAAAAAGAAGAACATGAACAACGAGATTTTGACAATCATCCAGAACACGCCGGGAATGAAAGTCAGACCAAACGGCGCCTGCCACCCGCCCAGGAACAGGATGCTGGCGAAGGCCGACATCATGATCATGTTCGTGTATTCGCCAAGGTAGAACATCGCAAACGCCATGGCACTGTATTCCACAAAGAACCCGGCCACGATTTCACTTTCGCCTTCCGGCAGATCGAAGGGCGCACGGTTGGTTTCCGCCAGCATGGAAACCAGGAACACCACGAACATCGGAAACAACGGTGTGAACGCAAACCAGTGGCGGGACTGCGCCACAACGATATCGTTCATATTGAGGCTGCCGACGCACAACAGCACGGAGACAAGCACAAAGCCGATTGAGACCTCGTAGCTGACCATCTGCGCTGCCGAACGCATCGCTCCAAGAAACGCGTATTTCGAATTGCTAGCCCAACCCGCGATAACAACGCCGTATACGCCGAGCGAGCTGATAGCGAACAGGTACAGAATGCCAACATTGAGGTTGGCCACCGCCCAGCCGTTGTTCACTGGAATAACGGCCCACGCCATGCAGGCTAGAATGAACGTGATCGCAGGCGCCAGCAGAAACAGCGCACGATTGGCACCCGCAGGGATCACGGTTTCCTTGGTGAACACCTTCACCGCATCGGCATAGGGCTGCCACAGTCCGAACGGACCCACCCTGTTGGGGCCGAGACGAAGCTGAAATGCGCCGAGCGCCTTGCGTTCGAAATACGTGGAATACGCCATGCCGATCAGGACCGGCACAAGAATCCCGAGCGTTTCCAGAAACTTCAGCAGCACGAAGCCGAGCTGCGTATTGAGGAAGAAGTCGCGCACCGCCGCCTACTCCGCGGCTTGCAGCGCAGGATGCACGTAAAGCCGCGAACACTCGGCCATGGTGGCACTCGCCCTGCTGATCGAATTCGTTTGATAGTAGTCCGTGATCATCGGATGCAGCGCCGTGTCGTTGATCGTGCCCGGATCGCCTGCGGGCCCGGCCCGATCGCCGGCGCCGAAACGCGCTAGCCCGAGCCGCGCAAACGAGGGGTTCACGTGCTCCAAGCGGATCCGCAGTCCATCAATCGTGTCGTACGGCAAAGGTTTCCCGATCGTGTCGCTGAACGCGCGCACAATGCGCCAGTCTTCGCGCGCTTGGCCCGGCGGGAACGTCGCGGCAAAGCCACGCTGCACCCTGCCTTCGGTATTTAAATAGGTGCCATTCTTCTCAGTATAGGCCGCCCCCGGCAGGATCACGTCCGCCCGCGCCGCGCCGCGATCTCCGTGATGTCCCTGATACACGACGAAAGCGTGGTGCTGGATGCGCGCCGTGTCGATCTCGTCCGCTCCCAGCAGCCACAACAGCTCGGCATCGCGCAGCAAGGCATCGATGCCGCCCGCCGAAAAGAAGCCGAGATCCAGCGCCGCGACGCGCGCCGCCGCCGTATGCAGGACGTTGAACCCGTGCCAATCCGCGGCCAGCGCACCCACCCGACCTGCAAGCGCCCAACATGCGGCCAGGATCGCCTGCCCATCCGGCCGCGCCAGCGCGCCCTGCCCAAGCACGATCATCGGCCGTCTTGCCGCGTGCAGCACATCGAAGAATTCATGCTCGCCGCGCAACAACATCGCACTATCGCCCAGGTGCCGCACCGGATACGTCGGATCACCCGGCATTGTGCCGATCACCCCGATTTTCAGGCCGGATCCGAACCACCGCTTACGAATACGGGCATTCAGCACTGGCGCCTCGTGCCGCGGAAAGCTGCCGACCAACAGCAGCGCATCGGCCTCGTCAATGCCTGCCACGCTGCTGTTGAACAGATAGAAATCACGCCGAGCCGGATCCAGCGCCTCGCCGAACTGGCGGCATTCCAGCAGATCGGAACCCAACGCCGCCAGCAGATCCTTCAAAGCCAGCATACTTTCGGCATCGCAAAGATCACCCGCAACCGCCCCCACCCGAGCTGCGGGAAGCCGCTCCGCAATGGCGGCGAACGCCTCATCCCAGCTCGCCGGATGCAGCTTGCCGCCGCGCCGCACCCACGGCCGGTCCAATCGCCGCCGCTTCAATCCGTCCAGCGAAAACCGCGACTTATCGGCCAGCCATTCATCGTTCAGCGTATCATCGGTGCGCGGCAGAATCCGCAGCACCTCGGGCCCGCGCGCATCGATGCGGATTGGCGTGCCGAGCGCATCCAGTACATCCACGCTCTCCACCTTGGCAAGCTCCCACGGCCGCGCGATGAACGCGTAAGGCTTGCTTGTCAGCGCACCCACGGGGCAAATATCGATCAAATTCCCCGAAAGCTCGGAAGTCAGTGCCTTTTCGACGTAGGTGGTGATTTCCATGTTCTCGCCACGCGCGGTCGCACCCAACTCGGAAACGCCAGCTATTTCCGTAGCAAACCGAATACAGCGCGTGCACTGAATGCAGCGCGTCATCACCGTCTTTACTAGCGGGCCCAGATACTTGTCTTTCACAGCCCGCTTGTTCTCGGCATAGCGCGAGTGGTCCATGCCGTAAGCCATGGACTGATCCTGCAGGTCGCATTCCCCCCCCTGATCGCAAATCGGGCAATCCAGCGGATGGTTGATCAGCAGGAATTCCATCACGCCACGCCGTGCGTTGCGTACCATTTCGGTATCGGTCTTCACCGCCATGCCCTCGGCCGCCGGATAGGCGCAGCTTGCAATCGGCTTTGGCGCGCGTTCCAGCTCCACCAAGCACATGCGACAATTGCCGGCTATCGAGAGCCGCTCGTGGTAGCAGAAGCGCGGGATTTCGCGCCCCGCCTGTTCGCAGGCCTGCAGCACCGTGCTGCCGGGCGCTACTTCCACCTCTTGCCCATCCACGGTCAGTTTCACCATGCCGCCTACTCCGCCGCGATCGGCATGTTCTGCGGCGTCGGCGCCGGCGGCACCGCCACGGGTCGCGACTTGTAATCCGCAATCCGCTGCTCGATCACGGGCCGGAAATGCCGGATCAGGCCTTGGACCGGCCACGCAGCCGCATCACCCAACGCACAGATCGTGTGGCCTTCCACTTGCCGCGTCACCTGCTCCAGCAAATCGATTTCCGCAGACTCTGCGCGCCCTTCCACCATGCGATACATCACCCGCATCATCCAGCCCGTGCCCTCGCGGCAAGGGGTGCACTGGCCGCAGCTTTCATGCTTGTAGAATTGTGAAAGCCGAGCGATGGCGCGAACGATATCCGTGGATTTGTCCATCACGATCACGGCGGCGGTGCCCAGCGCCGATTGCGCATCGCGCAGACTGTCGAAATCCATCAGCACCGTGTCGCACACCGGTTTCGGGATCACTGGGACGGAAGCACCGCCGGGAATAACCGCCAACAGATTGTCCCAGCCGCCGCGCACGCCGCCCGCATAGCGTTCGATCAACTCGCGCAGCGGGATCCCCAACTCCTCCTCCACGTTGCAAGGCTTGTTCACATGTCCGGAAATGCAATAGATTTTCGTGCCGCTGTTTTTCGGCCGCCCAAGCGCGGAAAACCAGGCCGCCCCGCGGCGCAGGATTTCCGGCACGACGGCGATGCTTTCCACGTTGTTCACCGTCGTCGGGCAGCCATACAGCCCCACTGCCGCCGGAAAAGGCGGCTTCATGCGCGGCATTCCCTTCTTGCCTTCCAGGCTTTCCAGCAGCGCGGTCTCCTCGCCGCAGATATAAGCGCCGGCGCCGCGATGCAGGAACACATCGCAATCCCAACCGCTGCCGGAGGCATTCGTGCCAATCAGCCCGGCCGCATAGGCCTCCTCGATCGCGTGCTGCAGATGCACCGCTTCATTGTAGAATTCGCCGCGGATATAGATGTAACACTTATGAGCGCCCATCGCGAAACTCGCGATCAGGCAACCTTCAATAAGCTTGTGCGGATCGTGCCGCAGAATGTCGCGGTCCTTGCAGGTGCCCGGCTCGCTCTCATCCGCATTCACCACCAGATACGCCGGCCGCCCGTCCGAGACTTTCGGCATGAACGACCATTTCATGCCCGTAGGAAATCCGGCGCCGCCCCGCCCACGCAGACCCGAAGCCTTTACTTCCTCCACGATGGCTTCGCGCCCGCGCGAAATGATTGCGGCCGTTCCGTCCCAATCGCCGCGCGCGCGCGCACCCTCTAGCCGCCAATTGTGCTGGCCATAAAGGTTGGTGAAAATGCGGTCGGCGTCGCGCAGCATGACGTCACTCCGTCACAGCCAGCAGCGTAATGGGCCCGCCCTCCGGCGCCGAAGTCTGGCGCCCGATCGTCGATCCCGGCGGTTGCCGCGTCTCGCCGCGCTGCAAGCCGCGCAGCAATGCCTCGGTGCGGGGACCGTCCAGATCCTCGTAGAAGTCATTGTCGATCTGCAATACCGGCGCATTCACGCAAGCGCCAAGGCATTCCACCTCAGTCATCGTGAACAGCCCGTCGGCGCTCGTCTCGTGCCAGGCCCGGATGCCCGTCACCCGCCGGCAAGCCGCCACCACCTCGTCAGACCCACGCAACCAGCACGGTGTGGTGGTGCAAACCTGCAGATGATACCGCCCGATCGGCTGCGTGTTGAACATCAGATAGAAAGTCGCGACTTCATAAACCCGGATCGGCGGCATTTCCAGTCGCGCCGCCACCGCATCCATGGCAGCGCGGGGCAACCAGGCGCTGCCGCTCTGCCGGCGCATCTGATCCTGCGCGATATACAGCAGCGGCAGCACGCCGCTTGCCTGGCGTCCCGGCGGATATTTTGTCAGCACGTGATCGATCTCGGCTTTGCTCGCTGGGTCGAAAACGAAATGCGGCTGCCCAGCCGGCTGGTTCACGGTGCCGTCGCCCACATTGTCGGCCGAAAAGGAGCCGCTCATCGCGTTACCGGTCCACTTCGCCGAATACGAGATCGATTGAGCCGATGATCGCAACCGCGTCGGCCAGCATATGCCCCTTGCTCATCGTTTCGAGCGCTTGCAGATGCGAAAATCCGGTCGGCCGAATTTTGCAGCGATACGGGCGGTTCGTGCCGTCGGCCACAAGATAAACGCCCAGCTCGCCCTTCGGGCTCTCAATCGCGGTATAGGTAGCGCCCGCCGGCACATGAAACCCTTCCGTGAACAACTTGAAATGATGGATCAGCGCCTCCATCGAGCGCTTCATCTCCTCGCGTTTCGGTGGCGTGAACTTCCGGTCCTCGATTTTCACAGGCCCAGGCCGCATCTTCTCTATGCATTGGCGGATGATCTTCACGCTCTCACGCATTTCGATCATGCGCACCAGATACCGGTCATAGCAATCGCCGTGCCGCGCAACTGGAACATCGAAATCCACTTCCGAGTATTTCGCGTAAGGTTGCGCGCGCCGCAAATCCCACGGCACACCGCTGGCCCGCAGGTTCGGCCCGGAAAATCCCCATGCCAGCGCCTGCTCGGCCGTCATCACGCCGATATCCACGGTGCGCTGCTTCCAGATTCGATTCTCAGTCAGCAAGTTCCAAAGGCTATCGATGAAGGACGGAAACTGTTCCGACCACTCCCAGATGCGCTCCGGCAATCCGGCCGGGAGATCGCGGTTCACGCCGCCATGCCGATAATAATTCGCATGCAGCCGCGCGCCAGAAGCCTCGTCGTAAAATTCCATCAGCTTCTCGCGCTCTTCATACCCCCAAAGCGGCGGCGTGAGCGCGCCGGCATCCATCGCAAAGCTGGTTATGTTCAACAGATGGTTCAGAATGCGCGTAATCTCGTCGAACATCGTGCGAATCCACAGCCCCCGCTCGGGCGGCACGATGCGCAGCAGCTTCTCGGTTGCCAGCACGAACACATGCTCGTTCGCCATTGGCGAGACATAGTCCAGCCGGTCGAAATACGGCGTGTTCTGCGTGTAGGTCCGGTGCTCCATGAGCTTCTCGGTGCCGCGGTGCAGCAGGCCCACATGCGGGTCGGCACGCTCAATTACCTCGCCGTCCATCTCCAGCACCAGCCGCAGCACGCCGTGCGCCGCCGGGTGCTGCGGTCCGAAATTGATCGCGTGGCTGTCGATCATCACCTCGCGCCGCTTTGCGGTCTCGGCAACCGAGGCTGTCAACTGGCCGGTAAGATCGCTCATGCTCCAGTATCCTCGGGCGCGCTGCGCGACCGATGCGCCTTCTCATCGCCCGGCAAGCTCGTGATGCCTTCCCACGGCGAGAGAAATTGGAAGTTCCGGAAATCCTGCGTCAATCGCACAGGTTCATAAACCACCTGCTTGCGCTCGTCGTCGTAGCGGACTTCAACGTGCCCGGTCATCGGGAAATCTTTGCGCAGCGGATGTCCCTCGAACCCGTAATCGGTCAGGATGCGCCGGTGATCGGCGAGCCCGGCAAACGTGACACCAAACAAATCGAAACACTCGCGCTCCCACCAGGTGGCGCACGGCCAGAGGCCGGATACGCTCGGCACGGGGGTTGCCTCGTCCGTGCATACAATCACGCGAATGCGGTGGTTTAGCGAAACGCTGAGCAGGTTGTACACAACCTCGAACCGCTCGGTCCGCTCCGGCCAGTCCACGCCGCACACATCCATCAACTGCTCGCAGGCAAAGCGCGGATCTTTGCGTAGCACCGTCATCGCTGCCGGCAGCGCCTCGCGCTCCAGATGCACCACAACTTCGCCCTGCGCCACTTCCGCGCGGCGCACGCCGGCCAGCCCGGTGCCGATCGCGGCCGCTAACGCGCCCAGATCAGCCACGCAGAATGCTCCCAGTGCGCCGAATTTTCTTCTGCAACTGCATGATGCCATACACCAGCGCCTCCGCGGTCGGCGGACAGCCAGGCACATACACATCAACCGGCACGATCCGGTCGCAACCGCGCACCACCGAGTAGCTGTAATGGTAGTAGCCGCCGCCGTTCGCGCAGCTGCCCATGCTGATCACCCAGCGCGGCTCCGGCATCTGGTCGTACACACGGCGCAGGGCCGGCGCCATCTTGTTCGTCAGCGTTCCCGCCACGATCATCACGTCGCTCTGCCGCGGCGACCCCCGCGGGAAAATACCGAACCGATCCAGATCGTAGCGCGGCATATAGGCATGAATCATTTCTACCGCGCAACACGCCAGCCCAAACGTCATCGGCCACAGACTGCCGGTGCGGCCCCAGTTGATCAGCCGGTCGATATTCGCCACCACGAAGCCGCGATCCTGGATTTCACCGGTGATGCCGTGCACCACCGCATCCTGCTCGGCTCCGGGCGGCAGCGCCTGCCGGTTCCAGGCGACAGCCTCTCCGCCGTCCGCCATCCTATTCCCACTCCAAGGCGCCTTTGCGCCACTCGTAGATGAAACCCACGGTGAGCACGGCCAGAAACGCGATCATGCTGAAAAACCCGAATAGCCCGATGCGCGAGAGGCTCACCGCCCAAGGAAATAGGAACGCCACTTCCAGATCGAAGATGATAAACAGAATCGCGACCAGATAATATCGCACGTCGAACCGCCGCCGCGCGTCGTCGAATGGCTCGAACCCGCATTCGTAGGCCGCCACTTTCTGTGGATATGGCTGATCCTCGCCCATCAGGCGCGATGCGAGCATCGACCCGCCCACCATCAGCGTGGCGATGCCGCCCGCGACAGCCAGAAACACCAGAACTGGAAAGTAAGCGGCGACAACCGGTTGCATCGGACTCCCACGCGCCTCAGCGCCACGCCTGCCGCAGTGCAACATGGCGGCCGGACCTTAGCCCGGAAGGCGCGCACCGCCAAGGCCCGGCCCGCCGCAATACCCGAACGTTGCCCGTGGAGTGGCGCGAGTGACGGGGCTCGAACCCGCGACCTCCGGCGTGACAGGCCGGCGCTCTAACCAACTGAGCTACACCCGCGCATTCCCGGGCAGGGCGCCAGCCTCTAGGCCGCGCACCCCCGCCCGGTCAACCCAACGCCAGCCCGCGGCAAACCGACCGCCGATACATGTCGGTCTGGTAGGCGGTGACGGGTTCGAACCGCCGACCCTCTCGGTGTAAACGAGATGCTCTACCGCTGAGCTAACCGCCCACGCCGGAAACTTACTCCGCGGTTGCCTTCGGCCCAACCGGCAGCCCGATCGCTTCCTTGAGCTGCTTGCCCGGGCGAAACCGCACCGACTTGCTCTCGGGGATATCGATCTCCTCGCCGGTCCGCGGATCGCGGCCCTTGCCGGCCTTGCGGTCGGTCACCAGGAACGTGCCGAAACCTACCAGGCGGACCTGGTGTCCGGCCTTCAGCGAAGCCTCCAGCGTCTCGAACACCGCGTTCACGCTCGCCTTCGCCTTCGGCCGCGGCAATCCGGTTTTTTCGGCCACCGCCGCCACCAGATCGTTGCTCTTAAAGAACTTATCCTGACCCTCGCCGGTCGTGGATTCAGACATGTCAGATTTCCCCGTGATGGTCGGCACCCGGAGAACACCCCCGGCCCGCGCGGCGGACACTAGGTGCGGCGCTTCGCCCCCGTCAAAGGAAAAAGCCCGGAAATCCGCCATTTCTGGCGTTCCAGGCTCCCTCTAAGCATGTGGCGAGGGCCTAATGGGGCAGCGAGGCCCCGGTGGATGCGGCCGCCGGCGGCACCACCGGCTCGGGCGGTTCCTCCCACTCAATGGGCTCCGGACGCCGCACGAGCGCCTGCCCGATCACGTCGTCCACATGCGCCACCGGAATCAGGGCTAGCTCGCGCTTCACGCTATCCGCGATTTCCGCCAGATCCTTCTCGTTATCCTTTGGAAAGAACACGGTGGTGATCCCGGCGCGCAACGCCGCCAGAAGCTTCTCCTTCAGGCCGCCAATCGGCAACACGCGGCCGCGCAGCGTGATTTCACCCGTCATCGCCACGTCGCGCCGGATCGGAATGCCGGTCAGCACGCTCACGATGCTGGTCGCCATCGCAATGCCGGCCGAAGGCCCGTCCTTCGGCGTCGCCCCCTCAGGAACATGCACATGAATGTCGCGCTTCTCGAAAATCGTCGGCTTGATGCCGAATTGGATCGATCGGCTACGCACGTAGGAAAGTGCCGCCGACACACTCTCCTGCATCACGTCGCCCAGTTTGCCGGTGTGCTTTACCTGGCCTTTGCCGGGCACGATTACGCTCTCGATGGAGAGGATCTCGCCGCCCACCTCGGTCCAGGCAAGGCCGGTCACCACACCCACCATGTCCTCGCTTTCCGCCTCGCCGTAGCGGAAGCGGCGGATGCCAGCGAACTTCTCCAGGTTCTTCTTCGTGATCCCCAGCTTCTTCGTCTTGTTCGTCACGATCTCGCGCACCGCCTTGCGCGCCAAGTTCGCCAATTCGCGTTCCAGATTGCGCACCCCGGCTTCCCGCGTGTAGGTGCGGATCAGGTCGCGCAACGCATCGTCGCTGATCGACCACTCCTCCGCTTTCAGCGCATGCGCCTCTCCTTGCTTGGCGAACAGATGGCGCTTCGCGATCTCCATCTTCTCGTCCTCGGTGTAGCCGGGGATGCGGATGATCTCCATGCGGTCCAGCAGC
>CAXUEX010000030.1:0-24489 GCA_964250215.1 uncultured Acetobacteraceae bacterium | reverse complement strand
GCGCCAGCCCCGGGCTGCTCGCGCAATACCGCGCCGCGCGCGCCGAAATTCCCGCCGACCTCGACCGGCTGGGATGGCTCACCGCCGATGACCCGACGCAGCAGGCCCGGCTTGCCGAACTCCGGCGGGCCGTGGTGCGGCGCATCGTCCTGCTCGATCGCGATACCGCCCGGATCGGCGCCGGCAACCCGACGGCCGCGCCCGCCATGCTGCAATCCGACGCAGGCACGGCGCTGGGAAACGTCGCCGATGCCGGGCTCGGCACCTGCCCCGCCGAAGAACCGCGCCTGTTGCAGCCGCGCGCCGCCGCCGCGGCCGCGGCCGCGGCGCGGGAGCACGTGTTCATCTGGCTCCTCGCCGGCCTCGGCATCGCGCTGCTGTTCGCCGCGGGCGCCGCGGGCTTGGCCGCCGCGCGAACCGCCGCCCGCGCCCGGATTGCCGAGGCTGTCGCCACTGCCATTGCCGCCTCGGAAGGCCGTCTGCGCATCGCGCTTGAAGGCGCCGAGGCCGCGATCTGGGACATCGACCTGAAAACCGGCACCGGCACCTGGTCCGCACGGCATTTCGATTTTCTCGGCCTGAAGCGCGCCCCCGACGGCGCCGCTGCGCCCGCCGCCTGGCGGGAACGTGTGCATCCCGAAGACCTCGCGCGCGTCGAAACCGCCTTCCAGGCCAGCCTCACCGGCGACACGCCCTACCGCGCGGAATACCGCATTCGCCGCGCCGACACGGGCGAGGTGCGCTGGATGTCCGCCTACGGCCGCACCCGGAAGGACGAAACCGGCCGCCCCGAGCGCACCCTCGGCGTCATGCTCGATGTCACCGAACGCGCCCGCGCCGCCGCCGACCTTGTCGCCAGCGAGGCCCGCCTGCGCTCGGTGCTCGACACCATTCCGCTCGCCGTCGTGCTGGCCGAGGCACCCTCCGGCCGCATCCTGTTCGGCAATCGTTCCGTGCAGACGATGTTCCGGCATCCGCTCCGCCAGTCCGGCGGCATCGCCGAATACGTCGATTGGGAAGCCTACCACGCCGACGGAACCCGCCTGGAGCCCCGCGAATACCCGCTCGCCCGCGCACTCGCCACTGGCGAAACCTGCGAGTTGGAAGTGCAGTACGCCTGTTACCGGCCGGCTGCTCGCCTTTTCGCGCCGCGCCGATTTGCGCGCCGAACCGGTGGATGCCGCGACGCTGCTCGCCGGGTTACGTGAAATTCTGGCGCATACGCTCGGCGCCGGCATCAGCATCCATGTGCAGGCGGCCCCCGGCCTGCCGCCGCTGCTTGCCGATCGCGGCCAATTGGAAACTGTGCTGATCAATCTTGCCGCGAACGCACGCGATGCAATGGCGGGGAGTGGCAGCCTCACGTTCGCGGCTGTGCGCGAAACGCTCGCCGGCAGCGCCGCGGAGTCGTCGGCGCTGCCGCCCGAAAGCTATCTGTGTCTCGCCATATCCGATACCGGCGAGGGCATGGCACCGGAAGTGCTCGCGCGCGCCTCGGAACCTTTCTTCACCACCAAGCCGCAAGGCAAGGGCACGGGCCTGGGGCTGGCCATGGCGCGAGGCTTTGCGGAACAATCCGGTGGCGCACTCGCCATCGAGAGCGAGCCCGGAAGCGGCACCACGGTCCGGCTCTGGCTCCCGCTCGCGGCCGCGTCGGCGGATGACAGCCCCGCGGCCGGCAATGCCCCGGCGACCTCGGACGGGCGGCACCGCATCCTGCTGGTGGATGACGAGCCGCTGGTGCGCGAGATTACTGCCGAGCAGCTCGAGGCAGCAGGATTCGCGGTGATTCCGCTCGGCGGCGGCATCGAAGCGCTGGCTCGCTTGCAAGCCGGCGAGGCCGCCGATTTGCTGCTGTCCGATCTTTCCATGTCCGGAATGGACGGACTGACGTTGATCCGTCACGCGCAAGCTCTCCGCCCCGCGCTGCCCGCGATCCTGCTCACCGGCTACGCCACCGAGGCAGCCGAACTTGCTGTGGGCGGCGCACTCAGTGGCAGCTTCACGCTGTTGCGCAAACCGGTGGAGGGCAATGCGCTTGTCGCCCGCATCCTGGCGCTGCTGGAGCCAACGCCGCTTGCGTAGGCGGCAAACGTTCTGGGCAGGTCTGCAAATGGGTTGTTAGGCCACGACCGTCGCAAGGGATTCGTGCCGGTCCGCCATGGCGGCAGAAGTTGATCTGCCCTGCTGCTAAAAATATATGAAGCTGGCCTTCACAGGCTGCCTACGCTACCTTAGGTGAAGCGCGTGACAGAAGCGGCGGACAAACGGGATGCGACAGGGACTGACGGGCTTGCGGCGGAGCTGCGCGCGATCCTCAGCAAGCTCAAGCGGCGGTTGCGCGAACAGGCCGATGCCGGCGATCTCACGCCCTCGCAAGTTGCGGCGCTCCTCCGCCTCGAGCGTGACGGTCCGCTCACCACGAGCGCCCTGGCGAGGGCGGAAGGCGTGCGATCACAGTCGATGGGCACGACCGTCGCCGCTTTGCAGAACGCCGGCCTGGTAGGTGCCACGCCCGATCCCGCCGACGGGCGGCAGACAATTCTCGCTATCACACCCGCGTGCAAGAAGTGTATGGCGACGGGTCGTGCGGCCCGCCAGGACTGGCTGAGCCGTGTGCTCAACCGCGAGCTGACGCCCGGTGAGCAGCGGCAGCTCGGCCGCGCCATCGTCTTGCTGCGGCGCATTGCCGAAGCCTGAGCCTATCGCTGTTTCTACAGGAAAAGATCTCATGACCCTCACCGCGCTCGATGCAAGCACCGCGCTCATCATCATCGATCTGCAGATTGGATTGCGCGACTATCCCACGATCCACCCACTCAACGATGTGATCGTGCGGGCGGCAGCACTCGCCCATGCGTTCCGGGCCAGAAACCTGCCCGTGGTTCTGGTGAACGTTGCGGGTGGCCCGACGGGGCGCACGGAGCAGCCACGTCGCACGGGCGAGATTCCACCCGAAGCGCGCGCATTCGTCTCCGAACTCGATCAGCAGCCGCGCGATCTCGTGTTTACCAAGCGCAGTTGGGGCGCGTTCACCGGCACCACGCTGGAAGCCGAGCTACGACGCGCCCGCACCAGCCAGATCGTCATTACCGGCGTTGCGACCAGCATCGGTGTGGAGTCCACGGCGCGCCAAGCGCATGAGCTCGGCTTCCATGTCACGCTCGCGACCGATGCGATGACCGACCTCAGCGCGGAAGCGCACACCAACAGCATCGAGCGCATCTTTCCGCGCCTCGGTGAGACGGGACTTGCCGCGGACATCGTGCGAATGCTGGATCGTCCGCGCGTATGACGCTAGCGAGTTCCGGGGTATTCCGCTCGCTAGCGAATCGCAATTTCCAAATCTGGTCCGCGGGCGCGCTGGTATCGAATATCGGCGCGTGGATGCAGCGCGTGGCGCAGGATTGGCTCGTGCTGAGCACGCTGACCCACCACGATGCTGCGGCCGTGGGGGTGGTGGTCGCCCTTCAGTTCGCGCCGCAAGTGCTGCTGCTGCCTTGGACGGGCTCGGCCGCCGACCATTCCGACCGCCGCAAGCTGCTGTTCTTCACGCAAGCGGCAATGGGGCTGCTTGCGCTCGGCTTGGCGGTGCTTACGATCGGCGGCTGGGTGCGAGTCTGGCACGTCTATCTGTTTGCGTTCCTGCTCGGCTGCGCCGCCGCTTTCGACGCGCCAGCGCGGCAGATTTTCGTCGCCGACATGGTCGGTGAGGCGGACCTCTCCAGCGCGGTCGCACTGAACTCCACGTATTTCAATGCCGCTCGGCTCTCCGGGCCTGCAATCGCCGGGCTGCTGATCGCGGCGGTGGGATCGGGGTGGGTGTTCGCGATCAACGCCATCTCGTTCCTCGCTGTTCTTCTCTCGCTGGCGCTGATGCGGCCGCGCGACCTCCATGTGCGCGATCGGCCCGCACGCCGGCGCGGCAGCTTCGGCGAAGGTCTGCGCTACGTCCGCCATCGCCCGGACATCCTTGTGTTGCTCGCCATGCTGTTCGTGTTCGGCGCGTTGGGTTTGAATTTTCCGATTTTCATCTCCACGATGGCAGTTTCGGCGTTTCATCTCGACGCTGGCGGGTTCGGGTTGCTCACGTCCGCGATGGCGACCGGTTCGGTGGCGGGCGCCCTGCTCGCCGCGCGCCGGTCCGCGCCACATCTGGCAGCCATCGTGGTCGGCGCCATCATCTTTGGCAGCGCCTATGCCGCCGCCGCCGTGCTGCCGACGGCGCTGCTATTCGGCGCGGCATTGGTGGTGGTCGGGGCGGCTTCGCAAACGGTCACCACCTCCACCACCAGCCTGGTTCAGCTCTCCACAGAGCCGCAGATGCGGGGGCGCGTCATGGCCCTGCTGCTCGCCATCGCACTCGGCGGCCTGCCAGTGGGTGCGCCGTTGGTGGGATGGATCGCAAATCTGTTCGGGCCGCGATATGCGCTGGTCGTCGGTGCGGTCGCGGGGTTCCTCACGGCCGCGATCGGCGGCGTGTATCTGATGCGGCAAGGCCGAGTGGCGGCAGGAAGGTCGGTTGAGCCTGTGCTTTGACCGAGTCCACGAGTCAGTCACGCGCCATATCTGTGCCAAACCGAAATCGCCCATGCACCTTCGAGTCCGTGTCGAGGAGGAAATCGAAGCGGAAGCGCTGAGCTCAGCCGTTAACATTGACGAGAACCGTCAATATTGACGACAGACCGCAGGTTCGGCCTTATAGTGCATCGCGCCGTGCTTCGGGGGCAGGCGGCGGCCGCGGCGAAAGAGACGTGCGGGACATCGCTTGAGCAACGATTACCTGACTGCGGAGCAAGCCGCATCCACGCTGGGCGTGAGTGTTGCCACGCTCTACTCCTATGTCAGCAGAAAAGGCCTGCGCTCGCAGCCGGTACCGGGCACCCGCAAACGTCGCTACTGGAAAGGCGATATCGACCGGTTGTCGGGGCAGGAAATCATCCCGCCGCACCACAGCGAGTTGCGGCGGGAAAGCGAAATCACGCTGATCACCGGCGATGCGCTGTTTTATCGCGGGCGCAACGCGGTGGAACTGGCTACAAACGCAAGCTTTGAAACGGTGGCCTCGCTGCTCTGGCAATGCGACGAAGCGCAGGCGTTCACCAGCTCGCCGCCAAAAACCAGCAAGCTGCATGCGCGGCTGGACCGTCTGCTGGCCGAGGCCGACGAGGTGGACCGTTCGAGCGCCCTTTTCCCCACGCTTGAAGCCGCCAACCCCCGGGCCTACGATCTGTCGCCAGAGGGAATGGCGCGCACGGGCGCGGATGTGCTGCGCAGCCTAGCGGCAATCACCACACGCACCCATCCGCCGCGCGCGGCTCCGCTGCATGAATTTGTTGCGGAAACGCTTGGCTTGCCGAAGCCGGTCGCGAATATCGTTCGGTGCCTGCTGGTGCTGGCGGCGGACCACGGTTTTGAAGCGGGGGCGCTGGCAGTCCGCGCTGCTGCGGCCGCGGGAGTCACCCCGTGGCGTTCCGTCCTGTGCGGGCTTTCGGTCACGCTGGGCCCGCGGAGCCGGCTTGGCGCGTTCGATGCGGCGACGCGGATGCTGCGGGAGATTGCCGAAAGCCGGGACGCGGTGGCGCCGGTGATGCGCCGGATAAAGGATGGCGAGAAACTCCCGGGTTTCGGTTCCCCGCTGTATTCGGCAGGCGATCCGCGCGCGGCGGCGCTGTTTGAACGGTGCAACGATGTCTACGCCGACGATGCCGGACTCCGGGCACTCCAACGTGTCTTCGCCGCTGTGCGGGAGATTTGCGGCCTGCAACCCAATTTTGCCCTCGCCTGTCTTTATGTTGGCGGAAAGGTGGGTTTGCGTCCGGGCGACTCGCTGTTCCACCTGGGCCGCACGGCAGGCTGGATCGCGCATGCCATCGAGCAATATCAGCAGGGCGAAGCGGGGCATTATACGGGCGTATATAAAGGAAATCTTCCGATGGCACCGTGAGCAAGGACGAACCTTGCCCGATTTCATCGATGTTTCAGGCTTATATCGACAATAAGCATCAAGATTGACGAAGGATATTTCAGGGCGGCAGACATTCCTTCAAGAAAACCGCGGCGCAAGCAGCCGCATGCTCTTGGGGAACGTCGATGGCACACACGCGGAGGCCGTTTGCGCACCATTCCGAACGCATTTTCGGGCAGCGTTGTGTGCGCCGAATTGCGCTTGCATCTTTCCCGCTTTCCGGCCTGATGTTGCTGATGCCCATCGGCGCGGCCTCGGCGCAGCCGCAAGGCAAGGCGGGACGGCCGGCCATGGGCATCGGCACGCCCAAAGGCGAGCTCAGCACCGGGGCCAAGTTGCCGCCAGCCCCCGCCAAGCCCGGCCGATCCTTGCCCGACCGCGCCAAGATCGAGGACGTGGTGGTCACCGCGAAGCGCGTGCGCACGAAGCTGCAGGACACGCCGGTGGCGGACACGGTCTATACGGCCCGGGAGCTGCAACTGAAGCGCATTCAATCGGTGGCCGATGTGGCGCTGCGCACGCCGAGCACGTCGTTCATCCAGATCAGCCAGAGCGAATCCTATGTCTCGATACGCGGCACGCTCGTCGATTCCGGTGGCCCTGGCTACAACAATGCGGTGACGACGTTCCTCGATGATGTGCCATTGACCGGCTTCGGGGACGCCAATCCGGACATTTACGATCTGTCCAGCGTGGAAATTCTGCGCGGACCGCAGGGAACGCTGTTCGGACGGAACGTGACGGGCGGTGCCGTGCTGCTGCACACCGCGCCCCCCACTTTCACGCCCGCCGCCGAAACCGAGGTGAGCTACGGCACCAACAACTATGTCCAGGCGCGGGCGATGGTGAACGGTCCGATCGTGCCGGGCCAGCTTGCCGGCCGCATCGCCGTGGATACCACCAACCAGGACGACGATTACCGCAACGTGACGCTCAACAACGAAACCGGCGGCACCGACGTGAAGACCGTGCGCGGCCAGCTCCTGTGGACACCCGACCCGGATGTGCGCGTGACACTTGGCGCTGATTACCTCAAGGACGAATCGTCTTCCAAGGTTGTTCAGCTCGACAGCAACCTCAAACCCACGCTGTTCCCGTATCTCACCTACAATCCGCTGCAGACGAATCAGCCGTTCAACAGCGCGCTCGACAAAGATACCGGCGGCGCGTTTCTGCGCACCGAGTGGACGCTGCCCTGGGCGCAGTTCACCTCCATCACCGGCTTTCGGCACGTGTTCTCCTACTACCCGTTTTCGCAGCTCGGTGATCCCACGAACCAGGCCGGCAACACGGTGGAGCAACGCGACAACCAGGTGACGGAGGAAGTCCATCTCGCGTCCTTGCCGAGCAGCCGCATTTCCTGGCTTGCGGGCCTGTTTTTGTTGCAAGCGACGGATTTCGAATCCGACAACGAATACGCGCAGCCCGATCCGAACGTCGTGGCCTTTGCCGGCGGTCCGCTCGGCGCCGGGGGGCCGTTCCAGGGCGCGCGCGTCAATTATCTGGTTTCGCAGCGCGTGACTGACCGCAACATCGGCGTGTTCGGAGAAATCACGTATCCGATCACCGATCAGTTGAAGGCAACCGTCGGCGCGCGCTACACTTACGAATCGAAGGAAGGTGTGTCGTCCGATCTGCGCAGCAGCCCTTCGAATTTCGGCAACCCGACATTGAACGCGATCTTCGCTTCCATTTTCACGCCGCGGCCTTATGCGGATATCGGCTACAGCCATTCCTGGGATGCGTTCACACCAAAATTCAATCTGGCGTATCAGCCGCAACCGAATTACCTGCTCTACGGCACGATTGCTCGCGGCTTTAAGAGCGGCGGCTACGACACCTCCGGCGCCGGCCTCACCACGCCGCCGATCATGGAAGAACTGGCGTTCGCGCACCCGTTTGCGCCGGAAACCGTGTGGAGCTACGAGGTGGGCCAGAAATGGTCGGCGTTGCAGCACCGCTTGCAGCTCAATACCTCGCTTTATCTGGCACGGTATCAGAACTTGCAGGTGCAGCAATTGGTGATTGCAACCGGCCAGCAGCAAACCACCAATGCCGGCAGCGCGCAGGCGGCCGGTGTGGAGCTGGAAGCGCTCGCCCGGCCGCTGCCATGGCTACAGACCGGGCTGAATTATGCCTATACCGACGGCCATTACACCGATTACGTGCTGCAGAACGGACCCGGCCAGGCGCCCAGCATCTACACCGGCAACCGGCTGGAGGATGTGCCGCGGCACAATCTGCACGTTTCGCTAGATACCAGTTTCGAGGTGGCGGGGGTCCCCGGCTCGTTTCTGGCCGGCGGCGACATCACGTGGCGTTCGGCGGTGTATTTCCGCAGCGACAATGTGCAGCCGAAGTTCATCACGCAGCACAGCGTGATCGACGGGTTGGTCAACGCATATTTCACCTGGCAATCGGACTCGGCCGAGTGGAGGTTCTCGATTTTCGGCAAGAATCTGACGAATCAGTTCGCCAACGCGTTTGGGCTGCCAGTGAGCGTGTATTACCTGACACCCGAGGAAGCCGCGAACCCGAAGAATGCGGTTTGGATTTCGCGCTGGAATCCCCGTCGGCTGATCGGCTTCACGCTGGCGCACACGTTTTAATACTTTAACGAAGGAGCAGCGACGATGAAACGAGCCATGCTTGGCTTCGCGGTATCCCTGGTGGCGATCGCCGCGGCGGCGGCCCCATGCCGCGCGCGGACGGGTTCGGACGGGCGCTACGATTTCGCCGGCAACGTCGAGCTCGGCGCACCGAACTTCTTCGACTATGTCACGTACGATCCCGCCGGGAAGCGGCTCTACGCGGCGCATGTGGACCGGCTTTCGGTGCTGGATGTGGCGCGCGGCATGAAGGTGGGTGATGTGGCGCCGATTGATGGCGCGCATGGTTCGGTCATATTGCCGCGCGCCGGCAAGGGCTATGTTGCCAGCGGCGAGGACGGCGTTTTGAAAGTTTTCAACCTCTCTGACCTGAGTATCACCAAAGAGATCAAGCTCGCCCCGGATGCCGATGGCGCCATCTTCGATCCGAAAACCGGCATGATCCTGGTTGTATCTGGTGACGCGAAAACGCTTTTCGTGGTTGACCCCGCGACCGATACGGTGAAGCGGCAGGTGGCGCTGCCGGATCAACCGGAATACCTGGCCGTCGACGGGCGCGGCAACGTTTTCATCAATCTCACCACCACCGCGCAGGTCGCCAAGGTGGATATTGCCCACGGCCGGGTTCTCGCCACGTTCAAGCTGCCGGGTTGCGAGCGGCCGCACGGACTGGCCTACGATCCGGCGCTGCACCGGCTGTTCAGCGGCTGCACGAACAAGCGCATGGTTGTGCTGGATGCAACGAACGGCGCCAGCCTGGCCAGTGTGGAAATCGGGCCGCAAAGCGATGGCTTGGTTTGGGATGCCAAGCGGGATCTGGCGATCGCCAGCAACGCCAACGGCACAATGTCCGTTGTCATAGCCAAAGGCAAAAGCAACTACGCCGTGCGCACCATTCCCACCTTCTTCGGTGGCCGAAATATCGATATAGATCCCGAAACCGGCATGTTGTTCGTCGCGCACGGCCATATGAAGGTGATGAGTTCGCTTCGCGATCTGGCGAATCTTCGTTTCGGCTGGGACGGGCTCGATGTCGCGATGTTCAAGCCGCAGCCTTAGCCGGAAGCTTCGACGAAATGACGCGTTTTCTGCTGCGGAACAAAGCGGCCGTGGTGCTGGTCTGGATCGGGCTTGCGGTGCTCGGCGTGTTGGCCGCACCCGGCCTGGGCCCGCATCTGGATTACAGCTACACGACGCCTGGCGAGCCGGGTTTCAAAGCAAATGCAAAGATCGCCAATCGGTTTGGCATCGATGCCGCCTTCGAAGCGCATCTGCCGGTGCTGCGCCTGCCGCTCGGGCATGGCATGGAAACGCCGGCGGGCCGCGATGCCGCCGCGCGTGCATTCGCCGCTGCGCACAAGGCCGGGCCGGTGACGATCGTGGATTACGCGAGCACGCACGATCCTGTGTTCCTGCTGAACCGCGGTGCCGCCACCTGGGCGATTATCGATCAGCCGAACCCCGACAAAGGGCCCGGCACCGGCGAAGAAGAGCGCATGGGCCCGGCGCTGCAATCGGCGGTGCCGGCAGGGGGCCAGCTAACGCTCACCGGCTTCGCGCAAATGCTCTCCAATGCCGGCCCGAACGGCAGCAATCTGCTCCGCGCACTGGCGCTCGCCGCCGGTTTGGCATTCCTCGTGCTGCTTCTCGTCTATGGTTCGGTGATCGCGATCCTGCCCATTATCATGGCCATTCCTGCCGTTTGCGTCACCGTGCTTGCCGTGCGCGTGCTCACCGTGTTCGTGCCAGTGAGCTATTTTATTCAATACATGATCACGCTGCTCAGCCTGGGTGTGGCAATCGATTTCTCGCTCATTCTGGTAATCCGCTGGCGCGAGGAACGCGAGCGAGGCGCCGACCGCGAGGCCGCGGTGCTGGCCGCGAATGCCAGTTCGGGCCGCGCCATTCTGCTCAGCGGACTCACCGCGTCGATCGGGCTGGCCTCGCTGATCGTGCTGCCGGTTCCATTCCTGCGCAGCGTCGGCTACGGCAGCATGTTGATTCCGTTCGTCGCCGTTGCAATCGCGGTGACGCTGCTGCCGATCGCGCTCGCGACAGTGGGGCCGGCGCTGGACCGCACCCGGCTCTGGCGTGACAACTCAACAACCTACAGCCACTTTTGGGAGGCCTGGGGTCGCGCCGTGCTGCGCCACCGCTGGGTGGCCGCCGCATCCGGCGTGCTGTTGTTGGTGCTGCTCGGCGCGCCCGCGTTTTGGATCAACACGGCCGAGCCGATGATCGGCTCGCTTTCGCAGCGGGGGCCCGAAGCCGCCGCTTTCCGCACGCTGCAAGCGAATGGCATTCCGAGTGCCGTGGATTTCCCGATCCAGGTGATCACGCACGGCGCCGCCGCGGGGCGCGCGCAGGCGCTCGACATCCTGGCTCACGCACCGGGCGTGTTCCGCGCCTTCTCGCCGGAAAATCTGATGTTCCGGAATAAAGACGATTCACTGATCACCGTCATCCCGACCGAGGAAGGCGGCACAGCTTCCGGCCGCGCGATCGTGACCGATCTGCGCGCGCGGCTCCGGCAGGTGCCCGGCGGCGTCGAGGTGGGCGGCTCCACTGCTGCCGACATGTCTTTCACCCATGCGGTGTATGGCAACTTTCCGCTTCTGCTGGGAACGGTGGCGCTGGTCACTTTCATGGTGCTCGCCCTCGCGCTGCGTTCGGTGGTGCTGGCGGCGAAGGCGGTGGTTCTCAACATTGTTTCGCTCGGTGCGGCGTTCGGCTTCATGGTGATCTTCTGGCAGGCCGGCCACGGCTCGGCGCTGTTTTATGGCGTGCCGGCCACCGGCGCGATCCGCGATTGGATCCCTGTGGTGGTGTTCGCATCGCTGTTCGGGCTATCGATGGATTACGAGGTGTTCGTGCTGGCACGCATCCGTGAGGAATACGACCGGTTGCGCGCCACCGACGAGGCGATCGTGCAGGGATTGGCGCGCACCGGCCGGCTCGTCACCTCGGCGGCGCTGATCCTGATGGTCACTTTCCTTTCGCTCAGCACCGATCCGAACCAGATCGTGGAGATCAGCGCCACCGCTCTGGCGGCGGGCGTGATCGTGGATGCGGTGCTGATCCGCACGTTGCTGGTGCCGGCGCTGGTTTCGCTTTTGGGCCGATGGAACTGGTGGTTCCCCGCCGCCTTCGCGCGCTGAGGTGAGCATGGATCAGGCAATCACGGATTGGAGCGTGGCGGAGATCGGCGCGCGGCTCGATCGGTTGCCGCCATCGCGCACGATGTGGCGATGGGTGGGTGTGCTTTCTTTCGGCGCGTTTTTCGAAATCTACGATATTTCGCTCACGGCATTTCTCAGCCCTGCCCTGCTCAAGGCCGGCATATTCCACATGCAAGGCGGCTTGTTCGGGCTGAACGATCAGGCGAATTTTGTGTTCGCGACATTCTTCGGGCTCTGGCTCGGCACGCTACTGTTTGCGGCTGTCGCGGACCGCCTCGGCCGCCGGCCCGTGTTCACGCTCTCGCTAGTTTGGTATGCGGCGGCGACCGTGGTCATGGGCTTTGCGTCCTCGGCCGCGGCGATCGACGCGTTGCGGGCGCTGGCAGGAATCGGCATCGGCGTGCAGCTCGTGGCGATCGATTGCATCCTGGCGGAATTGCTGCCGAAAGCGCAGCGCGGCCGCGGTTTCGCCGTCAGCACGTTCTTGCAGTTCCTCGCGGTGCCGGTGGGCGGCGTGCTTTCGTTGCTGCTGACGAAGCATGTGATCCACGGCGTCGTCGGCTGGCGCTTCCTGGCCTTCATTCCGGGGCTGGCGGCGATTGGCATTGTCTTCCTTGGCCGATTTCTGCCGGAATCGCCGCGCTGGCTCGCGCGGCAGGGGCGGCAGGCGGAAGCCGTGGCGCGCCTCGACGCGATTGAGGCCGCGGTGCGGCGCGAGACGGGGCGGGAGCTTTCGCCGCCGAGTGTCGAAGCGCGGTCCGTAGCGCCCGCGGCGGCACAACGCACCGCCGCGCTTTTCCAGCCGCCGCTGCGCCGGATCGTTCTGATGCTGATTGTTTTTCATCTTTTCCAAACGATCGGCTTTTTTGGCTTCAGCAACTGGGCGCCGATGTTGCTGGAGGCGCGCGGCGTCGCGCTGAAGAGCAGCCTGGCCTACACAACCGCCATCGCGTTGGCGTTTCCGCTTTCGCCGCTGCTCTTCCTGGCATTGGCAGACCGCATCGAGCGCAAATGGCTGATCGTGATGGGCGCGCTGGGGGCGGCTGCAGCGGGCCTGTTTTTCGCGGCGAGCGGCAACCGCGTGGGCTGGATCGGTTCAGGTTTCCTGCTCACCATCTTCAGCGGCCTGATGTCGTTTGCGTACCATACCTATCAAGGCGAACTGTTCCCTACCGCGTTGCGCGCCCGTGCCGTGGGATTCGTATATTCCTTCAGCCGGCTTGCTGCGATGTTTTCCGGCTACATCGTTGCCGCGATACTTAAGGGTGGCGGTGCTGGCGCCGTATTCGTGTCCCTGGCCGGATGTTTTCTGGCAGTGACCATCGTGATCGGCATCTTCGGGCCACGCACCACTCGCGCGAGCCTGGAGGCGATTGCCGGATGAACACGGATGCTGGGATTGCTGTGCTCGTGCCGCTCGGCATGTTGGGGGCGGGTGTGCGGCGCGATCTGGTGCAGCGCGGGATTGCGGCCGGCGCGCGCGCGATCGCGCTCGATTCCGGCTCCACCGACAGCGGTCCGGCCTATCTGGCGCGCGGCGTATCGAAGATGAACCGCGGTGCCATCAAGCGCGATTTGGAAATCCTGATCGACGAAGCCTGGCAGGCGAAAATCCCGCTGCTGGTGGGCAGTTGCGGCACCGCCGGGACGGATTCCGGTGTGGATTGGACGCGCGATATCGCTATTGAAATCGCGCAAGCGCAAGGGATTGCGCCGAAAATCGCATGCCTTTACAGCGAGCAAACATCCGCTTCCATGAAGCGCAAGAATCGGGCCGGGCTGATCACGCCGCTGCCGCCGCTGGGCCCAGTTGCCGACTCAGCGCTGGATTCCTGCACGCATATCGTGGCACTGATGGGCGCGGAGCCGTATATTGCTGCGATTGAGGGCGGGGCGGATATCGTGCTGGGCGGCCGCACCACCGACACGGCGGTGTTGGCGGCGGTGCCGCTGCATCTTGGCGCCGGAACCGCCGCAAGCTGGCACGCGGCGAAGATCGCGGAGTGCGGTGGCCAGTGCACCACCAATCCGCGCGAAGGTGGCGTTCTGCTGCGCGTGTTCCAGAACGCATTCGACATCGAACCGCTCTCGGCCACGAACCGTTGCACGCCGAATTCGGTCTCAGCGCATATGCTGTATGAAACCAGCGATCCATTTCGGCTGATCGAGCCGGGTGGCATACTGGATGTGAGCGAAGCCTGCTATGAAGCGGTGAGCGAGCGGGTGGCGCGCGCAAAAGGGGCGCGCTGGCAGACAGTGCCTTATACGATGAAGCTGGAGGGTGCGCGCGGCACGGATTTTCAAACCATCATGATCATGGGTATTGAGGATCCGGAGGTGCTGGCCGATTTGGATAGGTTTCACGACACGCTGGCGCGGGCCTTGCAGGAGCGCGTCCGCGCAGGTTTCCCGGATGAAGCTTTCGACATATCGCTGCGCTTCTACGGCTGGAACGGCACGTCGGGCCGCGCCGTTCCGCCGGGCACCCTCGCGCCCGTCGATGCCGGCGTGCTATTTGTGGTGACGGCGCGAACCCAGGAGATCGCGAACGAGATGGCAAAGGCTTGCAACCCGTATTTGTTTCACATGCCGCTCCGGGCGGAAATGGAAATTCCAAGCTACGCTTTTCCATTCACGCCGGCCGAGATACCGCGCGGGCAGGTTTATGAGTTCCTGCTCAATCACGTGGTCGCGGTGGAACACGCGTGCGAACTGGTGCGCACCGAATGGGTGGAGATGGCGAATGCGCGGGCGCGGCATGGCTAAGGTTGCCGAACTGTGCCGCCATGTGCGGTCGAAAAACGCGGGGCCGTTTTGGGTGACGGTGGATCTGTTCTTTCGTGACGAGGCGATCTACCGTCGCTATCGTGATGCGCCGGCGCTGGGTCCGGCGCTGTTCGCCCGGCTTTACGGGGCAGATCCCGCGCTGGTTCGGCGCTTCGCGGTGGATCGGCTGCATATGGTGAAGTTTTCCTATGCGCGGCCAAGGCCGCAGGGCTGGTTGGGTGAACGCGACATGCACGCGGGCCAGCAATATGCGAGACTGCTGGCGGTGGAACTCGGGTAAACCCCCAACATGCGTGCCGCGCCAATTCTGGCCGCGCTGGTGCTGGCCGGCTGCCAAAGCTATACGTCCTTGCCGTTGAATGCGCACGCGCGCCTTGCGCGGTCGGCGTCCGAACTCGATGTCGCCGGCGCGGATTTGCTGCGGCCGCTCGGCGTAGGCGATGTCGCGCAGCTCGCTTTGCGCAACAATCCTGATTTGCAAGCGGCGCGCGCGCAGCACGGGGTGGCGCAGGCGCAGTTGCTGCAGGCCAGCCTCTATCCCAACCCGAGCGTCACGGGTTCCATCCTGCCGCTGGTGGCGGGGCCGGCAGCGGCAAACCCCGGCGGTTCCAGTACGTTCGCCTGGGGTGCCAGTCTTTCCTATGATATCCGCTCGCTGATCACCCGGGGTCCGCGCGTGCGGGAAGCCCGGATGTCGGCGCGTGAGGTGGATGCAAACCTGTTATGGCAGGAATGGCAGGTTGCGGCGCAAGCGCGGCTGCTGGCGGTGGACATTATTGAGGGCGACCAAGCACTTGCGTTGCTGGAACGAGCACGCGATCTGCTGCGCCAGCGCGGCACGATCTCCCGCGCGGCGCTGGCGCAGGGCAACGCCACGCTTATCACCATCGCGCCCGATATTGCCGCGGCCGACGCGGCCGAGATTGCCGCCGATGCGCAGGCGCGCACGCAACTCGACAAGCGGCACCAGCTCAACGCGCTGCTTGGCCTGGCGCCCAACGTGACGCTGGCGCTGTCACCAAATGTGGAGTTGCCCGAGATCGATGCCGCCAGCGTTCGGGCCGACATGGCAACGCTGGCCGACCGGCGGCCGGATCTGGCGGCGCTCCGCTACGGCTACGCGGCGCAGGATGCCAAGCTTCGCGCCGCGATCCTGTCGCAATTCCCGAACGTCAGTTTCGGCATCACCGGCGGCAGCGACAATTCCAACGTGCGCAACATCGGGCCGCAGATCACGCTGGAGCTGCCGGTGTTCGACCGCAATCAGGGTGACATCGCGATCCAGCGCGCCACGCGGGCGCAGTTGCACGCCGAATACGCCGCGCGGCTGAAAGCGGTGCAGGGACAGGTGGGCGCGGCGCTGGCAGCCATCGCGCAATTCGATGCGCAGCTCGCCATGCTGCGCAATTCGCTGCCTTCGTTGCGGCGCCAGGCCGCGTTCGCGTCAAGTGCGGAACAGAGCGGCAATCTCGACGAACGCAGCGCGCTAGATCTGATTCTGGCGCCGCTCTCGCGGGAGCAGGATGTGATCAGCCTGCAGCAGCTTCGCGATGAGCAGATCGTCGCCATCGCCACGCTGATCGGCGCGGGATTGCCGCCGCTGCGCCCCGTGCCGCAGGAGGGCAGCTGACATGCGCCATCATTTTCGCTTGCCAAAGCTGCTCGTTCTGGCAGTCGGTCTAGGGGCAGCGCCGGCGCTTGCGGAGGACACACCCGATGCCGCGGCACTTATCGCTACCGTTCCGGCTAAACAAGGGACGATTCCGGATATCATTACTGCCTATGGTTCGGCCGCGCCGGCGCTGGAAGGTGGGGAGGCGGTGAGCCTGGCCCAGGATGGCAGGGTGGCCGGTATTTTCGTGACGCCAGGAGAACGCGTTCGCCGCGGCGACCGATTGCTCAGTTTCGATCTCGCCGCAACCGCGGTCAGCGCGTATGCGCAGGCTGTCGCCGCATACAATCTGGCAGTGTCGCAACGCTCGCACACCACGCAATTGCTGGCCCAGCGCCTGGCCACGCGCGACCAGCTCGCGCAGGCCGAAAACGCGCTGGCGAATGCGCGCGCAGCCCTGGATGCGTTGCGTCGGCAGGGTGGCGGCCAGCCGCGCACCGAATTGATCGCGGCATTCGACGGCGTGATCGATGCCATTCCCGTGGCGATCGGCGAGCGTGTGGCGGCCGGTGCGCCGCTGATCCGGCTGATCCGCACCGATGGGGCAAGCGGTCCGGCAGGCCTAGTGGTGACGGTGGGCGTGGCGGTGGATCAGGCATCCCGCGTGCAGACCGGCCAGTCGGCCGTGCTGCACCGTTTCGATAGCAACGCGACCTTGAACGGCCGAGTGTTGCGCGTGAACGGCATGATGAACCCGAAATCGCACCTGGTGGATGTCGATATCGGCGTGCCGCAAGCAGGCCTGCTCGCCGGTGAGACTTTTGCCGCTGCCATCACCATCGGCAGCCTCGCGGGCTGGCTGGTGCCGCACGATGCCGTGCTGAGCGATGAGAAGGGGGAGTACCTGTTCCAGTCCGACGGCAGCCACGCGCATCGGGTGGATGTGCAGACGCTCGGCACGCAAGGCAACACGGATGCGGTCTCCGGCAAGTTGATTGCGAAGATGCTGGTGATCACCGATGGCGCGCCCCAGCTTGCCGACGGCGACCCGGTGCGTACGGCGCCATGATGGCGCGTCATGCGCGCTCGATCATCGTGGTCGCCTTGGCATTGGCGATCGCGGGCATCGCCGCCGCGATCACATTGCCGGTTGGGCTGTTCCCGCAGGTTTCATTTCCGCGCGTTTTGGTCGATCTCGATGCCGGCAGCCGCCCGGCCGATCAGATGGCGCTGCTGGTGACCCGCCCGGTGGAGGAGGTGGTGCGCGGCGTGCCGGGTGTGCGCAACGTGCGTTCGGCCAGCAGCCGCGGCACGGCCCAGATTTCCATCGATTTCGGCTGGGGCCGCGATATGACATCGTCCATGCTGCTCGTGGAAACCGCGGTTCAGCAGGTGCTGCCCGATCTGCCGGCGGGCGTGGGCTACACGGTGCGACGGATGGACCCCACCGTGTTCCCGATTATTTCTTATGCGCTGACTTCCGGCACGATCGGCCCCTTGGCGTTGCGCGACTTCGCGCAGTATCAGGTGGTGCCGCTGCTTTCCGCCATTCCTGGTCTCGCGCGTGTGGATGTGCAGGGCGGGGATATCGCGGAAGTGGAGGTGGCGGCCGATCCGCAGCGTCTGGCCGGCTACGGTATCGGGCTCGCCGAGCTCGGCCAGGCGATTACGGCCGGCAATGTGCTGAATGCGGTAGGAAAATTGCAAGACAGGAACAAGCTGTTCCTGGTGCTGGCCGACCGCAGCCTGCACGATGCGCACGCAATTGCCGACATCGTGGTTCGTGCTGACTCCGCCGGCATCGTGCATGTGCGAGACGTGGCGGATGTGCGGCTGGGCGTCGTGCCGCAATATGTGCATGTGGAGGAGGACGGCAAGCCGGCGGTGCTGTTCAACGTGTACGAACAGCCGGACGGAAACGCGGTGGCGATCGCTACCGCGGTGCGACAAAAGCTCGCGGCGCTGCATTTGCCGAACGGCGTGCGCCTGATCAATTGGTACGACCAGAGCGAATTGGTCACGCAGTCGGCGGCTAGCGTGCGCGATGCGGTGCTGATCGGCCTGGTGCTGGCCGGGTTCGTGCTGTACGCGTTTCTGCGCAGCCTGCGCGTGATGCTGATCGCGGTGATCGTCGTGCCGGCGACGCTGGCCGCCACGGTGCTGCTGCTGTCGCTGGCCGGGCTCTCGTTCAACATCATGACGCTGGGCGGCATCGCCGCCGCGGTGGGGCTGCTGATCGACGATGTGATCGTGATGGTGGAACATATCGCGCGGCGCGCCGGCGCCGCCGACCGTGCTGGCGCCGATGCGGTGCTGCCGGCGGCCGCCGAATTCATGCGGCCGCTCACCGGATCGAGCCTGGCCACGCTGATCGTGTTTCTGCCGCTGAGTTTTCTCTCCGGCGTCACCGGCGCCTTTTCGCGCGCGCTGGCCATCACCATGGGTGGCGCGCTGCTGATTTCGTATCTGATGACCGCGTTCGTGGTGCCCGTGCTTGCGCGGCGGATGATCGATTTCCACCGCTGGCACGATCCGGGCGCCGGCCGCAAATCGTGGCTTGAGCGGCGCCACGCCAGCCTGCTCGATGTTCTGCTGCGTCGGCCGATTATCCTGGCGATCGCGCTGGTGCCGGTGCTGGCGCTGGGCTGGATCGGCTATGGCGCGGTGCAAACCGGCTTCATGCCAAAAGTGGATGAAGGCGGTTTCGTCATGGATTATTACACGCCCGCCGGCACATCGCTCAATGAAACCGAACGCGTCATGCGGCAGGTGGATGCGATCTTGCAGGCGCAGCCCGAGGTGCAAACCTTTTCTCGCCGGCTCGGCACCAGTCTCGGCGGCGATTTGGGCGAAAGCTATCACGGCGATTATTTCGTGCGCCTGAAGCCAAGCCACGCGCGTTCCACCGACGCGGTGATGGCGGCGGTGCTGGCGGAGATCAATGCCAAAGTGCCCGGCGTCGAAATCGAGCTAGCACAGTTGATGGAGGATCTGATCGGCGATCTGACCGCAGTGCCCGAGCCGGTGGAGATCAAGCTGTTTGCAAGCGACTTTCCGGCGCTGATCCGCACCGCGCGCAGTGTGGCTGACCAGATCGGCAAGCTTCCCGGCATCGTGGAGGTGAAGAGCGGCGTGGTGCTGGCCGGCGATGCGATGAACATCGAAATCAATCCGAACGCGGCCGCCATGCAGGGCGTGACGCCCGACGATTTGAATGCCGCAATCGCCACGGCCCTGCAGGGCACAGTGGTGACGCAACTGCCGCAGCCGACAAAGTCGGTAGGGGTGCGCGTGCACGTGCCCGGCGCGCGCGCGCTGCGCACCGATGCGCTCGCGGATCTGCCCCTTCGAGCGCCGGACGGTCACATGCTGGCACTGCGGCGCGTGGCAAGGTTGGTTCCGGTGAGCGGGCAGCCGGAAATCTCGCGCGAGAACCTGCAACAGATGGTGGCTGTCACGGCGCGCATCGAAGGCCGCGGCATCGGTGCCGGCATCGCCGATGTGCGGCGCGTGCTTGGCAAGCCGGGCGTGCTCCCCGCCGGCATGCGTTACGAACTGGGCGGCCTGTATCAGCAGCAGCAGATCGCGTTCGCCGGCTTGGCGCGGGTGTTCGCGGCGGCGCTGGTGGCCGAATTCGTGCTGCTGCTGGTGCTGTATGAGCGGTTCTGGCTGCCGGTCGTCATCATCGCGAGTTCGCTGCTCTCCACCACGGCCGTGTTCACCGCACTGTGGCTCGCCGACGTGGAGCTGAATATAACCGCGCTGATGGGCATGACCATGATCATCGGCATCGGCACCGAAATGGCGATCTTCTATGTCTCGGAATTCACCGAGCTGGAACACACGATGCCCGCGCAGGTGGCGCTGCGCGAAGCCGGCCGCAACCGGCTGCGGCCGATCACGATGACCACGCTGGCGGCGATCCTGACGCTCACGCCGCTCGCCTTGGCGATCGGCCAGGGCTCCGGCATCCAGCAGCCGCTGGCCATCGCAGTGATCGCCGGGCTGCTGCTGCAATACCCGCTTGTGCTGCTGGCGCTGCCGGTGCTGATCCATCTCACCGGTGGCGCTTCCCATAATCGATTCTCAAGGCGGCAGAGTGGCGGCAGGTAGCGTAATTTCGGCAATGAGGTCGGCGGCGGCGCAAGAGGAGCCGACGCCGAACCGGTAGCGGCCCGCCGGGCGGAACCAGTTTTGCGCGGCGACATCGAAATCGGCGAGCAGCCGGCTGTCGAGCGTGATTTCGGCGCGCTGCGTTTCGCCGGGGGTGAGGTGGCGTTTTGTGAAGCCGAGCAAACGGAGCGCGGGCGTGCCGTTGCGGGCGAGAAGATAAGCCTCGCCGACGCAGGCGCCGGGGCGTGCGCCGGTGTTGCGAATGGCAAACGAAATCCGCATGGGCGTGCCGCCGGGCAAGCGCAGATCGGCGAAAGCGCAACTCGTATAGCCGAGGCCGGCGCCGAACGGAAAGGCCGGCGTTTTGCCGTGTGCCGCGTAGCCCCGGTAGCCGGGATTGGCGGCGTCGGGATATTGCACATCGAACGGCGTGCCCTGGGGCAGATACATACCCGGAATGTCCCGCATCGGCAGGTCGGCGCGGGATGCCGGAAAGGTGACGGGGAGGCGCCCGCCCGGTTCTGCGTCGCCAAACAGCATGTCGGCGACTGCGTCGGCGCCGCCGCTGCCGGGATACCAGGCTTCCAGGATCGCGGTGACATCGTTCCGCCATGACATCAGGATGGCGCCGCCAGTTTCCAGCACCACGACCGTGCGTGGATTGGCGTGCGCGACCGCTTCGATGGTGGCATCCTGGCCGGCGGGAAGAGCCATATCCGGAATATCCTGCATCTCGCCGCTCCATTGCGTGGCAAAGACAATCACAACGTCGGCGCCGGCGGCGAGCGAAGCGGCGCGCGCCGGGTAGGCGCCGTCATCGTATTCGATTGCCGCGTGCGGCAGCTTGGCGGCAATGCGGGAGAGCGGCGAAGGCGGATCGTAGAATGCGGTGTGGAACGCCTCGGGGCCGGGGCCGCTCTGCACGATCTGCCGCGCGAAGCCGCCGATTGGCACCACCTGGCTGGAGCCGCCGCCCGAAAGCACGCCGGCATCGGCCTGGCCGCCAATAACCAGCACGCGCTTGAGGTTGCGCGGCAACGGCAGAATGTTGTTATTGTTTCGAAGCAAAACCGCGCCATCGGCGGCTTCGCGGCGGGCGGTTTCGAGATCGCCGGCCTGGTTTTCGGCGGGTGTCGGTTGCGGATCGAGCAGCCCGCCCGCTGCCATGGCGCCGACGATGCGCGCGGCCATGTCGTCCACGCGCGATGCCGGCAGCCGGCCGGCGGCAAAATCGGCCCGCAGCGGCGCGGCGAAGAACGGGACGGCATCGAACTGTTCGCCAGATTCCTGATCGAGACCGGCGATCGCGGCGGCTGCGGCGCTATGCACGGCGCCCCAATCGGACATGACGAAGCCCGGGAAATGCCAGTTGCCCTTCAGCACCGTGTTCAGCAGAAACGGATTTTCGCAGGCATACCGAACGTTCACCTTGTTGTAGGCGCACATCACAGCACCGGGCTGGCCGACTTCGAGCGCGATTTCAAAGGCCAGCAAATCGGTTTCGCGGGCCGCTTCTTCGTCGATCCGCACATCGAGAAACTGCCGGCCGCTCTCCTGATCGTTCAGCGCGAAATGTTTCGCAACCGCGATCACGTGCGCATCTTGGATGCCGCGTATTTCGGCGCCGGCCATGCTCCCGGCGAGCAGCGGGTCTTCCGACCCGTATTCGAAATTGCGGCCGCCGCGCGGATCGCGGGCGAGGTTGATGCCAGGCCCGAGCAATACGTTGAAGCCGCGCCGCGCCGCCTCGCGACCCAGCACAGTGCCGGCGCGATATCCGGTGCCGGGATCCCACGTGGCGGCCAGCGCGAGCGCGGAGGGCAGCGCCACGGCCGTGTCGCCAGGGCGGGCGTTCTGGTGGGCGTCCTGCGGATTGGCGATGCCGAGTGCGGCATCGGTTTCCTGCAGCGCCGGCAGGCCGAGGCGCGGCACGCCGGGAACATAGCCGGCGGAGCCGATGGCGCCCACGGGCTTCGGCCAGGGGCCCAGCGCGAAGCCCAGCGCGCCGTGCAGCAGCGTGGCTTTCTCCCCGGTGGTCATACGCGCCACGATGTCCGCGGCGCGATCGGTGGCGCGCTTTTCAGGGCCGGCGCCGGCGAGCAGCAGGAGCAGCGTGGCGCGGATTGCGCGGCCGGGGGTCGGCAACCAGATCGGTGGCATGGAAATCCGTCTTTCGGTGCTGGACCAGTCGATGATCGTCTCCGGCCGGGCGCCGGCGCAATCCATTCGCGAGAGCGTGGAGCTGGCGCGGCTTTCCGATGCGCTGGGCTACCATCGCTACTGGGTTTCCGAGCACCACAACTCGCCCAGCATCGCGGGATCGGCGCCGGAGGTGCTGTTGGGCGCGCTGGCGATGGCGACGCGGCGCATCCGGCTGGGAAGTGCCGGCGTGATGCTGCCGCATTACTCGTCGCTGAAGGTGGCGGAGCAGTTCCGCGTGCTGGAGGCGCTGGCGCCGGGGCGGATCGATCTGGGGCTGGGCCGGGCGCCGGGTTCGGATGGGCGGACGGCACTGGCGCTGAACCCGGACGCGGCGCAGGCGGCGGCGTATTTTCCGGCCCAGGTTCGCGATCTGATGGCCTGGGTGCGCGGCGAGGCGCTGGTGGCTGGGCATCCGTTCGGCGACGTGCTGGCGCAGCCGCTGGGGCCAGGGGCGCCGGAGATATGGATGCTGGGCAGTTCCGAATACGGCGCCCAGGTCGCGGCGCATTTCGGGCTGCCGTACTGCTTCGCCTATTTTTTCAGCGAAGGGCAGGGCGCGGCGGAGGCGCTGGCGCTGTATCGCGCGACGTATCGTCCGAGTGCGGCTTTTCCGGAGCCGTATGCGGCCATCTGTGTGCTGGCGTTGGCCGCCGAGGACGAGGTGACGGCGCAGCGTTTCCTGCGGTCGCGCGAGGTGTGGCGCAGCCAGCGGGAGCGAGGACTATACACGCCGCTGATGTCCCCGGAAGCGGCGGCGGATTTCGCGTTCACCGAGGCCGAACTGGCGCGCCACGCGCGGCTGCGCGCACGGGCGCTGTATGGCACCGCGTCGCGCGTGGCGACGGGTTTGCGCGCACTGGCACGAGAAATAGCCGTGCAGGAGATTGCGATCGTCACCGCCGCGAGCGATCCGGAGGTGCGGCGGGAGAGCTATCGGCGGATCGCGTCGGCGTTTGCCCTGCCGGCAGCCGGAGCGGCGTTGGCCGCTTGATCCGGCGCCGGAAGCCGAGACACGGCGATCGCCTCAAAAGCAACGCCGAGTGCGTGGTTCCAGGTTGAACGGAACCGCGCTGGCCGTTCGTTGCGGACGGGCTTCAGTCGCGCGCCAGAACGCGGCCGAGCAGGAACCCGATGCCGGCCGCGGCAGCCACCGCGAGCAGCGGCGTTTCGTGGATTCGCTCGGTCAGTTCCTCGGTGAAGCCGCGGATCTGCTCGGCGGCGGCGCCGTAATTCTCCTGAATCGTGCCGGCAGCCTGGCGCAGCCGGCCTTCGCCCTGGGTTTTCGCATCGCCCAGCACATCGCCGGCGGTGGATTGGGCCTTGCCCGCCACCCTGTTCATCTCGCCCTCGAACTTATCACTCATTCCTGCCCTCCTGGGAACCAAGGAGCCTCCTCAACCGGCCGCGGCGCTCAAGGTTCCGGGCCCGGCTTTTCCGGGCGCGTTGCGGCGGCGCGGCGCAGCCGGTCGTTGATGGCGCGCCCAAGACCATGTTCGGGCACCGGCATGACGGCGATGCGGCGCAGGCCCATGGCCGCCGCCTCGGCATCCAGCGCGCGGAGATGAGCGAACAGATTGGCGGCGGCTTCGGCAAAGTCGGCGGCCGGGCTGAGATTGCGCGCCAGCACCGCATCGTGGGGCATCGGGCCGAAGCCGAGCAGCGCCTCCTCGGGGCCGATCGCGCTGGCCTGCAGACGCAGCATCGCTGCCGGCGCGTAATGCGAGGCGAGCTGGCCGGGGGCATGCGGCAGCCCCGTTTCCTGCGCCGCCAGCACCGGGCCCGCGACGATTTCGATGGCTTCGACCGGGATGCCGCCGTGGCGGAGCAGCACCGGCGCGGCGCCGCGCGCATCGAGCACCGTGCTTTCCAGGCCGACCCTGGCAGCGCCCGTATCCAGCACGGCATCGATCCGGCTGCCGAGTTCGGCGAGCACATGCGCGGCGGTGGTGGGGCTGACACGGCCCGAGCGATTGGCCGAAGGCGCCGCAACCGGTCCCGCGGCGTCGAGCAGCGCGCGGG
>CAXUEX010000029.1:0-25187 GCA_964250215.1 uncultured Acetobacteraceae bacterium | reverse complement strand
CTCCTCCACCACGGAAAGCGTCACCTGCGTAGGTTTCGGCGCTTCCATCGCAATCCGAGGCGCCGGAGGCGGCATCAGCAACAGCAGCGTTGCCATGCCGAGCGTTAGCGCCGCCGCCATCCCCTGAATAGCCGGTTCGTGGTAATCCGCGTTCACGGACGTTTGGTAATAATAGAGGCGGCCGGCACACCGGCCTGCTTCAGCGCATCCAGCGCACCGACCAGCGCCTGCACCTGCGAACCTTGATCGCCGGCGATGATCACGGCCAGCTTCGTTCCGTCTGCCTGCATCGTCTGTAGCTTGCTGGGTAGATCGCTCAGCGTCACGGGGACGGCATCCACGAAATACTGCGCGTCCTTGCTAATGGTGATGGTCACGCGCCGCGGCTCGTGCAGCGGATCGGGGTTACGCGATTTCGGCAGCGCAACTTTCAAGCCGAGCGCCGGCAGCACGTTCGCGCTGATCAGCACGAAAAAGACAAGCAGGAACATCATCACATCGATCATCGGAATGATTTCGATGCGCGCGCGCCGGCGGCGGCGCTGCGGCCAGTTCCGCATTCCGTTCAGCCGCCCGAGTTATCAGTAATTGAAACGGATGCCACCCATGACATCTATGCCGTAGAACTCCCGCTGGATCAGAAGGGATTGTGAAGCTGTTTGCGTATATTTCAAGCCTTGGTCCGTGAGGTTGTGCGCATAGAAATAGAGTTGGAGGTTCTTGTTGATCTGATAGGCGGTGCTCAGGTCCAGACGAAAGCGCTGCTGCACGTAGGTGTCCTGCGATTTCGTGCTGCCGAGGGAGTAGAGGTCCTTCGATACATAGTTCGCGGCCAGCCGGAATTCGTAGGGGCCCTTTTCGTAGAACAACGAGGCGTTGAAGTTCCACGGCGAGGTCTGCGGCTCCTGCAGGTTCTCGGTCTGGATCACCCCATCGCCGCGGTCGCGCGTTATCTGCGCCGTGGATTGGTTGTAGGTCAGGTTGCTGTCGATCCCGAAACCGTTCCACGGGGACGGCAGGAACAGGAACTGCTGCGTATACTCGGCCTCAACGCCATACACCCGCGATGGGCCCGAATTGAGGTAGGTGACGACCGGCACGAGCTGGCCGATATAGCTCGGCGGGATCACAGGGCCGATCAACTGGTTCGGGTAGCCCGCGCTGCCGACGATGGCATTTTGCTGCTGCTGGAAGATGAACGTGTTCAGCTCCTTGTCGAAGCCGCCGAGCGAGATCTTGCCGCCATTCGCCAGATAGTCCTCCCAGAACACGTCGAAACTGTCGGCATATTCCGGACTGAGCGCGGGGTTGCCAACGTTCACAGTGGGACCGGTCGGGTTGAACACCGCGCCCGGCGAAATCTGGTCGAAGCCCGGGCGGCCGATTGCTGTGGAGTAGATCGCCCGCAGATCCATGCTGGGCGAGATCGCATATTTCACCTGCACGCTGGGGAAGTAGCTGGTGTAGGCGTGCTTGAACTCGACAAAATTCGGCTGGCCTTCGGCCTGCGAATAGGTGCCGAATGTCGATTCCAGCCGTATGCCGGCAAGCCAGCTCCAGGGGCCCAGCTTGCCGCTATACTGGAAATAGCCACCGTAGATGTTCTCGCGGTCGTGCTGTTCCGCGGTGGGATCGTAGGGAGAAGGCACCAGGCCCGGGAAGTCGTTCACCGATGCCGCGTTGATCGACGGGCCGATGTTGTAGAAGCCGTTGTAGAACACCAGATCGGGGCCGCTTGTGTAATTTGCCAGCGTCCCCGGCAGGTTGATGCTTGTGCCGCCGCTCGTCTGCACAATCCGGTCACGCAACCGGATAATGGCGCCGCTCTTGAACTCATCGTCTGGGGTGAGCAGCGAGAATGGCACGGTCACGTTCACCGCGCCACTCCATTCGCCGTCCCGGTTGCTGCTTGGGCTGTTGCTGTTCGTGCCACCGCTATAATTCGCCGGATCGAGCAAATTGGCGCCGTCCAGCGTCTGATAGAATAGATGCGAGGGCTGCTGGATGTAGCGGTAGCTCAAGGGAAAGGTCTGCAACCCGGTCGCGGGATCGGTGAACGTGAAGCTGGAGCCGTAGGAGGTGGGGAATTTGTCGGTGCCCTCCGAGTAGGCGCCGTGATAATCGATCTTGAACAGGTCGTCGATCACATCCCGGCCGCCAAACTCCAGAATCTGGTTGCGCAGTTCTTCCTCGGTATCGGTGTTCGTGCGATTTGCCGAGGCCGCCGGCGCCAGGAAGGTGCGTCCGCTCGGATCGCTCGGATCGAACACGCCGCTGCCGCCGTTCGGCGCTGTGCCGGAATCGAGCGTGTTGAGGTTCAGGTAATCCTTCTCTGCGTGCTCATTGTATCCCGCAATCGCGTATCGCACGAAAAAATGGTCGTTCGCGTTCGGGTCGAAATCGAATTCGAAACCGCGATCGAAACGCCGCCGGTTATACAGATAATGCCGCAGATTGATGCCGTTCAGCAGATCGGTGGGATATCCCGGCGTGTTGGAATAGGCGGGTTCGTTGTCGTCCACCCCGCGGTAATCGTTGTGCTGCTCGTCGGTGATCAGGATGCTGAACGGCTTTGAATTGGCGAAGAACCCGCTGCCCGTGCTGGGCTTGTCGAACGGCATTCCGCCGCTGCCAATGCCGAAGCTGCCGCCGGCGGTCACGCCGTATTCCACGATCTCGGTATCGCGCAGTGTTTCCAGCCCCAGCCCCGCCGTGCCGCTGATGAAGGGAAGCCCGTTGGATGGCGGCTTGCGCGGCAGCAGGTTCACGAGTCCGCCCAGCCCTTCGGGATCGTCCTCCGGCCGCAACGTCTCGCTCACCTCGATGCCGCCCACCAGCCCCGCCGGCAGCACGTCGTAAGCCACCGCGCGGCCGCCGCCGGTGGGCGAGGACAGGTTGGAGGGCAGGATGCGCACGCCGTCGAACGTGGTTGCATTCAGGTCGGCATCCAGACCGCGAATATCGATGAAGCGGCCCTCGCCGCTATCGGATTCCAGCGAAATGCCCGGCAACCGGGAAAGCGCCTGCGCCAGCGTCACGTCCGGGTATTTCAGGATTTCGCTTTGCGGTTGCACGATGATCTTGTTGATCGCGGCATGTTCCGCCGCCTTGGCCTGCGCGCGCGTACCGGTGCCGCTCGGCTTCACCTGATTTACGCCGGTGCCGTTGCTGCCGCCGTTGGCGGTGACGCGCCCGATATCGGTGGGCATGGAGCCGTTATCCGCCTGCGCCACGCGAACGCTGCCGGCGGGATCGGCAAGTGCGGGAAACGCCGCTGCGATCGCGAACGCCGTCGTGCCGGTGCGCAACGCTTCTCGTAGTGTCATCCGAACCCACACCGCGCCGCCCCCCGAAACCTGCGCGGCCGGATTTAATCGGGTTCTATGACAGCCTCCGGTCGCTTTGATGACAGTTCGGAGTCTGTGGCCCGGCGGACACGGGGTTTGAGCCTGCGCAGGATACGATGCGGCCGGCCGCCGCCATGCGGGATTGTTTCGGAAACGAAAAATGGGCGCAGTAGGATTCGAACCTACGACCCGCTGATTAAGAGTCAGCTGCTCTACCAACTGAGCTATGCGCCCGCGCCGAAGCGGCGGGGCCCTATACCAAGGCGGCCCCGCCTTTCCAAGCTGTCTTGCCAAGCTGGCTCAGCTATGCGGCACCGCCAGCCCGATCACCGCGCCCACGCTGGTTTCGGTGAGCGAGAACGGGTTGCTGCTGCCCCAGCTCCCCAGGATGTGCAGCGTATCCACGGCGTGCCCGTTGTCGCTAAGTGTCAGCAGGTCGCTCGTGCCGTTCCAGGAAAGCTGATCGATCCCTTGCATCACGATCGTATCGCCGGCCGCGAAATCCGTGATTGCAGCCGCGCTGGCCACCCCGTGCGAAAGATCCAGCGCAGCGCCGCTACCGGCGAAAGCGATTTTCACGGCACCGATCGTGGCGGCCGAAAGCACGGCCGTGCTGCCCGAGTCGATTTGCAGCGTGCCCGTGCCGTCGCCGCCCACGGCATTGACGACGAGCGTGCCACCTTTGGCCTCCACACCCCCGCCGGCCAGCAGCCTCATCGTGGGCGCCGTAATCGTGCCGGTGCCGACAATGCGGCCACCCTGCAGCACCTCCGCCCCGGCCGACCCGGTTTCGGTCAGCGTGCCGCCGGCGAGCATGATCGCGCTCGCGCCGCCCACCATCAATCCCTGTGCGACATCCATGTAGCTGCCGGCACCGATACTCACCGTGCCGACGCCCTGCGGCATGGCGTTGCCCATAGCCGTGCCGATGCGCGCCGCGCCCGCCACTGAAAGCGATCCGCCCGAAGCGAGCGAGATCGCGCCGGTCGCGCCGCTTTCGGCGCCCACCACCAGATCGCCGCCCGCCGAAACTGTGCCGCCATGCAGCACATCGAGCGTCCCCTTGCCTCCCTGCCCCACCACGAAGAGCTGCGCCGAACTCAGCGACGCGCCATCCACCGTGACCGACCCGGTCGCCTCCTCGGCTTTGCCGATCTGCACGTTCGCCGCCTTCAATGTGCTGTGCTGGCCGCCAGCCGTCCCCTGCGCCAGCAGCGAGCCCACGCCGTCATTGCCCACGATCATGCCGCCCGCATCGTTCAACGAGGACGTGGGCGTGAACGTGGCGTTGGCGCCTTCGCACACCATGAAGCTGATGCAGCCGCCGGGCGAGGTGGTGGTCAGCCCGCCGTTCACCGTTACCTGCTCCTGGCCCAGGAACATCAGAATGCGCGCGGTGAACGCCCCATTTTCCACCGTGCTCACCGGAATTACGTCGAAACTCGTGGGCGTTGCCCCCGATCCGCTCCAGTTGTTCGGATCGGCCCAGTTGCCGGCCTGACCCTTGCCGGTGAACATCTTCGCTCCCGGAATCGTACCCGTTGCCATGTCGTTCGAAGCCCCATCAGGAATTGCCGATGGCGCAGAGCATGGCCGGTCGCGCTTGCGATCCCGTTAACGACCGTCCCGGAAAATTGCCCGAACACGCGAAACCTGAAACCACGTCTCGCCAGCCGCAAACCGCCGCGACAGACTGCGCCGATGCGCTCCTACCCCGTGTTCCTCGATCTGCGTGGCCGCCGCGCGCTGGTGCTGGGCCAGGGCGAGGCGGCCGAACGTCGCGCCGCCACGCTCGTGGAATGCGGCGCGGCCGTGCAACGCGCCACGAGCTTCTATCCGGAGCTTTTGCAGGGCTGCGCCATCGCCATCGGCACCGGGGCCGCCGAATCCGAGCTGCAAGCGCTTTCAGCCGCTTCCCGGGCGCGCGGCATTCCCGTGAATGTCGTCGATCGCCCGGAGCTCAGCACCTATTTCACGCCCGCCATCGTCGATCGCGAACCGCTCGGTATCGCCATCGGCACTGGCGGTGCGGCGCCCGTTTTGGCGCGGCTGCTGCGGCAACGCATCGAGGCCGCGGTGGCGCCGGGCTGGGGCCGGCTCGCGGCGATCGCCGGGCGGCTGCAAACCGAGGCGCGGCGCCGCTTTCCGGATGTCGGCCAGCGCCGTCTTGTGCTGGAGCGCATCCTGAGCGGGCCGGCCGCCGATCTGGCGCTCGCTGGGGATGAAGCGGGCGCCGAGGCGGCGTTCCGGTCGGCCCTCGACACGGGCGGCGAGACACCAGGTTTCGTCCACCTGGTAGGCGCCGGCCCGGGTGCGGCCGATCTGGCCACGCTGCGCGCGCTGCGGCTGCTGGGCGAGGCCGACGTGATCGTGCACGACCGGCTCGGCACCGCTGAGGTGCTGGAACTGGCTCGGCGCGATGCGGCCCGCATCGATGTGGGCAAGAGCCAAGGCGACCACACGATGCCGCAAGCCGAGATCAACGCGCTGCTCATCCGACTGGCGCGCGAAGGCAAGCGAGTGGTGCGGCTGAAGGGTGGCGACCCGTTCGTGTTCGGCCGCGGCGGCGAGGAAGTTGCCGCGCTGGCTGCTGCCGGTGTGGCCTTCGCTGTGGTGCCGGGCATCACCGCGGCGCTGGCCTGTGCCGCTTCCGCGGCGATACCCCTGACTCATCGTGACGCGGCCCACGCGGTCGCCTTTGTCACGGCCCACCGCCGCCGCGACGATCTCGGCATCGATCTCGAGCTGCTGCGGCCGGGCGTGACGGTGGCCATATATATGGGCCTCGCCACCCTGCCACGGCTCTGCCGCGAGGTGGCGGCGGCCGGATTGCCCACCGATCTGCCGATCGTGGTTGTGGAATCCGGCGGCACCAGCGCCGCGCGCATCCGACGCGGCACGCTTTGCGCGCTGGCCGAGGCCGCCTCCGGCTGGGAAGCGAGCGGACCCGTGCTGATGCTGATCGGCGGCACGGCTGCCCTGCCCGACCCAACGGAGTGTGATCGGCCGAAAGCTTGATTGCCACATGCCGCGAAGGCAGGTCTTGGCCGCAACCACTGCCTGCATGATGGCGTTCGCGAAATCCAGATTCACCGCACACTCAGTCGAAGCCGAGAAATACTGCTTATGCTCGAATCCCGGATCATCGAAATCGACGGCATCTTCCTCGGCGCCGCCGTGGCATTGCGGGGCATGGAGGGGTGGCGGTTCGTCTCCGCCCATTGCCGCGCCCAAGGCCTGAACGGGCGAATTGCGCCTAGCCTGGAAGCGGTGCGGCGCCTGGCCCGCCAGGCCTATCTCGGCCTGCCGGCGAAACTTCAGCCGGCCGAAATCTCAGGCGGGCGAAATCTGTCGCGCGAAACGGCGCTGGCGGCGACGCATGAAGCGCCAGGAGATCTGCGTAACCAGGCCTGAAATCCGCCCGCGGGGCGGCAGCCCGACGGCCTTGAGGATCATGCCGATGCCGCGTTCCAGATGGCGATACCGATAGGCGCCCATCGCGCGCGACATGTAGCCGGCAATGCAGCGGTCATGCGCGTAAGCGGCCCCCTCGGGCTCGTTGCTACAGAAGAAGGCATAGGCCAGCTCGTCGTCCTCGCTCTCGCCCACGCGGCCCAGCGCGATGCGTAAGCGGTGCAGCAGCCCAATGCGTTCGCGGCCCAGGTAGCGGCGCATGTGGTCGTAGAACAGCTTGAAATGGCGGAATTCGTCGGCCGCGATCTGCTTGCAAACCTGCTTCAGCACCGGCTCGTCCGTGGCATCGGCCAGCGCCGAATAGTAGCTGGAAGTGCCGCTCTCCACGATACAGCGGGCAATCAGCTCGCCGGTGAGCGAGCCGCGCACCGAACTGTCGGCGCCAAGCAACGGCAGCTTGTAGCCGGATTTGTAGCGCGCGAAGGCGGCCTCGAAATCCCATCCCGGGTCGGCCAACATGGCCCAGCGGCCCAGCGCGTCGCCGTGCTGCACCTCCTCCAGGGCCCAGTTCTCCGACGCGGCGACGAACGCCGGATCGTCGCGGAAAACACGGCCGAGATACGTGCCGTAATCGGTGCCATTCCGCTCCACCATCGCCGCCGCCTTGACGAGCGCGATCAGCGACGGATCCACACGCGATCGGTCGAAGCCGTCCCAGCCAATGTCTTCCAGTCGCCAGTGCTTCATGCGAGGCGTCTTACCTCATGGATCATGCTGCGGCGCGTCACGCCTGCTTTAGCGACCGCTGATGCCAGCGGTTCCGGTGCGGGGGAAGGTTGCGCCCACACCCTGTGGCAAAGCGGCCACAATGCATTACGGCCCGCGGACCGCTGCGCCCGGCAGACCGCAGGGAAACGCGAGTCGCTATCTTGCGTGCGCGAGATCTGCGCAGCTAGCCCGCTACCCGCACCTCTTCCCGCGCACTCTGCAGCCGGTCCAGCGCCAGATCGCGCGCCGCGATGTCGTTCTTGTCGGCCTTTTCCCAGGCTTCTTCCGCCTCGTTCAGCCGCCCTTTCGCGGCATCCGCTTTCAGCTCGCCCACCGGCACCGCCGAATCGGCAAGCACCGTGCAGCGATCCGGCGTGATTTCCGCGAATCCGCCCTGCACGAAGAATTGGTCGGTCGCATTGCCGCCCTCATACAACGTAACCATGCCGCCGCGCAGCAGCACGATCATCGGCGCGTGCTGCTCCTGCGCCGCCAGATCGCCCTCATAGGCGGGCACCACCACCATATCCACATTCCGTGAAAGCAACAGCTTTTCGGGGCTGACGATTTCCAGCGCGACCGGCATCACGCCGCCTGCTTCGCCAGCTTCTCGCCCTTCTCGCGCGCTTCCTCGATGGTGCCCACCATCAGGAACGCGGCCTCCGGCAGATCGTCGTGCTTGCCTTCGACGATTTCCTTGAAGCTTCGCACCGTATCCTCGATCTTCACGAACACGCCCGGCGTGCCCGTGAACACCTCGGCCACGTGGAACGGCTGGCTCATGAAGCGCTCCAGCTTGCGCGCCCGCGCCACCGTGAGCTTGTCCTCTTCCGAAAGCTCATCCATGCCGAGAATCGCGATGATGTCCTGCAGGCTGCGGTAGGTTTGCAGGATGCGCTGAACTTCGCGCGCCACCTGATAATGCTCGTCGCCCACGATGCGCGGATCGAGCGACCGCGAGGTGGAATCGAGCGGATCGACGGCGGGATAGATGCCCTTCTCGGCGATCGAACGGCTTAGCGTGGTGGTCGCATCCAGATGCGCGAAGCTGGTGGCCGGCGCGGGATCGGTCAGATCGTCGGCCGGCACGTAGATCGCCTGCACCGAGGTGATGGAACCTTTCTTCGTGGAGGTGATGCGTTCCTGCAATGCGCCCATGTCGGTGGCCAGCGTCGGCTGGTAGCCCACCGCGGAAGGTATGCGGCCGAGCAGCGCCGACACTTCGGCACCGGCCTGCGTGAAGCGGAAGATGTTATCCACAAAGAACAGAACGTCCTGGCCTTCCTCGTCGCGAAAATATTCCGCGACCGTAAGTCCTGTGAGCGCCACACGCGCGCGGGCACCCGGCGGCTCGTTCATCTGGCCATATACCAGCGCCACCTTGCTCCCCTCGGTGGTGTTCTCGCCAAGCTTGATCACCCCGGCATCGATCATTTCGTGATACAGGTCATTGCCCTCGCGCGTGCGCTCACCCACGCCGGCAAACACCGAAACGCCACCGTGCGCCCTGGCGATGTTGTTGATCAGCTCCTGGATAAGCACCGTCTTGCCAACGCCAGCGCCCCCGAACAGTCCGGTCTTGCCGCCTTTCAGATACGGCGCGAGCAAATCCACCACCTTGATGCCGGTGATCAGGATTTCGCTGGCCGCGGCCTGTTCATCGAATTTCGGCGCATCGCGGTGAATCGGATAGCGGGCTTTCGCCTCCACCGGGCCGCGCTCGTCGATCGGCTCGCCGATCACGTTCAGGATGCGGCCGAGCGTGCCAGGACCCACCGGCACTTCGATCGGATGGCCCATGTCGGTCACTTCCTGGCCACGCACCATGCCGTCGGTGGTGTCCATGGCAATGCAGCGCACGGTGCGCTCGCCCAGCTCCTGCGCCACTTCCAGCACCAGCCGGCGCTCGCCGATCTTGGTTTCCAGCGCGCTCTGGATGAACGGCAGCTCGCCTTCGAACTGCACGTCCACCACGGCACCCAGAACCTGCGCCACGCGGCCTACATTGTTGCTCGCCATCTGTGTTCTCCTTGGAAGGCCGGATGCTCTGCCGTGGCGGGGCCCGTGCCTTAAAGCGCTTCAGCTCCCGAGATGATCTCGATAAGCTCTCTGGTGATGTTCGCCTGGCGCGTGCGGTTGTAATTCAGCGTCAGCCGGTTGATCATGTCGCCCGCGTTGCGCGTGGCGTTGTCCATTGCCGTCATCTGCGCGCCGTAGAAGCCGGCATTGGTCTCCAGCATCGCGCGATATATTTGGATGGCCAGGTTCTGCGGCAGCAGTCGGGAGAGAATCGTCTCTTCGTCCGGCTCGAACTCGTACACCGACTGGCCCTTCTCCTCGTCGGCCTTCTCCTCCGGTGCCGGCAGCGGAATCAGCTGCGCCTCGGTCGGGATCTGGCTGATCACGGAATGGAACCGGTTATAGATCACGGTGGCGACGTCGAATTCGTCGTTCTGGAACATCTCGGTCACGCGGTGCGCAATTTCCGCGGCCTCGGCGTAATCGATCGTGCGCCGGCCCCCAAACATCGCGTCGCCGCTCATGCTGGCGCTGAA
Source organism: uncultured Acetobacteraceae bacterium (assembly GCA_964250215.1). Lineage (GTDB taxonomy): Bacteria > Pseudomonadota > Alphaproteobacteria > Acetobacterales > Acetobacteraceae > DAIDJM01. The sequence goes on along the minus strand of CAXUEX010000029.1, from coordinate 15,103 downwards.
TTCGCGCCGCAGATAATCGCGTCCCTTGCGGCCCACCGCGAGGATCTTCACCGTTTTGCCCTCGGCCAGAAGTCGCCGCACCGTGTTGCGCGTCTGGCGGCCGATGCTGCTGTTGAACGCGCCGGCCAGGCCTCGGTCCCCGGTGATCGGAATGATCAGGTGCACACGGTCCTGCCCCGTGCCCGCCAGCAGCTTCGGCGCGCCCGGACGGTCTTTCGTGCTGGCGGCCAGGCGCGAAAGCATCGCCGCCATCCGCTCCGCATAGGGCCGCGCCGCTTCGGCCTGCGCCTGCGCGCGCCGCAGCTTCGATGCCGCCACCATCTTCATGGCCGACGTGATCTTGCGCGTCGATTTGACGCTGTTGATCCGCCCGCGCAGTTCCTTCAGCGACGGCATGCGCTCAGCCCTGCGCGAACCGCTTCGTGAAATCGTCGAGGAAGCTCGTGAGCTTCTGCTCGGTTTCCTTCTTCAGCTCGCGATCGTTGCGAATCGCTTCCAGAATGCCGGCGTCGTTGGCGCGCAGCTCGGAAAGCATCTGGCCCTCATAGGCGGTCACCTTCGCCGTATCGACCTTGTCCAGATAGCCGCGTGTGCCGGCGAAGATCACCGCCACTTCCTCCTCCACCGGAAACGGCGAAAATTGCGGCTGCTTCAGCAGCTCGGTCAGCCGCGCGCCGCGCGCCAGAAGCTGCTGCGTGGCGGCATCGAGATCCGAGCTGAACTGCGAGAAGGCCGCCATTTCGCGGTACTGCGCCAGCTCCAGCTTGATGCGCCCGGCCACCTGCTTCATCGCCTTGATCTGCGCCGCAGAACCGACGCGCGACACCGAGAGGCCCACGTTCACCGCCGGCCGGATGCCGCGGAAGAACAGTTCCGTTTCAAGAAAGATCTGCCCATCCGTGATCGAAATCACGTTCGTGGGGATATAGGCCGAAACGTCGCCCGCCTGCGTCTCGATCACCGGCAGTGCCGTCAACGATCCGCCGCCATGCGCGTCCGACATCTTCGCCGCCCGCTCCAGCAGCCGCGAATGCAGATAGAACACGTCGCCCGGGTATGCCTCGCGCCCCGGCGGACGCCGCAGCAGCAGCGACATCTGGCGATAGGAAACCGCCTGTTTCGAGAGATCGTCGTAGAAGATCACCGCGTGCTTGCCGTTGTCACGGAAAAATTCGCCCATCGCGCAGCCGGTGTACGGCGCCAGGAACTGCATCGGCGCCGGATCGGAAGCGGTGGCCGCCACCACGATGGAGTATTCCATCGCGCCCTGCTCCTCCAACGTGCGCACGAGCTGCGCCACCGTGGAACGCTTCTGCCCGATCGCGACGTAGATGCAGTAGAGCTTGTTCTTGTCGTCGCCGCTCGTGTTCACGTTTTTCTGATTGATGATCGTATCGATGATCACGGCCGTCTTGCCGGTCTGCCGGTCGCCGATGATCAGCTCGCGCTGGCCACGGCCGATCGGGATCAGCGCGTCGATCGATTTGATGCCGGTCTGCATCGGCTCGTTCACCGACTGGCGCGGAATGATGCCGGGCGCCTTCACTTCCACCAGCGCCTGTTTCACATCTTGCAACGGCCCCTTGCCGTCGATCGGCGAACCCAGCCCATCCACCACGCGGCCGAGCAACCCCAGCCCCACCGGCACCTCCACAATATTGCCGGTGCGGCTCACCGTGTCGCCTTCGCGAATCCCGCGGTCGTCGCCGAATACCACGATGCCGACGTTGTCGGCTTCCAGGTTCAGCGCCATGCCGCGCAACCCGGCACCGGGGAACTCCACCATTTCGCCCGACATCACGTTTTGCAAGCCGAACACGCGCGCGATGCCGTCGCCCACCGAGAGCACCTGCCCGGTTTCCGAAACGTCGGCTTCGACATCGAAATTCGCAATCTGCTTCTTCAGGATGTCCGATATCTCGGCAGGGCGGATATCCATCAGGCGGCTCCCATGGCGTATTTCAGACGTTGCAGGCGTGAACGCAGGCTGCTGTCGAACAGGCGCGACCCGATGCGCACCACAAGTCCGCCCAGCATCGCCGGATCGACGTTTTCATGAATGTTCACGTGGCCGTATCCGGCCTCGATCAGCCGCGCGCGCAGGCTTTCGCGCTGCACATCGGAAAGCGGATGCGCGGTGGCTACATCTGCCGTCACCACACCGCGCTTCTCCGCCACCAACGCAGCGAAGCGGGCCAGGATGGTCGGCAGCAGCCGCAGTCGGCGATTCCCGGCGATTACGCTAGCGAAGCGCACCAGTATCGAGGAAAATCCCTCCTGCTCCAGCACCGCCCGCACCGCCGCCATGCCCTCGCGGATGTCGATCAGCGGGCTGGCCAGCAGCCGGCGAAAATCGGCGCTTTCGGCAATGAGCTGGGCCAGCCGCCCCACCTCGCGCACCGTCTCGTCCAGCGTCCGTTCCTCGTCGGCCAGGCTATAGAGCGCGGTAGCGTAACGGTCGGCGACGCCGCCGCCATGCGAAATTGCCGAGCCACCTGAGGCCACAGAAGAAATCCTGTCAGGAAGGGAGCCGGGACCCGCCCGGCGCGGCGCCACTAGCACGCAGGGTGGTGGCCATCAAGCTGCCTCACCCAAAACCCAGCGCCGTCGCCTGCACCACCAACGGCAGCCCCCGCACCTCGGCCAGCACCGCCTCGGTCACGTCCTCGTCCACCGACACCAGGCAGATCGCATCGCCGCCCGGCGCCGTCCGGCCCATGTGGAACGTGCCGATATTGATGCCGTGCCGCGCCAGCGTGTCGCCGAACCGGCCGACGAAGCCGGGCCGGTCCTGATTCGTCACATACAGCATGTGGCGCGAGAAATCCGCCTCCACCGTGATGCCCTTGATCTCCACCACGCGCGGCCGGTCGGCGAACAGCGTGCCCGCCACCGTCCGGGCGCCCCGCTCGGTGGTCACCGTGATGCGCACCAGCGTCTGGTATTCGCCCGGCCGGCGGTTTACCGTTTCCGCGATCTCGATGCCGTGCTCGGCCGCCAGCACCGGCGCGTTCACCATGTTCACGCCCGCCAGCACCGGCAAAAGCGTGCCGGCCAGCGAAGCGGCCGTGAGCGGACGATGGTTCAGGTCGGCCGCGGCGCCTTCGTATTCGATCGCGATCCGGCGGATCACGCCATCCTGCGCCCGCGTGAGCTGTCCCGCAAAAGCTCCGAGCTTCTGCGCCAGGTCCATATAAGGTTTCAGCCGCGGCGCATCCTCGGCTGAAATGCTCGGCATGTTGATCGCATTGGCCACCGCACCATGCAGCAGGAAATCGGCCATCTGTTCGGCCACCTGCAACGCCACGTTTTCCTGTGCTTCCGTGGTGCTGGCGCCCAGATGCGGCGTGCACACCACGTTCTCCAGCCCGAACAGCGGGCTGGACTTGGCCGGCTCGGCTTCGAACACATCCAGCGCCGCACCGGCGACATGGCCCGATCGGATGGAATCGGCCAGCGCCGCCTCGTCGATCAGCCCGCCGCGGGCGCAGTTCACGATGCGCACCCCGGGCCGGCACTGCGCCAACCGCTCACGCGAGAGGATGTTGCGCGTCGCCTCGGTCATCGGCGTGTGCAGCGTAATGAAATCGGCGCGCGCGAGCAGCTCGTCCAGCTCCACCTTCTCCACGCCCAGATCCAGCGCGCGCTTCTCCGAAAGATACGGATCGTAGGCAATCACGCGCATGCGCAAGCCGCGCGCGCGATCGGCCACGATCGAGCCGATATTGCCGGCGCCGATCAAGCCCAGTGTCTTGGCCGTCAGCTCCACGCCGAGAAAGCGGTTCTTCTCCCATTTTCCCGCCTTGGTCGAAACGCTCGCTTCGGGAATTTGCCGCGCCAGCGCCAACATCATCGCAATCGCGTGCTCGGCCGTGGTGATGGAATTGCCGTGCGGCGTGTTCATCACCACCACGCCGTGCGCGGTGGCCGCCTTCAAATCCACATTGTCCACGCCAATACCGGCGCGGCCCACCACGCGCAGCTTCGGCGCCGCCTCGATGAGCTCGCGTGTTACCTTCGTGGCCGAACGGATCGCCAGCCCTTCGTAGCCGGCCACGATCTCCCGCAGCGCCGCGGGTGAGAGCCCCGGCCGCACATCGGTCGCGATCCCGCGCCGCTCGAAAATCGCCACCGCCGCGGGCGAGAGCGCGTCGCTGATCAGAACCTTTGGCATGGGCTTATGCCGCTTCCCGGGCCGACGCCGGCCGCGCCTGGGTCTCGGCCCAATCCAGCCAGGGCAGCAACGCCGCGATATCGGCAGCTTCCACCGTGGCCCCGCCCCAGATGCGCAAGCCCGGCGGCGCATCGCGATAGGCGCCGATATCCAGCGCCACGCCCTCCGCCTCCAGCATCGACGCCATCTTCTTCGCCGCCGCCGCCTGCCCGGCCGCATCCAGCGCCGCAAACCAGGGTGCCGCGATCTTCAGGCAGATCGAGGTCGAAGAGCGTGTTTCCGGTCGCTTCGCCAGGAATTCCGCCCAGACGCTGCGCCCGACCCACTCGGCGACGCAGGCCAGATTGGCTTCGCTTCGCGCGATCAGCGCCGGCAGGCCGCCGATGCCTTCAGCCCAGCCCAGCCCATCGAGCGCATCCGCGACGCAAAGCATCGAAGGCGTGTTGATCGTCTCGCCCGCGAAAATGCCGTCGATGAGCTTGCCGCCCTTCGTCAGCCGGAAAATCTTTGGCAGCGGCCAAGCCGGCTTGTGCGACTCCAGTCGCGCGACCGCACGCGGCGAAAGCGCCAACATGCCGTGCGCCGCCTCGCCGCCCAGCACCTTCTGCCACGACCAGGTGACCGCATCGAACCTGTCCCACGGCAGCGCCATCGCGAACGCGGCCGAGGTGGCATCGCACAGCACCAGCCCCTCACGATCCACAGGAATGAAATTGCCGTCCGGCATCCGCACGCCAGACGTGGTGCCGTTCCAGCACAGCACCACATCGCGCGCGAAATCGATGGCAGCGAGGTCCGGCAGCTCGCCATAGGCGGCGCTCAGCACGCGCGCATCCAACCGCAATTGCTTCACCGCATCAATCGCCCAGCCCTCGGAAAAGCTTTCGAAGCTCAGCACATCCACGCCGCGCGGCCCGAGCAGCGACCACATGGCCGCCTCGAAGGCGCCGGTGTCCGATCCCGGCAGAATGCCGAGCCGCCAATCCGCCGGCATGCCGAGCAGCGTGCGCGAGCGTTCGATCACCTCGACCAGCGCCGTTTTCGGGGCCTTCGCGCGATGGCTGCGGCCGAGCTGCGCGGTATCGAGCGCCGCGAGCGACCAGCCAGGTCGTTTCGCGCAAGGACCGGACGAGAAGTGGGGATTGGCCGGACGCAGTTCCGGACTGGCAAGCGTTGTCATGCAACACTCTCCCTTGCAGAAGAGAAGCGCCCCGGTGGGGGGGCGTGGCCCACGCGCCTCATAGCCGCACCTTGCGTGCGGCGCAACATCTGCCAAGCTCCGCCGCAAGCAAGCGGAGGAAACATGCACGGAACGGCCGCGACGGGCCTGTTGTCACGTGCCCGCATCGTGGCGCCGCCGGGGTATCCGCGCTGGCTCGTGCCGCCCGCGGCGCTCGCGGTGCATCTGTGCATCGGCATGGTGTACGGGCTCAGCGTGTTCTGGCTGCCGCTGGCCGAGGCGGTGGGCGTCACGCACTCCATCGCCTGTCCCAGGGGTTCCGGCCTGGCCTACCGGCTCACCGCCACCGATTGCGATTGGCAGGTCGGCGACCTGAAGGAGATATTCCAGCTCGGCATCGTCTTCCTCGGCGTCTCCGCCGCGATCTGGGGCGGCTGGCTGGAGCGTGCCGGCCCGCGCATGGCGGGCGTGATTGCCGCCATCTGCTGGCCCGGCGGCCTCGCGATCATGGCCGTCGGCGTCGAAATCCACCAGCTCTGGCTCATGTGGCTCGGCGGCGGCCTGATCGGCGGAATCGGCCTGGGGCTCGGCTACATTTCGCCAGTCTCCACGCTGGTCAAATGGTTTCCCGATCGGCGCGGGCTGGCCACCGGCCTGGCCATCATGGGGTTCGGCGGCGGCGCCATGATCGGCTCGCCGCTCGCGCAGAAGCTGATGGCGGCGTTCCACACCCCAACCGATACCGGCGTCGCGCCCACGCTGCTCGCGCTCGCGGCGATCTACCTGGTTTTCATGCTGGGCGGCGCGTTCGGCTACCGCGTGCCGCACGAAGGCTGGCAACCGGCGGCCGGACCAGCGACCGACCAAGTGCGGAACGACCTCGCGCGCGGCTCGGTGCCGGTGAATGCGGCCAATCTCACGGCCCCGTTCTGGCTGCTCTGGGCGGTGCTCTGCCTGAACGTCACCGCCGGTATCGGCGTGCTGGAAATGGCGAGCCCCATGCTGCAGGAGATTTTCGGCGGCTCGCTCATCGGCGCGCCGCAGACCGGGTTCGCGGCGCTCGATCCGGCGCAGCGCAAGGCCGTGGCCGCGATCGCCGCCGGCTTCATCGGCTTCCTCTCGCTGTTCAACATCCTGGGCCGGTTCTTCTGGGCCTCGATGTCCGACCGGCTGGGCCGCAAGCCCGTGTATGCGATCTTTTTCGCGCTCGGCGCCGTGCTGTACGCTGCTGCACCCTCGCTGGCCCATGCCGGCAGCCGCGCCGGGTTCGCCGCCGCCTTTGCGGTGATCCTTTCGATGTATGGCGGCGGCTTCGCCACCATCCCGGCCTATCTGGCGGATATCTTCGGCACCGGCTTCGTGGGCGCAATCCACGGCAGGCTGCTCACCGCATGGTCGGTGGCCGGTATCGTCGGGCCGGAGATCGTCAACGATCTGCGCGAGCGGCAGATGGCGGCCGGCGTGGCGCGCGCGCAGGTGTACGATCGCACCCTGTATGTGCTGGCGGCGCTGCTCGTGGTTGGGTTCGTGTGCAATCTGCTGGTCGGCAAGCTGCGGCCGGGGCTTTTCGCGGTGCAGCCGGAAGCCGCGGCCACCGCCACCTTGCCGGCGGTCTCGGGGAAACCCGGCCTCGGCGTCGCGCTGGCGTGGCTCGCGGTCGGGCTGCCGCTATTGTGGGGCGTGGCGCAAACCGGCCAGAAGGCGGCGGCGCTGTTCCGCTAGCGGAGCATACTCGCGGCAGCCCCCGCGTTTACCGTTGTTTCGCCTCACATCGTTTCACGACGCTTGATCCGGCTTCCCAGGATTTTTGCGACCGACGCGGGCAGGTTCATCGCAGCCGGCCATTCCGCCAGGCTCGCAGGAGACCGAACCATTGCCCCATGCCGCCCCGCCCCGCTTTCCGTCGCTCCCCCAGGTTCCAGCCGCGGAACGTGGCGGCAGCGCCACGCATCCTGTCGCCGGACCCGGCAGCGACAAACTTTTGCGTCGGCGCGTTTTCCAGCCATCTGCTAAAGAATGACCATGCCCCCGGATACCGTGTTCGTTTTCGATACATTCCGGCTGAACCCGGCGCGCCGTCTGCTGCTGGACGGCGATGCGGCGCTGAGCCTGGGTGGCCGGGCGTTCGATGTGCTGGTGGCGTTGGTGCGGCGTCGCGGCGAACTGGCCGGGAAGGCCGAGCTGATGAACGAGGTGTGGCCGGATGTGGTGGTGGAGGAGAACAACCTCACCACGCAGATCGTCACTCTGAGGAAATTGCTGCGCCAGGCGCCGCCCGACCGGCAACTCATCGTCACCGTGCCGGGCCGGGGCTACCGGTTCGTTTGGCCCGTTACGCTTGAGGCGCCCGGGACGTCCGACGCGCTGACCGCGCCGGCGGCCCCAATCGGCGCCGGAATACCGGCCGGTCCGATGCACAATCTGCCGCTGGAATCGAACAGCTTCATCGGCCGCGAACGCGAGTTGGCCGACATCGCAGCGCGCCTCGCCGAGCGCAAGCTGGTGACGCTGGTGGGCTCAGGCGGCGTGGGCAAGACGCGCGTGGCAATCCGCGCCGCCCGCGCCGCGCTCGCCGATTACGCCGACGGCGTGTGGCTGCTGGAACTGGCGCCGCTTACCGATCCGGCGCTGGTGGCGGAAACGCTGTGCCGCCTGCTCGGCATCCCGGTTTCCGGCGAACGCAACCCCACCGATATCGCCATCGGCTTTCTGCGGCAGAAAACTCTGCTGCTGCTGCTGGACAATTGCGAACATCTGGCGGCCGAGACGGCGCGGCTGGCCGCCGCCCTACTTGCCCACTGTCCGAACGTTACGATCCTGGCCACCAGCCGCTCGCAGCTCGGCATTCATGGCGAGACGATCTATCGCATGCCGTCCCTGCCGCTGCCGGAAGCGCATCCCCGCCTCACCGCCGAGCAGGCGCTACGCTCGGAAGCCGTGCGCCTGTTCGTGGATCGCGCCGCCGATGCGGCCGGCGGCTACGTGCTAACCGACGAGGATGCACCTTCTGTTGCCATGATCTGCCGTCGGCTGGATGGGGTGGCGATGGCCACCGAACTGGCCGCGGCGCGGCTGCGGCTGCTGAAACCCGCCGAAATCGCTGCGCGGCTGGAGGATGTGTTCCGGCTGCTCACTGGCGGCAGCAAGGCGGTATTGCCGCGGCAGCAGACGCTGCGTGCCACGATCGATTGGAGCCACGCGCTGCTTTCGGAGTCCGAACAGGTCGTGCTGCGCCGGCTTTCGGTGTTCGTCGATCATTTCACGCTTGATGGCGCCGCGGCGGTGGCGGCCGGTGATGGCATCGAAGCCGATGACGTGATGGATCTGCTCGCCGCACTCGTGGATAAATCCCTGATCAGCGCCGCAAGCTGGGGCAGCGCCACGCGATTCGGCATGCTGAACACTACCCGTCATTACGCGCTCGAAAAACTCGCCGGCAGCGGCGATGCCGGCTGCGAACGGCGCATGGCGGAATATCTGGCCCGCGTATGCGCGCGGGCCGAACAGAGCTGGGCCACCACCGCGACCGATGCATGGATCGCGGCGTTCGGCCCGGAGGTGGAGAACCTGCGCGCCGCGATCGACTGGGCGTTCGGCGTTTCGGGCGATGCCGAACTCGGCTTGGTTCTGGTGGCCAACGCCGGCAGCCTGACCGAGGAACTCTCGCTGCAAGCCGCGATGCGGCGCTGGACTCAAACGGCACTTCCGCATCTCCACCCCGGCACGCCGCCCGGCATCGCGGCCTGGGTGCTGTATTGGGCGCAGCGACATCAGGGCGTGCGCAGCACGGGTGAAATCCTGCAAACCCGCCGACGCGCCATCGCTCTGTTCCGCTGCTCCAACGATACGGTTGGGCTTGCCTGCGCGCTGCGCACCACGGCGATTGCCAGCGTGCGCCCCGGAGAAACGACCGAGGAAGCTTTCGCGCAGATGCGGGAGGCGCTCGCTCTGCTCGAACCGCGCGGCAATACGAAAGACCATGCAAGCGCGATCGGCCACATGGGATCCCTGCACTACATCCACGGCGATCTTACGCAAGCGCGCGACTACAACGAACGCGCGCTCGCCATGCGCCGGCAACTCGGCGACCGAAGCGGCGAACTCACCTCCTACGTCAATCTTGCCGAGTTGGAGGCGGCTTCTGGCGATATCCCGGCAGCCGTCGAATATGCGCTACGAAGCATCCAGGAAGCGAGATCCCGGCACGTGCTGGGCGTGCTGGCGGTAACGCTCGGCAACCTCTCGGGGTATCGCTTGGCGATCGATGATGTGCCGGGCAGCATAAGCGTTGCGCGGGAAGCGCTACGGCTCAACCGAGGGCTCGGCTACACGGATTACGCGGTGATCTGTCTGGAACATCTTGCATTGGCCGCGGCGCTCAGTGGCAATTTGCCGGTTGCGGCACAGCTCTATGGCTTTACCGACGCGCATTACAGCCGCACGGATCAGGTGCGTGACCGGCTGGAGCAGGCGGGCGCCAATCGCCTACTGGCATTGCTGACCGCAGGCCTGCCCGGCGCCGACGTAGCGCGCCTGATGGCGCGCGGCGCAAGCTGCACCGCCGAGCAAGCCGACATGCACGCTGCCGATTGGGCGGCAGAGAAGCCTCAGATCGAAATCCATGCGTGAACGGTTCCGCTCGTCCGTCCATTGGCGGCCGCAACCGCGAAGCGGTCAGCGCGTTCGCGTCGGTTTCAGGAGGCAGGTATGAACCGATTGCCGAAATCTGGCGAGCACGTTCGCTGGAACACCTCGCAAGGCGAAACCCACGGTACGGTGGAGAAGATCGTGACCAGCACCACGCGCGTGAAAGGCCACGTTGCGAAAGCCACGAAGGAGCACCCGGAAGTTCTGGTGAAAAGCGACAAATCCGGAAAGCAGGCGGTGCACCGGCCGGAAGAGTTGAAGAAGCGCTGACCACGGGCGCCGGGCGGGCAAACCTGTCACCCGCCAAGCCTGGGATTACACCGCAACCGCGATTTCGGGGCTGTTCGGGAAGCCCGGCACGGTCATGCTCGTGGGTTGCGCCATCAGGCCTTCGAGCACGTTGCGGTTTACGGCGATCAGCGGCTCGGCCGACAGTTTCCGGAGAATGGCCGCCGTGCTGTATTGCATGCTCCAAAGCCCGAGCGCGATCAGGCTTTGTTTGATCCCGGCTGGCAGCGCATTGTCGTCCAGCGCCAGATCCTTGACGAGCGCGGACCAGAGATCGTGGTTGCGCCCCAGGGAGCGTATCCGCCCGGCCTCGTCGTTCGCGGCTTCCAGGGCTTGGAGGGTTGTGCGGAATGCCGCGATCTCTGTCTCCCGACCCGAAAGGCTCGCGGCGCCGGCTTTCTGGTAAAGCATTGTCGCGTATGAAATGGTCGCCTCCCGTCGTATTTCTGAAAATCGCCGGGCCGGGAGCGTTGCCGCAGCCCGGCCCGGTTTGTTTTGCCTTGCCTCATTACCGAGTCGCCTCTGCCCATCGCGGAGCCAGAACCCTGAAGATCGCAACTCCATTCAGGCTGGCCCCGCTTCCTGGCGGCTCTACAGGCCTTGGAACAGGCTGAGCAACGATTGCGGCTGCTTGTTCGCAATCGAGAGCGATTGCGTGGCAAGCTGCTGCTTCGTCTGTAGCGACGTCAGCTTCGCCGACTCGGCCGCGAGATCGGCGTCGGTCAGCGCGCCCACGCCGGCGGTCAGCGCCGAGCTCAGCGACGTCGTGAAGTTCTGGATTCCGGCCAGCTGCTGCGTCGCCGCGCCCAGATTGGCCGCGATCGTGTTGGCACCGTTCACCGCCGCTTGCACGGTGGAAATCAATGCCTGCGTGCCGGTTAGCGCTGCGGAAGTGATGCCACCCGCGGGCGTGCCGCCGGCGCCCGCCGTGAACGTGCCCGCGCTGACGGTGCCGAACTGCGCCGCCGTCACGTTCTGGCCTGTGATGTTGATGGTGCCGTCGGTGTTCTGCACCACGCCGAAACCATTGTTCTGCAGCGACTGGATCAGGTTGCCGACCACCTGGTTCGTGGATTGCGTGGTGCTGTTGAAATGCACCGCCACGATGTTTGTGTTCGGTCCCTGCGCCGTTTGCAGCGGCTGCGGCGCCGCACTGTCATCGACGAATTCGAACGCGTAGGTCTTGCCACCCGCGGTTAGCTGCAACGACGCATCGGTCCCCGGCGTGCCGGTGGCGAAGCTGCTGATGGCCAGGTTGTTGTTCAGTGTGAGCTGCACACCCGTGGTGCCGCCGGTGACGCTGAGCCCCGTAAGTCCCAGCGCATCGGTGAGCGTGACAGCGCCGGCGTTCAGCGCGGTCGCCTGGTTGGCGATCGAATATACCGAGCCGTTGATGCCCTGAATCACGTTCAATTTGCCGAACGCCGCACCGGAATCGGCGTTGGTGGTCAGCAGGTTCACGCCGCTGAACGTAGCCGCCCGGGCATATGTGTTGATGCTGCTGAGATCGGCATTCACCGAATTCTGCAACGTGTTCAGATCCAGGCCCGTCTGGCCCGATTCCGTGACGGTTTGCTGCAAGGATGTCAGCACGGTCGATATGCTCTGCACACCGCTCGATGCCGTCGCGATCACCTGAGCTCCGAAGTTCAGCGAATCGGAAACCGAGGACAGGCCGGCGATATTCGAGTCGATCACCTGCGCGATCGAATAGATCGCCGGATTGTCGGCCGCGGAACTCACCTTCTGGCCCGTCGAGACCTGGTTCTGCGTGGCGGTCAGCGCCTCCTGGTTCGCCTGCAAAGATTGCAGAGCAGCCAGCGCGCCGAGATTGGTGTTGACCGAAAAGAGCGACATGGGGTTTTTCTCCCGAGTGGGTTTTCCAACACTCGAAGAAAACCGCAAAAGCCTTAAACCCACGTTTATGCGAGCGCGAGAAACTGCACCGGCAAACCGCTGGGGCCGCCGATGTCTGGTACACTGCCGCCGATCCCACTTTATCTCGCCTATGCGAAGAACGAGGCCGTCACGGCCGGCAAAACGGTGGCCGCCAACGCCCAGGCCGCGGCGTCGCTCGCCTATTTCCAGAAAATCGCGCCCAGCCTCACCACGCCGCAGGCGCTGCTCGGCAATTATCGCGCGCTGTCGGTGGTGCTCAGCGCCTTCGGGCTCGCCGGCAGCATCGGCAATACCGCCGTCATCCGCGATCTGCTCACGCAAAATCCTAACGATCCCAAATCGCTGGCCCGCACGCTGGGCAACCCGAAATACCTGCTGCTGGCAAAAACGCTCTCCACCTGGAACCCGCCCCCCTTCGCCAATCCCGCCAACGTGGCCAGCATCGCCAGCGGCTACAAGCTCAACACGTTCGAAGCCGGCGCCGGGCAGCAGGTGGCCGGGCTGCAGCAGGCACTCTATTTCACACGCACGATCGGCGGCATCCAGTCGATCACGCAACTCCAGTCGGACCCCGATCTGCTCCAGGTGGTGGTCACCAGTGTCGGCTTGCCGTATGACAATTTTGCCCAGCTCAGCTTCGCGCAACAAACCAGCTTGCTGCAAAGCAAGGTGCGTATCGCCGATTTCCGCAATCCCACCACGGTGCAGCGCTTCGCCGAACAATATCTGATATCGCAGCAGCTCAACGGCAGCGGCGCGTCGGGTCCGGCCGCCGGCAGCACGGCCGCGCTGTTCAGCGACGGTGCCGACACCAGCGGTGACTCCATCCTCGGCATTCTCGATGCCGGCAGCGGCACGCCGTCACTGCTCGGCAGCGGCACCGATAGTTCCGTGCTGTCGCTCTTCGCCTGATCCGCGACAGCCGCCGATCAACCCGAAACCGCCCTGCCGCCCAGAACAGCATCCTCGTGCCGCACGATCCGCCGCGCCAGACGCAGCGCCTGATAGCATCGATCCGATCTCGCCAATACCAGCGCCGCATCCAGCATCGCAATCGCCGTCGGCGACGTCGTCGCAGCTTTGAATTCCTCGATGCGCGCCTCGGCTTCCGCCAGACCCGCCGCACGCTCGTCCGTGTCGCCGATATAGGCGGTTTGCAACGCGTAATACACGCGCCGCGCCGGTGTGTTCGCCGCATCGGGCGGCATGATCTGCCGGCCAAAAAGAAAGCGCGCATGTGCCGTAAGCTCGATGCGCGTCTTGCCGCGAAACCGGATCGCCGCGCCGTTCACGACCATCATGTCGCCCGCGCGCAGCTCGAGTACCAGGTTGGACATCGTGTCCTGCCCTCCACGCCGCATTTCTTGCGACCTTTCGAGCTTGCCGCAGGCAGGTTAATGCCCGCTTAAACTCAAAAATCAGGCGGCCGGCAAAAACTTCGCCAAGGAAAGCTGGCCGAGCCCGGCAATCACCTGATAGCTCGCCTGAAGCTGCGTCTGCGCCTGCGAAAGCTGCGTCGCCACCTGCGTAAGATCCGGATTCTGCAAATTGCCGAGCTGACCCGTGAGCGCGGTAGCGGTCGCGCCAAGCTCGCCCTTGGCATCGCTCACATGCTGCTGCTGTGCGCCCAGGCCGCCGATATCGGTATTGATGGCGCCCACCACCCCCTGCAGGCTCGCCACCACGTTCTGCACCAGCGGCGTGAAGTTCGGATCGGTGGATTGCGCGGTGGTGAGCGAACTCAGCACAGCAAGATTGCGCAGCAGGTCGCGCGTGTAGGAACCGGTGCTGGTGCTGCCGATCTCGGTTGAAACAGCCGAAGCGTTCTGGTCGGCCAGCACGCCCACCGCCAAGGTCTGGCCACCGCCGAGATCCACGGCCGCCGGCGCGTTCGATGCCTCCAGGCTGGCCGCAAAGGGCGAGGTGGCGCCCGGACCCGAAACCGTCAGCGTCTGCGTGGCCACCGCGGCGGCGCCATTTGCCGAAAGCCCCGCCACCGCGGCAGCAATCGCCGCGTAGAATGCCGATCCGGTAACCTGGCCCGGGTTCGGCACCGGCGGATTACGGCTGTCCTGCCCGGCAAAAACATAAACGCCGCCCACCTGCGTATCCAAAAGCTGCGCCACCTGGCCCAGCGCATCCTGTGCCTGCGTCGAAAGCGTAGCGATCGCGTTCGGCTGGGTGATGAGCGTGTTGGCACTGGAAGCGAAACTGCTCGCCAGGCTCGCAATCTGCGATAGTGCCGTTTGCGACACGCTCTGCAAATTGGCGGCCTGGTCCAGATTCGATTGCAACGCGGTGTTCTCGGAAAGCTGCACCGAAAGATCGAGCGCCGAGCCGGCACCCGCACCCAGCCCCGCAAAATCCTGGGAAATCAGGCCGCTGCTGCTTTCCGCCGAAAGCTGCGCAATCTCGCGCTTCACAAGCGACGTATCGCCCACGAGCAAGCCATATACCCCCGGATCTGTCGCGCTGAGGGAAAAGCTCATTTCACTGCACCGCGGTAAGGATATCGTTGTACAACGTCTGCACCGTGGCGATGATTTTCGCGTTGGCGCCATAGGCGTTCTGCAACTGCACCATCAGCGCCAGCTCGGCATCCATGTTCACGCCCACCGTGGAGGAAAGCTTGCCCGAGAGCGCCTGGCCGGTAGCGGCAGCATCGCCGGCGGCGCCGGTGGCACCCGCCGCTGCCGCCGCCGCGGCGCCCGTGATCGCATTCGCCGTATCGCCCAGCGCCAGCGTCGGCCCGAACGGGGCTTCCAGGTTGCCCGCCGGCCCCAGCCCAGCCGTAAGCCCCGGCTGTTGCGCAACATCCGCCTGCACATCGCCGCCGAGCGAGAAACTCAGCACCCGCTCGATCATGTCGGTGAAGCCCGGCAGACCCTGGGGATTGGGCACGAAGGCGCTGGCGC
>CAXUEX010000028.1:0-25203 GCA_964250215.1 uncultured Acetobacteraceae bacterium | reverse complement strand
CTCCTCTCCGGACGGACTCTACTTTAGCCTGGAGGAGATTCAGGGGCTCAGGTCACTGGGCTTGGCCAATCTGAAACAATTTTCGCCAGGCTTTGCCGACTTTGCTCAATGGCATCCCAGGGGATTTCGCCGAGCGGGAACTGGCCGGCCAAGGCCAAGCTGAGGCTTGCGTTGACCTGGGCGAGAATGCCGCTTCTTGAAGAGGCGGGCGCAAGCCCGCGGGGGGAGCGGAGCAGCGCATTACGAAGCTGGGCGAGTGAACGCGCGGCATCGTTGAAATCCCGCTGATCCTTTGCAGGGCGGCCTGCAAGTGCGCGGTCGAGCGCCGCGAGCGCCGCGAGGGCGGGCTCGGAACATTCATTGACCATCGCCAAGGCCTCCTGGTCGCACCAGCCTGCCTGGCCGGATGTTGCACGTAATGGCCTTCGTGGTGTGGATGCTGGTATTTGCATCGCCGGTGATGGCCAGAAGAACGTTGGCGATATCGCCGCGCGCGTAACCTTCCCAGCCATAAACCCAGGGCATGCCGATCTGGTGCACCATGCGATCACCGATGCGGAAAGGGCGGACGCGTTCCGTGACGAGCGCGCGGACCTCGATTTCACCGCGCAGCGTGGAAAGCACGGTCCAGCCGAGATGCGCGATGCCGAGGTTGCGCGCGAGTTCCGGAGAAATTTCGACGAAAGCTTCCGGCTGCAGTTCGGCGGTGTGCGGCGTAACGCGGCTGATGATACCGCCGCAATGCAGTTCCGTAAGACGGTAGGTGGTGAAGACGTAGGGGAAGCGTTCGTCCTCCGGCGCATGCAGTTCATTGCCGTCCCGTGGCCATAGTTGCGCAGTCGGATTAAACTGCTGGCTGTAGAGCGCATTGCGCACGGGGCTTTCCACCGGCTCGTAATGCGTCGGCAGCGGGCCGTCCTTCAGGCCCGAAGGCACGAAGATCTGGCAACGTCCGTCGGCTTCCATAATAAAAGGGTCGGCCCCAGAATGCGCGTCCATGCCGTGCGGCCGCTTGTTCCAGTCTGGGCAGAAATCGGGCGGCCGCGTTTTTATGAAATCCGGCACGTCGTGGCCGGTCCATTCGTGCTTTTCCGCATCCCACCAGATCATGCGCTTGCGCTCCGACCATGGCACGCCATCGGGATCTGCGGATGCGCGGTTGTATAGCGTGCGGCGGTTGGATGGCCAGGCGAAGGCCCAGCCGGAATGGCTCGTTTCCTCGCCCGGAATGTCGGGGCGCCGGCTGCGGGCCAGGTTGTGACCCTGCTGCGGATAAACGCCGCAATACATCCAGCCGCCGCAGGCTGTGCTGCCATCGTCCTTCAATTCCTGATAGCTGCCTAGCTGTTTCTTGGTCGCAACTTCATAGCCGTTGATTTCTCGCAGCACGGCTTCGGCTTCGGGTTCCTGGCGTTCGCCGCGTTCGGGGGTGTTCCACGTGAGGTCCTGGATCGGGCGATCGCGAGCTTCGCGGCTGGTCGCGTAAAGCTGCTTCAGCCGCTTGCCGAGATGGTGGATGAACCAGAGATCGGAGCGGCTGTCACCCGGCGCGTCTAGCACCACATCGTGCCATTGAACCAGGCGGCTGGTGTTCGTGACCGTGCCATCCTTTTCGCCGGCGAGTGCCGCGGGCAGGAAGAAAACCTCGGTGCCGATCTGCGCAGGTGAGAGTTCGCCGCGCTGCACGAGCCTGCCCTTCTGCCAGAAATTTGCAGTTTCGGTCATGGCGAAATCGCGCACCACCAACCAATCGAGCGTGGCGAGCCCGCGCTCCACGAGATCGGAATTGACGGCGCCAACGACGGGGTTCTGGCCCAGGATGAACTGGCCCTTTATCACGCCATCGACCATCGCAAACGTCATTGGAAGTTGCGAGACATCACCGGTGAGCTTCGGGACGTGATCGTAGCACCAATCGTTGGAGCGGGTGGCGTTCTCGCCATACCAGGCTTTCAGCAGGCTTACCATGTATTTCGGGAAATTATTCCACCAGCCGGTGCTGGGCGTTTCGGTTTGCATGTATTGCTTGAGTGTGCCGTGCGAGAGGAACGCGTTAGGTTGCGGCAGGTAGGTGGGCAGCATATCGTAGAGCGTGGGTATATCCGTGCTGCCTTGAATGCTGGCATGGCCGCGCAGCGCCAGGATGCCGCCGCCTGGCCGCCCGATATTGCCGAGCAGGCCTTGAATGATCGAAGCTGCCCGGATAATCTGCACGCCAACGGAATGATGTGTCCAACCGACCGCATAACAGAAGGCTCCGGTGCGGTCGCGGCCGGAATTGCGGGCCAGCGCGTCCGCGATCTTCAGAAAGGTTTCGCGCGGACAGCCGGTGATGCGTTCCACCAAGTCCGGCGTGTAGCGGGCGTAGTGCCGGCGCAAGATCTGATAGACGCAATTCGGGTGGCTCAGCGTGGGATCGGCGGGCGGCGGGCCTTCGGCCATGCTTTCGGAATCGCCGCCGGCGGATTTGTCCTGCGTCTGCACGTGGTGTTCGGCGACAGCGGGAGGAACAATCTTCCCCCGATACTGCCACGTATCCTGCTTGTAGGAACCGGTTTGCGGATCGAAGCCGGAGAAAACGCCGTCGTTGGTTTCCGGATCGCCATAGCCACTATCAATGATCGTTGCGATGTTTGTGTAAGCTAATGCAAAATCGCGAAACCAGAGATCGTTTTCCAGAATGTGGTGGATGATGCCGCCAAGGAACGCAATATCGGTGCCGGAACGTATTGGCGCATGGATGTCGGCCAGCGCCGAAGTGCGTGTAAAACGCGGATCGACGTGGATCACGGTCGCGCCGCGGGACTGCGCTTCCACCACGAAGCGGAACGCGATCGGATGGTTCTCCGCCATATTGGAGCCCATGATCACGACGCAGTCGGCGTTCGCCAGATCCCATAGAGCCATGGTGGCAGCGCCGCGACCGAAAGAGGTGCCCAAACTGGGCACCGAGGAGGAGTGTCAGATTCGAGCCTGGTTTTCGATGTTCACCATGCCCAGGCCGCCGCCGAACAATTTCTTGATCAGGTAGTTTTCCTCGTTGTCCAGCGTGGCGCCGCCGAGCGAGCCCAGGCCCAGCGTGTGATTGATTTTCCGTCCGTCGGGCAGGCTCTCGACGAAAGTTTCGTCGCGTGTTTGCTTGGTAAGATACGCGATGCGTTCCATGGCCCAGGCGAGCGGCTTTTCCTCCCAGCCGTTCGCATTGGGAGCGCGATAGAGCACACGGTTGATGCGCTGTGGCGAGAGCAGTACGCCGAGCGTGCTGGCACCTTTCGGGCATAGCGTGCCCTGATTGACCGGGCTGCGCGGATCGCCCTCGATATGCACGGGCTTGCCGTTCTTCGCATAGACGAGTTGGGCGCAACCCACGGCGCAGAATGGGCAGATGCTGGTGCCGACGCGGTCGGCCTGCTCCAGGCGCGGCCGCAGAGTTTCGGATGCCTGGCTGCGAGCGGCTTGCGACATCACGCTCTGTCCCGCGAACTGGCGGGGCAAGGACCAGTCGCGGGCGAACGCGGCCAGGCGATCCTTCGTTGTGCGGCGGATTTTCCGGGGCATGCCAACCTCCTGCTCTGAGGCGGAAAACGCGGTCATGATGCACCGGTTGCGGGCGGCAACCAGCGATGGCTCCCAGCGTTCCATGATGCTGCCGGGAGGGCAGATGCGCTTCATCGAGGGGATCGTGCTGATCGTGCAAGACGGGCGGTTTCAACTCCTCGATGACGGCGGTGCGGGCCATCTTTGTGTGCTCAGTCCGGGTGCGAGCGCCGAGCCGGGGCAACTGGCGCCGTTGCAGCGGAAACAGGCGCGTGTGCGGATCGGCTACGATGACGCCACGAACGCCATCGGGCTGCTGGTGCACAGCATCGCGCTGCTGAAGTAGAACGCGATGGATATGCATCCGCGAGCGCGAGATCATGATGCGTCGGAGTTCGAGGCGCCGATCCCGCACGAGGCGGAACTCACCGCCGGGGTGCGGATCGAGCCTGGTAAATCCTATGGTTTCTTTACCGACACCACACTTTGCATCGGCTGCAAAGCGTGCGAAGTGGCCTGCAAGGAGTGGAACAATCTGCCGGCCGACAATATCGGGCTGACCGGGCAGAGCTACGACAATACCGGAGCGCTCTCGGCCAATAGCTGGCGCCACGTAAGCTTTATCGAAAAGCCGCAACTTCGCGAGAACTCGCAGGCCCCGTTCCAGAGCGGCTGGCTGATGATGAGTGACGTGTGCAAGCACTGCCACAACGCGCCGTGCCTGGAAGCTTGCCCCACCGGATCGCTGTTCCGTACCGAGTTCGATACGGTTGTAGTGCAGCAGGATATCTGCAACGGCTGTGGCTACTGCGTTCCGGCCTGCCCGTTCGGGGTGATCGATCTGAGTGCGCTGGATGGCAAGGCGCATAAATGCACGCTTTGCTACGATCGGCTGAAAGGCGGGTTGGAACCGGCCTGCGCGAAATCATGCCCCACGGATTCCATCCAGTTCGGCGAGGTGAAAGAACTGCAAGCGCGGGCGCGGGCGCGGGTGGCGGCGCTGCACGCGCGGGGCGTGGAGGGCGCGTATCTATATGGCGCGCCGGGCACGCCGGGTGCCACCGGAGATCTGGGTCATCTGAACGCGTTTTTTCTGCTCACTGAACGGCCGGAGACATACAATCTGCCGGCGGCGCCTTCCCGTGCGTCGCGCCGGGTCGCGCCAGCGCTGATATCCGGGCTGCTGGCGATGGCGGGGTTTGCGCTGGCGGCCGGCGCGGCCTTGGCAAGGCGGAATTGATGCAACGCGTTTCGCGCGACGTTTGGCGAGGGCCGACCTATTATGGCCGTGCGCAACTAAAGCCGGCGCCGTTCAACAATTGGGTGGTCGGCGGATATATTTTTCTTGCCGGCCTGTCCGGTGGCGCTTCGCTGCTGGGCTACGTGGCGGGGCGGCGAGGCCGTGCGGGCAGCGGCGCGGAACGGCGCAGCCGCTATCTCGGGCTGCTGGCGCCGCTGTTGGGGGCTCCTTTGCTGATCTATGATCTGCACACCCCAAAACGTTTTTACAATATGTTTCGTGTGGCGAAAGGCACGTCGCCGATGTCGATCGGCACGTGGATATTGTCGGCGTTCAGCCTATTTGGCGGGTTGTCCGCCGCCTGCCAGATGCTGATCGATGTGCTGGGGCCGCGGCGCTGGCTGCGGCGTGCGGGCCGGGCGGCGCATCTGCCCGCGGCGATGGCTGGTGCCGGGCTTGGTACCTATACAGCGGCGCTGCTCGCGGCAACCAGCACGCCGCTTTGGGCCGCCGCGCCGCGTGCACTCGCGGTGCGGTTCGCCGCTTCCTCAATGGCTTCCGGTGCCGCAGCGCTTCTGTTGCTGGAACGGAATGCTGGCGTGCGGCGATCTTTGCAGGAAGTGGCAGCGACGGCGCTTGCGGTGGAGCTTGCAGCGGATTTTGTTTCGCATCGCGCGTATCGCGCCCGCGGCGTGGCGCCGGCGCTGCAGGCCGGCTGGGGCAGGGTGGAGCGGCTGGGCGCGACCGGCCTGGGCACGGCGCTGCCTTTCGCGTTGTTGGCGGGTGCTCCGGCGTTGGGCCGTCGGGGTGGCCCGGGAAACATTGCCCCGGCGGCAACGCTGCTGGGAAGCTTTCTGTTCCGGGTTGCAATCCTGGGGGCGGGCGGCGATTCCGCGCGGCGGCCGGAAGTGAGTTTCCGGTTTGCGCACGGCTCGGACGATTGAGGGCGGAAGCGGATGGGAATCGAACCCACCACCCGTTTTGCGCGGGCCGCCGGTTTTGAAGACCGGGAGGGCCACCAGACCCCGATCGCTTCCTCGCCCTAAGCGCAGCCATTCCCGGAAGAGTTCCCGGCCTCAACTCGCCAGGCGGCGCAAATCGGCAACCCGGCGCGTGAAGCCGATTGTATCGAGGTATTCCAGCAGAGGGACGCTGTATTTGCGCGAGGTGCCGAGTGCGGCGCCGGCTTGCGCGACGCTGATTCCCGTGCCCTCGCGCAAGGCAAGGTTAAGCTGGCGCTTCGCTTGCTCGATGGCGTCGCGATGGAACAGGATTTCGCGTTTCTGCACGCGATCGGTGGTCCGTATCAGGATGCCGGTGCGCACGAGCGTTTCCAGAAGGCGCCGGTTTGCGGGCGTGGCCAGATCGGGCGGCATGAGACCGCCGCAGCGGATGGTTTCGGAAAGACTGCTGGCGGTTGCGGCTTCGTTCCGGACTCGCTCGGCTTCGCCCTCGGCATCAAAGCGATGGATATGGCCCCGCCGTTCGATCGCTTCGTGCTTTGCAATCAGGGCGGCGAGCGCGGCTTCCCGCACGGCGCTGCCGATTTCCGGCCGCGATCGCGCGAGGTGTTCGGGTGAAATTCCGTCCGGATGGCGGGAGATTGTGCGAAGCAGGCGTTCGGTAGCGCGGTGAAGCACTGCGCGCGTGAACAGGGCTTCGCCGCGGGCGCAAGCATCCGGCACAAGTTTGGATAAAAGTGAGGGCGCGACGCCGGCTTGCCTGGCGAGGGTTTCGCGGGCAACACCGTGCAGACCGGCTTCGGCGAGCGCAGAAATGGCGAAATCGGCTGCCTCGGCATCGTGCAGCGCCGCCTTTCGCGCGTGCCACGCGGCGTCCGGGCGGCGCCGGCGCCGGGCCGTTGCTTCCAGGATGCGACCGCCGCCGATCGTAAGCGGTGGCGAGGCACGACGTAGAACGAAATGTTCCCTGACCGGCACGGAAACCGGGGACTCGGCGCGGAATTGCACGATGGCCCATTCACCGGGTTGCAGCATTTCGCGGTCGGGCAATCGCAGCCGGATTCCGGTCTCGGCGGTTCCGCACAACAGGCGCAGCGCGGCCCCATTCGGCAGTTCGGGCGCGGCGGCGGCGAGCGAGAGGGTTGCGGTGAGCCATTCCGACGGTTGCAGCAACCCGGGCGCGCAAAGTGCGGCGCCACGCGGAATGGCGCCAACGGCGATTTCCCGCAGATTGACCGCCACGCGCTGGCCGGGCTCGGCGAACGCCACGGCCTGTCCGTGCACCTGCAGCGCGCGGATGCGTGCGAGCGTTTCGCCGGGAATGAGCTGCACCGTCTCGCCTGTCGCAAGCGAACCGCGCCGCAGCGTGCCGGTTACGATTGTGCCATGACCTTTTTTCGAGAAGGCGCGGTCGATCGGAAGATACGGAAAGCCGTCGTTCTGCTGTGGCGTGCCGGCCGGCAGCGCGGCGAGTGCCGTCTGCAATTCCGGCACGCCGCCGCCGTTGCGTGCGGAGACGCCGAGGAACGCAACGACAACCAGGCCCGCGCAAATCGCGGCATTGGTCGCATGGCGGGCGACGATTGCGGCGCGGTCGCTGGCGACCAAATCGATTTTGCTGATGGCAATGATCGCCCGCCGCACGCCCATGGCCGCCGCCACGTCGAGGTGTTCCACCGTCTGCGGCTTGACGCCTTCGTTTGCCGCGACCACCAGCAGCACGGCATCGATGCCGGCGGCGCCGGCCACCATGGTGCGCACGAAGCGTTCGTGGCCCGGCATGTCGATCAAATCGACGACCGTGTTGGCGTTCGTGAAATGCGCAAAGCCGAGCGCGATGGAAATCCCGCGACGCTTTTCCTCTTCGAGCCGATCGGTTTCCATGCCGGTCAGCGCACGCACCAGCGCCGTCTTGCCGTGATCGACATGGCCCATCACACCGACGACGATCCGGCGCGCGGCTTGCGGGTTCATGCAGTCGCAACGGCGTTGCCGATGTCCGCCAGATCGGCATCGGTCACGGTCAGCATATCCAGCCATACGCCACCATCCCGCGCGCGCGCAATTACCGGCGGGGTGTGGCGGCGCAGGGCGGCGAGCTGCGCTTCCGCGCCATGTTGTGGAAACGCAATTACAGCGGCGTAGCTCGGGATCTGCACGTCCGGCAGCGTGCCACCGCCTGCCTGGCCGTAAGATGGCCGTGCCTCGGCGCCGATTTGCGCGGCGAGTTTTTCGGCGCGGACGCGCAGCACCTCCGGCGATTGCGCCAGGATGCGCTGCACGGGGGTGGGCCGACCATGCACATGCAGCCGTAGCGTGGCTTCGAGCGCAGCGAGCGTGAGTTTGTCGGGGCGCAGCGCGCGCAGCAGAGGATGCGTGCGCAGCGCGCCGATGGCTTTGGCGCTTCCGGCGAGCAGGCCGGATTGCGGACCGCCGAACAGCTTGTCGCCACTGCAGGCCACAATATCGGCGCCGTCGGCGATGGCTTGCGGCATGGTGCGCTCGCCGCCCGGGTGTTGCGCGATGGCGCCGCTGCCGAGATCCTCGACAACAAGCAGTTTGTGCGCCCGGGCGAGTTCGGCGAGCGCGGGCACGGGGACGCTTTCCGTGAAGCCGGTGATGCGGAAATTGCTCGGATGAACTTTCAGCAGCACGCGGGTTTCCGGCCCGATCGCGGCGCGATAGTCGGCCAGGCGGGTGCGGTTCGTGGTGCCGACTTCGCGCAGCCGGGCGCCACCCTGCGCGATCACCTCGGGGATGCGGAAGCCGCCGCCGATTTCGATGAGCTCGCCGCGCGAAACAATCACTTCGAACGCGCTGGCGTGCGCGCTGAGCGCCAGCAGCACGGCGGCGGCATTGTTGTTCACCACCAGGGCGGCTTGCGCGCCGGTGAGCGCGCAGAGCAGGATTTCCACCGCGGCAGCCCGGGCGCCGCGGCCGCCGGTGTGCAGATCGTATTCCAGGTTGCTGTAGCCGCTGGCGGTTGCGGCAATGGCGGCCACGGCTTCCGGCGGCAACGGCGCACGGCCAAGATTCGTATGCAGAACGACGCCCGTGGCGTTGATGACGCGCATCAGGCCCGGCGGGGCTTGCGCCAGCTTGGCCTCGGCATGGGCCAACAATGCGTCTGGCTGCGGCACACTGCCGCCCGTGCGGATCGTCTCCCGCGCCTGGGCAAGCGCCTCGCGCAGGGCCGCAATCACGGTTGCGCGAGCGTGATCCGCGAGCAGGGCTTTCGTCCGCGGTCGCTCCAGCAGGCGCTGCAGTTGCGGCAGGGTGCGGAACTTTTCCGGTGCAACTCCGTCCATGCCCCGATCCTGCCAATTTTCGGCCGCCGACGAAACGAGGAAACGCGATGGATGTTGCCGCGCCCCGTCTTACACAGCTTGCGCATGGCGGCGGGTGCGGTTGCAAGCTTTCGCCTGCGGTATTGCGCAATCTGCTGGCCGATATGCCCGGGGCCGGCGGGTTTGCCGCGCTTCTCGTGGGCTCGGAAACCGGCGATGACGCGGCGGTATGGCGCTTGAATGCGGAGCAGGCGGTGGTAGCGACCGCGGATTTCTTCACGCCGATCGTGGATGATCCGTTCGATTTTGGTCAGATTGCTGCCACCAATGCGCTTTCCGACATCTATGCAATGGGCGCGCGGCCGGTGATGGCGTTGGCGTTGCTGGGCGTGCCGTTGGAGAAAATTGGGCCCGAGGCGGCACGGCGCATATTGGCGGGTGGTGCGGTGGCGTGCGAAGCGGCCGGCATTCCCGTGGCGGGTGGACATTCAATCGACAGTCTGGAGCCGATCTATGGCATGGCGGCGATCGGCTTGGTGCATCCGGCGCGCATCCTCCGCAACTGCACGGCCGAGCCCGGGGATACGCTGATCCTGACGAAAGGCTTGGGCATCGGCATTTTCAGTGCGGCAGGAAAACAGGATAGGCTCGATGCGGCTGGATATGCGACTTTGCGGGAAACGGCTACGCAATTGAACACACTCGGTGCCGAGCTCGCCGCGATGGCGGGCGTGCATGCGGCGACCGATGTCACGGGCTTCGGCCTGCTCGGGCATCTGCTGGAAATGTGCCGCGGGGCGGCGTTGGTGGCCGAAATTGCGTTCGGCAGGGTGCCGATATTGGCGGGGGCGGCGGCGCTGGCGCGCGCCGGGTTTGCCACGGCGGCGGCGGTGCGGAATTGGGCGAGCGGCGCAGACGCGATCGTGCTGCCGGAAGATCTGGTGGGATGGGAGCGCGGCGTGCTGTGCGATCCGCAGACCAGTGGCGGATTGCTGATTGCGGTGGCGCCCAGCGGGGCGGAAATGGTGATTGCGCGCGCGCGCGCGGCAGGCTTCGCGCAGACCGCTTCGATCGGCTACATGCGTGCGGATGGCGGGCGCGCGGGGATTACGGTTTCCCGTGATCTGTCAGGTTCGGGCGGTTCGCCGAGCACATCCTCGACATAGAAGGCGCGGATGGCGACGAGCCCGACGGCGGCGAGCGGCGTGCCGAGCGCGATGCCGAGCAGGCCGAACAGCTTGCCGGCGATCGTCATGGAAACAATGGTAAGCGCCGGCGGCAATTCGAGCAGGCGGCGCTGCACGAGCGGTGCGACGATATAGCCTTCGATGCCGTGGCAGATGGTGAAGATCACGAGCGTCCATAGCGCCGTGCTCCAGCCGAGCGTGAGCGCGATCAACACCGCGGGAATGCCGCCGAGGATGGCGCCGAAATACGGGATGAAGGTGAGCAGGCCAGCGAGCAAGCCGAGCGCGAAGGGGGTGGGGACGCCGAGCAGGCGCAGCCCGACGGCGGCGAGCAGCCCGACCGTGAGCATATCTACCAATTGTCCAAGCAGCCAGTAGCGCAGCGTATGTGCGGCGGCCGACATCACCTGATGCACCCGGGCGCGCCGCTCGCGCGGAAAAAGCAACAGTGCGCCGCGAACATAAAGTTCCGGTGAGGCCGCGAGATAGAGAGCGGTGACGATAAGCACCACGGCGCCGGCCAGCACATTCAAGGACAGGCCAAGCGCGCTTTCGAGCGGCGAGGCGAGATGGCCGGCGGCGACGCGCAGCATGTTGCCGGGCGAACTTCCTTGTCCGGACGGCGCCAAGCCGAAACGCACGCGCACGTCGTGCCAGGCCGTAAGCAGGCGGTGTGCAAGATCATGGCCTTCTCGTATCAGTTCGGGCACAATCCATGTGAACGCGATTGCGAGAGCGATTGCCAGGACGGCGGCGAGGCCGGCAAGCGTCAGTCCGGCAGGCCAGCGCAGGCGCGGTGCCAACCACTCGGCGGCGCCGCGCAGCACGCAGGCGAACAGGATGGCGGCGAACAGCAGCAGCAGGACTTTGCCGAGAAGCCAGATTATCAACGCAATGGCGAGCGCTGCCGAAATCCGGAAGATGAGCGAGGCGGACATGACGGTTCAGCGGCCCGGCAGGTCGGTGCTGCCGGGCGCGGCCAGGAGAGGCACCCGAATGTCGCGTCTCGTTGCGGAATCCAGACTGCCAAGACCCATCATGATGAGCAACCAGAAAAACCCCGCAAGCGCGAAGATGCGCGCCGGTCCGCGCGCGCTTCCCAGTTCCATGAAGGTGAATGCCATGAGCAGCGCCATCGCGATGCCGATATAGGGCACGATCGAATGCAGCGCCGCCGAGTGCGCGGCGAAAAACTCCGCGGCCAGCATGAGCATCAACCCAAGCCATAGGAGTGCGGATTTCATGACCCCGCGCGGTCCACGAGATAGATCAGCGGATAGAGGATCACCCAGACCACATCGACGAATGTCCAATAGAGGCCGACGACGGCGACAGGCGTGTTGTAGCCGATGGAGAAATGTCGGCGCCGCGCTCTAACAGCGATCCAGCTTACGAGCACGAGGCCGCCGATGAGATGCGCGCCGTGCAGTCCTGTGGCGACCCAATAGAAGCTCCAGAAGAGTTGCGCGCCGTCGGCGTGCGCACCTTGAATGGCAAAATGGCTGCCTGGGAACAGGTGCTTGTCGAGATCGTCGCTCCACTCGAGAATTTTCAGGCCAAGGAAGGCAACGCCGAGCAGCAGCGTGACGATACAGGACCAGAAGAGTTTGCGGTTGCCGCCCAGCTTGATGGCACCGTGACCGAACGAGAACACCGCACTGCTGGTGGTGAGCAGCACGGTGTTGATGGTGCCAATCACGAGTTCGGATTCGCGCGAACCGGCGGCGACGCCGGCGACATGGCTGCTGCGGTAGATTACGTAAAGCAAGAATAGGCCGCCGAAGAACAGCATTTCGGTCGCCAGGAACAGCCACATGCCGGCCATGGCGGTCACGGACTGGTGATCCATGTTCGCATACTGGAATTCCGTGTGCCGGGCGACTTCGCTGGTGACGGCGCGGGCGCGCCACGCGGTCCGATAACCGCCGCTGCCGGGCTCTCCGGGGCGTAGCGCGAGGCCGGGATCGTGCACGGCTTCAGACATGCTGCCGCTCCTCCGGCCTGGGATAGAAATAAGGCGGGTGCGTGATAATGGGCGTGACGGCGAAATTCTCGGTGCGCGGTGGCGATTGCGTTTGCCATTCAAGGCCGGTTGCGTCCCATGGATTGGGCGGCGCGGGCTTGCCGCGAAACAGCGACCAGGTGAGGTATGCGAGTGGCATCAGGTAGGCCACGGCGAGCATGACCGCGCCGAAGGAGGAAAGCACGTTCATCACTTGGAATTCCGGCGGGTAGGTGGCATAGCGTCGCGGCATGCCCTCATAGCCCAGGATGTATTGCGGAAAGAAGGTAAGGTTGAAGCCGAAGAAGATCATCACGGCGGCGATCTGTCCGGCAAGTTCGGGATACATGCGGCCGGTGATCTTTGGCCACCAGTAATGCATGCCGGCAAAATAGGCCGAGACCATCGCGCCCACCATAATGTAATGAAAATGCGCAACGACGAAATAGGTGTCGTGCAGGTGGATGGCGGCGCCGAGCGCGGCGACGAACAGGCCGGTGAGGCCGCCCATGGTGAACAGGCCGATGAAGCCCAGCGTATAGAGCATCGGCGCGTTGAACCGGATGAAGCCTTTGTGCAGCGTGCCGAGCCAATTGAACACTTTGATGGCAGACGGCACGGCCACCATGAAAGAAAGCAGCGAAAAGACGATGCTGGAATAGGTCGAGGTGCCGGCCACGAACATATGGTGGCCCCACACGAAGAACGAGATCACCGCAATGGAGATCGACGACCAGGCGATGAATTTGTAGCCGAAGATGCTCTTGCGCGTGAAGGCGGTGATCACCTCGCTGACAACGCCGAAGCCGGGCAGGATCATGATATACACGGCGGGGTGCGAATAGAACCAGAACAAATGCTGGAACAGCACCGGATCGCCGCCGAGCGCCGGATCGAACACGCCGACCCGGAAGATGCGTTCGAAACCGATCAGGATCATGGCCATGGTGAGCACCGGCGTAGCCAGCACGTAAATCACCGAGGTGGCATAGAGCGACCACAGAAACAGCGGCATGCGATACCAGCCCATGCCGGGCGGGCGTAGCCGGTGGATCGTGACGATGAAGTTGAGCCCGGTGGCGATCGATGAGTAGCCTGAAAGGATGATGCCGACACACACCAGCGTGACATAACCCTTGGCGTAATGCGTGGAGAGCGGCGTATAAAACGTCCATCCCGTATCGACACCGCCGGCGGCCAGTCCGAACAGCGCAATGAGACCGCCCGCGACGAACAGATACCAGCTTGTGATATTGACACGCGGGAAGGCGAGATCGCGGGCGCCAAGCATGAGCGGCGTGACGAAATTGCCGAGCGTGACGGGGATGGCGGGGACCAGGAAGAACCATACCATCAGCACGCCGTGCATCGTGAACAGCCGGTTATACATCTCCCGGTTCACGATCAGCCCGGCGGGCGACATCAGGTTCAGCCGCATCAGCGCGGCGGCGGCACCGCCGAGGAAGAAGAAGAATGTAATTGTTCCAAAATAAAGTAGCGCGATACGCTTGTGGTCGGTGGTGAACAGCCAGGAGGCGAAGGATTTCTCATCGGTAAGGTAGTTGTCGTGGGTGGCTTCCACCTGCACGAACTCGGCCGTGGTGGCGCTCATGGCCGGTTCTCCGCCGCAGTGAGAGATTTTATGTAGGCGATGATCTTGAGCAGATCCTCCTCGCCGATCACGCCGCGGAAGGACGGCATCACCGGCGCGTAGCTGGCGACGATCTGCGCTTTCGGATACAGGATGGAGTCGTGGATGTAGCGATCGTCGGCGATCACGGTGGTACCGTCGGAGAGCGGCACGGGGCTCATATAGATGCCGTTCAGCGAGGGTGCGCGCACCGTGCCGCCGCCGCCCGATCGGCCATTTTGGTGGCAGCCGCTGCAACCGTTGCGGATGAACAATTCCTGGCCCTGCGCCACAAGCCCGGCACTGGTGCCGCTCTGTTCCAGCCAGCGCTGGAAATCGGCCGGTTCCATCACCGTGACGTTGCCGATCATGGCGGCATGGTCGGTGCCGCAGAATTGGTCGCAGAACAGATGATAGGTGCCGGTGCGCGTGGGGCTAAGCCACATCGGCTCGTAGCGGCCGGGCAGCACGTCCTGTTTCATGCGGAAAGCGGGCAGGCCGAAATCGTGGATCACATCCTCGCTGGTCAGCAGCAATTCGACGTTGCGACCCTTAGGAAGATGCAGGGAATCGATTTCGTGCTGGCCGCCGGGATATTCCACCTTCCACATCCATTGCTTGCCGATCACAGTGATGGTGAGAGGATCGGCTTTCGGCTGCTGCACGCGAGTGAAAAGATCTGCGCCCCAGATGAACAATCCGAAGAAGGCGACGAGCGTCGCAGCTGTCCAGCCGACTTCCAGGCGCCAGGTTTTCTGCGCGAGCTGGCCACGATCGATGCCGCTGGTGCTGCGATAGCGGACGATG
Organism: uncultured Acetobacteraceae bacterium; assembly: GCA_964250215.1. Classification (GTDB taxonomy): domain Bacteria; phylum Pseudomonadota; class Alphaproteobacteria; order Acetobacterales; family Acetobacteraceae; genus DAIDJM01. Next base: position 10,551 of record CAXUEX010000028.1, on the reverse strand, counting down.
TAGGTGAGCATCAGTGCCATAACGAGCAGCATGACAAGCAGCGAAATGCCGAGCAGGCTGCCGATCAGCCAATCGGTTTCGCTGGCATCGGACGAGGCTTCGGGCAGCAGGCTCACGGCGCGCTCCGCGCGGGCCTGCGATGCAGGAACCAGAGCAGGGCGCCGATGGTGAGCACGGTGAACAGGCCCATCAGCCGCAGCAGCTTCATGATCGCGAGCGTGTAGCGTCCCGTAGTGGAATCGAAATGGAAACACAGCAGCAGCACCGGCAGCAGCGCCCGTTGCAAGCCGCCGACGCTGGCGCGCAATACGGCCGCGCGCAGATCGCCACCGGTGTAGCCCACACCCAGCACATAGCCGCTGACCACGCCCGACGGGGTGAGCATGACAAGGCCGGTGGGATGCAGGAATTGCCGCAGCGCGGGATCGTAGGCGTCGCGAAACCCTACCGTTTGCTCCAATTTCCCGATCGCGGCCGCGTTGCCTGTAAGATAATGCCAGTCGGCGTGCGGCGCGGCGGGCTCACGCGCGCGGTCCTGGGCTTGTGCGCGTGCCGCATCCGCCGGCGTTTCCGCCGGATCGATCGATATCGATAGCACAACTGCCTGACCTGGCGCCAAGCCGCTCGCCGGCAAGGCGTGCAGAAGGTCGGCGCGCACCACGCCGCAGAGTGTGGGGCAGTGGAAATAACCGAGATCAAGGATAACGGGAAGCCCATGGAGATAGTTGCTAAGCCGCACCTGTCGGCCGGTCTCGTCCGCAAGCATCGTGCTGCCGTCGAGCCTGGTGCCGGTGTGGGTACGCCAAGCATATTCCGACGGATCGGGAACGCTGAGGCCGGGCGCAATGGCGAGCCACAGGCCGAGGAACGCGATCATTGCGGCGCCCCGTCGTTGCGCCGCGCGTGCGTGGGCCAGCCAGGAATGCCTTGCGCGGCGATCGTGCGCATCGCCTGATCGATCGGGATATGCACGGTGCCGATGCTCCGGTCCACCCAGCCGGCGCTGTTCAGGCGCTGCATTTCCTCGGCGTAGAAGGTTTGCATGTCGGCGCGCGGGCTGGGCTGTAGTTGCGGTGCCGGAAACTGCGGTAGCGGTGTGGCGAAGCGCCGGTCGGCAACTTGACGCGGAAATAGCAGATAAGCGAGGCCGAGCAGCAGCAACAGGCACAAAGCAATGAACCCGAACAGGCTCAGCATGAACCGCAGGCTGACATCCTGTGGATTGTAGGCAGCGGGGCGAAGCAGCCGTTCAGACATGGTGCGGCCCCCGCGCAATCCGTGTCGGCATGAAGGCAAGCGCCGTGCCGATTGCCACGCCGGCCACGCCGAGCATGGCGGCGGCGTCGATCCAGCCAAAACCGCCGCCGAGCGGCGGCAGCACGGTCCACCAGGCACGCAGGATTTCCATGCCGACGAGCAGGCCGGCCACGAAAACGATCACGGCGCGCGAGCGCTGCGCGGCGGGGGCGAGCAGCAGAAAGAACGGCAGCACGAAATGCCCGATTGCGATGGCCAACCGCACCGCGCCCCAGGCGCCACGCGAGTGGTCGACATACCACGGCGATTCGCTGGCCAGATCGGATTGCCACACGATCAACAATTGCATGAAATCGAGATAGATCCACAGCACAACCAGGGCCAGCAGCAGCTTGGCGAAATCGCGGCGCAGTTCCGCGGGCGCCGCACCCGCGCTGAGCAGCACGGCGACCGAGAGCGCCATCAACACCATGCCGGCCCCCGTCATCATGCCATATACCGAGGAGACAAAATGCGGATCGAGCGACATGGTGGTGTCGATCGCGGCGAAGGTGCTGGTGATGGCAAGCAGAAACAATCCCATCGGGGCGATGGCGGCCAGATTGCGGCCCCGCAGCGCCAACCCGCCGAGCGAAAACCAAACGGTGAAATAGATTGCCGCGCGGACGGCGAGAAAGCCTGGATTCAGATAAATCCGGTTGTGGAGATGAATTACCGCGTCGGGTTGCATCCATGGATAAATCTGGCGCAATCCGAAAGCGAGCGGGATCGCGGCCAGCAGCAGCAGCGGCAATGTGCAAACACCGCCGCGCAACGCGGGTGCGAGCGCTTCTCCCCATCGGCCGCCGGTGAGCGGATGCACGAGCAGCAACGCCAGGCTGCCGAGCGGCCAAGCGGCGAGCAACGTGGTGGCGGCGAGCCAGCCGGCATAGAAGCGGGGCGCGTCGGCGAACCAGCCCCAGAATGCGGCGATCAAGGCCAGCACGCCGATCAGCAGCGCCGCGAGCGGAATGCGTTTCATGGCAACGCCGCCCTTTGTTGCGGCGTGAGGTCCGCGACCGTGGCGTTCTGGCTGCGCTGCAGCGCGCGAATATAGGCGGCGATCGCCCAGCGATCCGCGGGCGGCACGCGATAGGCGAAGGAATACATCGCACCGTATCCGCCGGTGATGACGTCGTAGAAATGCTGCACGGGTGCCTCGCGCAGCCGAGCGACGTGATAGCTGGGCGGCGGTGGGAAGCCGCGCTGCACGATCATGCCGCGGCCATCGCCGAGTTCGGAATGGCAAGGCGTGCAGTAGATGCGGAAGCGTTCCTGGCCGCGTTGCAGCAGCGCCAAAGTAACCGGCGGCGGCTTCACGGGCTGCGTGCGGAAACCGATTGTGCCGCCGGGCACTTGCGCCGGGCCGACGCGCGGATCGGAATACGCGTTCTTCTTCTTCTGATGGATCATGTCGTCGCAGCCGGCGAGCAGCGCCAGCATCGCAAGGAAAGATGCGCGCCTCATGCAGCGATTTCCTCGATGCTGAGTGGCGCGAGTTCGTGCAGCACGGTGCGGGCGGCTGCGCGCTCATCGGGATCGCGGGTGCAAATATGCACAAACCAGCGATCGCGGCTGGCGCGCCGCATGGCGGTGCTTTCATCCACCGGATGGTGCAGCAATGGCAGCCGGTTGACGATCAGGAAGGCCGCAAAGCCGGCAATCACGGCGATCAGCACGGCGTTTTCGAATACCGTGGGCACGAAAGACGGCCATGCGATCTGCGGCCGGCCGCCCACCTTGAACGGATACGCAAGCGTGTTGGAATAGGCTTGCAGCGCGAAGCTGGCGGCGGCGCCGGCGATCCCGGCAAGCAGGATCACGAGCGGGATCGGCGAATTCTCCGGCGCGTCCTGCATCGGCGCCGGCGTGTAGGTTTGCAGCGGGCCGATGTGCGCGGCGCGCAGTCTTTCCAGTGCGTGCGCCAGATCGGCTTCGTGCTCGAACATCGCGAGGATCATGCGCGGGCCTTGCGCGCGAGCAATTCGCGCATTTCGTACATCGAAACCATTGGCAGCAGCCGCACCGCGAGCAGGAAACCGGTGAGGAACAGGCCGACCGTGCCGGCAAGAATGGTCCAATCCCAGAACGTGGGCGCATAGCCGCCCCAGGCCGAGGGCAGCTCGGTGCGGCGAAGGCTCATCTCGACGATATTAAAACGTTCCAGCCACATGCCGACGATCGAACCTACCGCCACGAGCGCGAGCACGCCATGGTTGGCGCGCACGGTGCGGAAGCACAGGATGAGCGGAAAGATGCAATTGCAGAATACCATGCTCCAATAGATCGGCGCGTCGGTGCCGGCGATGCGGCTGAGGAACTGCGTGCGCAGCGTAGGCTCGCCGCTGTAGAACGGCTCGAACGCATCCATGGTGTAGGCATAAGTCATGCAAAGGCTGCTGGTGAGCATCAGCTTGGCTAGAGCGTCGATGTGGCGGGAGGTGATCAGCCGGTCCAGGCCGAGCGGATTGCGGAAGGCGAGCAGCAGCAGCAGCACGGTCGAAAGTCCGGACCATAGTGCGCCGAACACGAAAAATGGCGGATACTCGGTGGAGTGCCAGCCGGGCGTAGCGCCGCCGGCGAAATCCAGACCCACCACCGAATGCACCGAGACGACGAGCGGCGCCATGATGGCGGCGAGCGTGCCGTAGGTGGCTTTCAGGTGCCGCCATTGCGGGCCGCTGCCGCGGAAACCCAGCGCGAAAAAGCCGTAGCCGATCTGGCCTGCGCGGGTGGGCGCGCGATCGCGCATGGTGGCGAGATCGGGGATCAGGCCGAGATACCAGAACAATATCGAGGCGATCACATAGGTGAAGAGCGCCATGAAATCCCACAGCAACGGCGATTTCCATTGCGGCCACAAGGTCATTGTGTTCCAGTAAGGAAACAGCCAGTAGGCGAAATACGGCCGGCCGAGATGCAGGATAGGGTAGATGCCGGCGCAGGCGGCAGCGCACAGCGTCATCGTCTCGGCCATGCGGTTGATGGAAGTGCGCCACTCCACGCGCACGAGGAAGAAAAACGCCGAGACGAACGTGCCGCCGGAGGCGATGGCGATCCACCAGACATAGGCGAGGATGGGAAAGCCCCACATCACCGGCCAGTCGTTGCCCCATACGACGATTCCGTAATAAAAAGACCACAGCACGCCGAATGCGCCGGCCGCGAGCAGCGCGGCACTTGGTACCATGGCAAGCCACCACCAGCCCCAGCCGCCCCGACGCAACGGCACGGCGCTGACGCTGTTGGTCATGCCCGTGATCGTCTCGCCGGGTGCAACCACCGGCAGCGCGGCGCCGCTCATGCCGGAAGATCCGGGTGCGGGTTGCGGATGCGCGCTTCATAGGAAAGACGCGGATGCGTGTTCTGTTCCGGCAGCAACGCATAATCGAGCGGGCTGTGCTTGCGCGCCGTGACTTCGCTTTGCGGGTCGTTGATGTCGCCGAACGTAAAAGCCTGGGTGGGGCAGGCGGCCTGGCAGGCGGTAACGACCTGCTCGGGCGTGCCATCGCGATCGTGCGCAATGCGGGCCTCGGCGATACGCTGCACGCAGAAAGTGCATTTTTCCATCACGCCGCGGCTGCGCACGGTAACATCCGGGTTGCGCGAGATTTCCGGCCGGTGCTCGTTCGCCGTCCATGCGCCAAAATTGAAGCGGCGCACCTTGTAGGGGCAATTGTTGCTGCAGAAGCGCGTGCCGATGCAGCGATTATACACCTGAAGATTCAGCCCCTCACTATCGTGGATGGAAGCTTCCACCGGACATACTGGTTCGCAGGGCGCATCCTCGCAATGCATGCACAGCATCGGTTGCAGTAGCGCATCGGGGTTGGCTGCTTCGCCTTCGTAATAGCGGTCGATGCGTAACCAGTGCATTTCGCGGCCAATCAGCACCTGATCGCGTCCCACTACCGGCACGTTGTTCTCCGCCTGGCAGGCCACAACGCAGGCATTGCAACCGATGCAGGCGTTCAGGTCCACGCTCATGCCCCAGGCCACGCCAGGGCCGCGCGGGCGATGATATATCGAGGGTTCGGCGCCGGATTTGTGCAGAAATTCCGGATCGGCCTGGAAATCCGCGAGTTTGCCGTGGTGCACGATATGGTCGATGGTTTCGTGATCCACCTCCAGCACGTTGTGGTGGTCGGTGCTGGCGATCCGCCGCCGGGCTCCGGTCTTGCGCAGGCTGGGCGTGCCTTCGGCGCCGCGCAGCTCGGCCGCGTTCACGCCGACTCCGTTGCCCACCTCACCCGCGCTCGTGCGACCGCCGCCGAGCCACAGCACCGTGCAATCCTCGGCCAAGCCAGGCACCATCCAGACCGACGCGCGCAACGTGCGGCCGCCAAGTCCGATTTCCACCTCGTCACCATCTTCAAGCGTCATGCGCTGCGCAAGCGCGGGCGCAATCAGCAACGGATTGTCCCACACCAGCTTGCCGATCGGCCGCGGCAGTTCCTGCAACCACGGATTATTCGCGTAGCGGCCGTCGAGCAGATTGGGATCCGGCCGCAGCAGCAGGTTCAGCTCGCTTGCGACCGGCGTTGACAGCATCGGCGTCGCGGCCTGAGGCTTGTCTTCCACGGGCACATACGCGGTGTTCGGCACCACGCCGTTCGCAAGCGCATCCTGCCAGGCCGCATCGTCGAGCGCGGGGCGCCATGTCTGCCGCACGCCCGCTGCCGGCTCACCAGTGAACAGCGCGAGCGTTTCTACCGCGGCGCGGCCGCCGAACAGCGGCAAGGCCTGCGGTTGCTGAATGGTGACTGTGCCATCGTGCGCGCGGATATCGCCCCAGGCCTCGAACAGATGCGTCTGAGGAACATGCCAGGTGGCGACACGCGCGGTCTCGTCCGGGCTCGGCGCGGTGGACAGGCTGAAGCGCACGCGGCGCAGTGCGGCGGCAAAGCCCGGCTGGGCGTAAACCGGGTTGCTGCCCAGGATCAGCAGGGTTTCGACGCGGCCTGCCTGCATAGCGGCCAGCAGCGCCGCCATGCTGGCTGCCTCGTCTCCCGGCTGCCAGACGGCGGGCTCGATCAGGTCGAACGTGGTGCCACGGGCGCCGAGCCGTTCGTTCAAGCGGTGCACCAGGGCGTGCGCTTCGGCCGACAGTTCCGGTCCCGCATGGATCAGCGCGCGCGGACCGGCTGCGTGCAGATCGGCGGCGCAGGCAGCCACCCAGCGCGGCGCGTCAGCGGCACTGCCGCTTTCCAGCAGCATCGATGCGAGTGCCGTGAGCGCGGCATGCATTTCGCGCGGACCAGCAACAATGCGGTGGTCGGCGCTGCCGCCGATCGTCGTCGGCACGGCTTCGGCCGCATACACGCGGCTCATGCGCGCGCGCACCGGGTTGCGGCGGCCAGCAAAATCGCGGGCGTGGCGCAAATGGCCGGGTGCGCCGCCGATCAGATCGCTCTCCAGCGCCAGGATCACATCGGCCTTTTCCACCCGCGGCAGCACATCGAGCTGTCTGCCGTACGCGAGTTCCGTGCCGCGCCACACCGCATCGCGCAACACCGGTTCCCAGCGATGCCACTGCGCGCGCGGGTAGCGCTGCACCAGCGCGGTGAGCGCGGTTTGCAACGAGGGCGATAGCATTCGGCCGGTGAGAATGCGAAACCCGCTACCCTGCGTTTCGGCAAGGCGGCTGCGTTCGGCCAGCATCGCGAGTTGCAATGCCTGATCGGTGGCCACGTCGCCAGCGTGCAGCACGCCGGATTGCCGGTCGATGTCGTAGAAATCCAGCAGCACGGCCTGGCCGTGGATGCTGGTGGCGCCAAGGCTGGCGGGATGCCCCGGATTGCCTTCCACCTTGATCGGCCGGCCCATCTGCTGGGTAACCACGATGCCGGCGCCGGCGCCGCCATCTTCAAGTGCGGTGGCGTAATGGTTTGGCAAGCCGGGCACGATATCGGCCGCCGGGTTCACCGCCGGGAAGTAATGTCCGTCAGGTTGGCTGGGGTCGTCGCAACCAGCGAGTCCGCCCAGCGCCATGCTGGCGGCCATCAGGCGCAGCACTTGGCGGCGGGATTCCGGCCGCGCCAGCGCGCCGGCAAGCGCCGGAAATTCGCGCTCGATACGCGCCGCCGCTTCCGGGCTGCCGCGCCATTGTTTCATCGGTGGCATATCGAGCAATCGGTGAGGTTGCGGCTCGGCACGCCATAATGCGCCAGCAGCGTCTTCGGCGAGGGCGTGCGCGCGTCGCGTTGCCATTCGGTGTTGTAGATCTGGCTTTCGGGGCGCAGGCGCGGCCCCGGATTGCGGTGGCAATTCAGGCAGAACTGCATCTCCAGCGTCGCGGCTTTCCAGGTGAGCGGCATGCGATCGACATGGCCGTGGCATTCGGCGCAGCCGACCCCTTTAGCGACGTGTATCGAATGATTGAAATAGACGTAGTCCGGCAGATTGTTCACCCGACCCCACACCAGCGGCTTGCCTTCGGCCAAGCTTTCGCGCACCGGGGCGAGCAGCGCCGCATTCGTCCAGATCTGCGAATGGCAGGTCATGCACGTCCACGTGGGCGGCAAGCCGGCTTTGGCGGAAACCTCCACGGCGGTGTGGCAGAAGCGGCAATCGATGCCGAGCCCGGCGACATGGTGTTCGTGACTGAACGGCACCGGCTGATCGATCGGGAAGCCGACGCGACGCGCCCACAGCGTGCGCGGCGCCAGCCACCACCAGCCGACGCCGAGCGCCAGCAGCAGCGCGGCCGCGAGCCACGCGGTGCGAGCGATCAGCGTGGCTCGGGGTTGAAAAATAGCCACCATGCGGGAACCGGCTCGCGTGGGAGAGGGTGTGCGCCTACAATGCCGCGGCCGGTTTGTGGTTGCGTGGGAACCGGCCGGGCGCGGCGCGCGCTGCGGTGGAATGCTGCTGGTGTTCGGCACCATCAATCTGGATGTGATTTACCCGCTGGCCCATCTGCCGGGCGCGGGCGAGACGGTGTGGAGCGTGGGCGCGCGCATCGAACCGGGCGGCAAGGCGGCGAACCAGGCGGCGGCGGCGGCGCGCGACGGGGCAGAAGTGAAGCTTGCCGGTGCGGTGGGAGAGGACGGGCTGGCCGAGGCAGCGCTGGCCGGGTTGGCGCGCGATGGTGTCGATCTGGGCTGGGTGGCGCGCGTGCCGGAAACAACGGGTCATGCCGCGGTGTGCGTGGATGCCAAGGGCTACACCATGGTGGTGGCCGAGCCTGGTGCCAATCTGCACGCGAGCGCGGCACAGATTCCGGATGCGGCGCTACGGCCAGGAACCACGCTGCTGCTGCAAATGGAGCCCGATCCCGAGCACACAGCGGCGTTGCTGCGGCGCGCCCGCGCTGGCGGCGCGCGCAGCGTCCTGTTATTTTCGCCACCGCAGCCGATCGATGCGGGCGCGCTGAGCTGCGCCGATTTCCTGCTGGGCAACAGCGAGGAAATCGCTTGGCTGGGCGAGCATCTGGGCACGGGCAACAATCCGGCTTCCATGCGCGCCGCGCTGGGCACGATTGCCGTGCGGATGATGGGCGTGCAAGGCGCGGAAGCCGCGAGCGATGGCGGCTATCTGCGAATGCCGGCGCTGCGGGTGCATATGCGCGACAGCACCGGCGCGGGCGATTGTTTCACTGGCGTATTCGCGGCGGCAATCGACCGCGGCATGGATCTGCGCCGTGCGTTGCGGCGGGCGGCGGTGGCCGCGGCGCTATCCACCACGCGGCTAGGCGCGCAGCCCGCTATGCCCGCTGCCGCCGATATCGATGCGGCGATGGCCGAGGCCCCGGCGCCGACAGACCGGCAGCCCGAAATCGCGGATTAAGCGCGGCACCGACCTGCCCGCGCTTCAGCCCCCGCTGGCCAACTGCCGTTTCAAGGCCGCAATCAGCGCGTCTATCGAAAAGCCGTGGCGGCTGAGGTAGCTGGCGTAATCCTGGCGTTGCGTGAGGCGCATGGAGCTGCCCTCGGCCACGAGATCCACCACTTTCGGGGTGCCGCTGGAATCGCTCACCACCCATTGCACGTCGATGGCAGATTGTTGTGGGCGCGATATGGTAGTGCCGACCAGGGTTTCGCTGCCCTGAACATGCGTGCCGGTGAGCTGGTAACTCACACCCTGGTAGTCGCCGAGATGGCCGCTGATGTTGTTCAGCAGCACCTGGTGGAACAGGCCGACATATTGCTGCTGCTGCGTGGGCGAGGCGCCGTTCCAGAAGCGGCCGAGGCAGAAGCGGGCGATGGTGGCGACATCGACGTTGCGGTCGATCACTGGCAGCAGGGCCTGCTGCTTCTGCGCCGTGCTACCGGGGCCATTGACGATGCCCACCAGCTCGTCGGCGAAGGACTTCACGAAGCTTTGCGCGCCGGCTTCGCCTTGCGCGTAGGCGGATGGCAAGCCGGTGGCGGCGAGCACCGCAAGCGTGGTGCCCAGCAGCAGGAAGGAACGGCGGGTGAGGGTCATGCGGGCTCCGTTACTTATACCAGTCGGGCGTGGTGGTTGCGTTGTCGTTCCGCACCTTTTCGATGCTGGAATTCGTGGTCTGCCGATAGAGGCTGCGGAACGTGGCGTAGGGGTCGAGCGCACTGGCCTTCACCTTGTCGATGTCGCCCAGATAACGCGAGCGGGTGTCGAGCGTGCCAAAGCCATAGCGCGCCCAGTTCAGCGTGAGCAGGCCGTAGCCGTGCGGCACATAGTTGAACGGGTCGATGCCGGTATCCACCGCGAAGCCGGTGAGGCCGCGCGGGCTGTTGGGGCCGAGCAGGGGCAGGTAGAGATAGGGCCCTTCGGGCACGCCCCATAGCGCCAGCGTAATGCCGAAATTGCTGTCATGCGCCGGGTAGCCGAGGCTTTTCGCCACGTCGAACACGCCCAGCACGCCGGCGCTGGAATTTATCATGAAGCGCATGAAAGTGGTGCCGGCGCGGCGCGGCTTGCCTTGGCTCACGTCGTCGGCCAGCAGCACCGGGCTGCCAAGGTTGGCGAGCACGTTGTGCACGCCGGTGCGAACCGGGGCGGGCAGCACATACACGTAGGCCTGGGCGGCCGGCTTCAGCGTGTAGGCATCCAGCGTGTCGTTCACCCGGTAGAAGAAGCGGTTGGTGGGTTCCAGCGGATCGTTGGTCTGCTGGTAGTCCTGCAGCGCCTCGGGGTCGGAAGTGGGCGGTTTGCTGGCACAGGCGGCGAGGACTGCCAAGCCCAGGCAGGGCGCCAGGCGCAGGATGCTCGTTGGACGCATAGGTCTCCCTTCCGCGCGCACGGGGTAACGCCCGCGGTATGTAGCACCTGGCT
>CAXUEX010000027.1:0-25315 GCA_964250215.1 uncultured Acetobacteraceae bacterium | reverse complement strand
CCCGGCGGCAGCGCCGCGCGCGCGGCTTGCAGCACCTGGTCGGCGAGCGCGCCGGTGCCTTCGTTCTCCTCCCGGTCCCGCTTTTCGGGTTCCGGTGCGTCGGGCGGGCGTTCCTCTTGCGGCGCCGGCACTACGGTCGCGCGCGGCGCCAATACCAGGCGTGCGGCGAGTTCCAGCTCGGCTTCGCCGATTTCCGTGCGCTGGGCGAGGGCAGCGGCGGCCCGCGCGGCGCGCAACGCCAGCAGCGGCGCGCGCAATGAGGCGATGCCGAGTGCCATTGCGGTTGCGGTGAGCGCGGCGGAGGCCGGTTCCGGCACCGCGATCTCGGCGAGCCGCGCGCGGGCCGCCGTGATTTCCGCGGCGCTCGCCCCCGGTTCGAACAGCGCGGCGATTGCCAGGTGCAGGCCCAGGCGGTCGCGTAGCGATTCCGGCGCGCGCTCGTCTTCTATCCCTTCGTCGAGCGCCACGACGGCGAAGGCGGCGGTTGCCTTGTCGAGCGCCTGGGCCAGGATGGCGGCGGTGCCGGCCGGCAGGCGCTCGACCATGGCGGCCACGAGCACGCCGCCTTCCGCCCGGGCCAGCAGGCCGCGTTCGGCCACCGGGCGGCCGGAAGCCAGCGTGGCCGCCAGATCGAGGCCGCCGAGCAGCGCGGTTTCGTCGATGGCGGCGGCCATGCGCAGGAAGGGCGCGCCTTTCGGCAGGGCTTCGCGCAAGGCCGCGAGAAAGCGCTCGCGCACCGGGCCCGGGCCGCCGCGCCATATCGCGCCGAGGCCCGGATCCACGGCCAATATCGCGAGCGCGGCTTGCGCATCGTTCACGCCGCGAACACCTCGCCCAGCGCCCGCTCCACCCTGGTGGTCGATCCGGCCTCATCGAGCGGATTGCGGCGCAGGCGGTGGCGCAGCGCGGAGGGGGCGACCCGGCGCAGCGCCGCATCTTCCACTTCCGCTTGCCCTTCCAGCGCCGCCAGCGCGCGCGCGGCGCGAATCAGCGTGAGTTCGCCGCGCAGCCCATCGGTGCCGAGCGACAGGCAGAGCGAGGCGGCGCGTTCGATGGCCGCATCGGGCACGGCCACAGCCGGGAGCCGCTCGCGGGCGGTGAGGATGCGCTTGCGCGTGGCGGCCTCGGCCCGTTTCCATTGCGCGGCGAAGGCGGCGGGATTGCGTTCATATTCGTCGCGCCGACGCACCACTTGCACGCGGGTGGGCAGATCGTTGGGCGTTTTCACTTCCACCGAAAGGCCGAACCTATCGAGCAATTGCGGCCGCAGCTCGCCTTCCTCGGGGTTGCCGCTGCCGACCAGCACGAAGCGCGCCGGATGGCGGATGCTGATGCCCTCGCGCTCCACAAGGTTTTCGCCGGAGGCGGCGACGTCGAGCAGCAGATCGACGAGATGATCCTCCAGGAGATTGGCTTCGTCGATGTAGAGGAAGCCGCGATTGGCGCGGGCCAGCAGGCCGGGTTCGAACGCCTTGACCCCGGCGGCGAGCGCGCGTTCCAGATCCAGCGCGCCGACCACCCGATCTTCGGTGGCGCCGAGCGGCAGATCGACCACGGGCACCGGCACCGATTTGGCGCGGCCGCCGAGGCCGGGGCAGCCGCCGACGCAGCGGGCGCCGTGCTCGGCGGGATCGCAATTATAGGGGCAGCCGCTCACCACCCGCATTTCGGGCAGCAGGGCGGCGAGGGCGCGGATGGCGGTGGATTTGCCGGTGCCGCGATCGCCGAACACCAGCACGCCGCCGATCCCGGGATCGACGGCAGCGATGAGCAGCGCCTGCTTCATCTCGTCCTGGGCGACGATGGCGGAAAACGGGAACGGCATGGGCGGCAGGATACGGACCGCATGCCGGGCCGCCAAGGCGCCGCGCCTGGAAAGCCTTTAACTTGCCAGCCGCATCCGCCCGGCGTTGTGTGCCGCCATGCGGCGCGGCGCCCATTTGGCACAGGATTCCGGCTTTACGCTGCTGGAGCTGGTGATCGTACTGGCCATCATGGCGCTGATGGTCGGCATCGTGGTTTCCCGCGGGCCGCGGCGCAGCCAGGGTTTGCAGACGCGCGCGGCGGCGGGCGCCATTGCGCAGACGCTGCGGCAGGCGCGCGCCACCGCCATTGCGCGGAGCGCCATCGTGGACGTGGCGATCGATCCGCCGCGCCACCGCATCGCGCCGGATGGCGGCGCGGCGCAGAAGATCGCGGCCGACACGCAGATCACCGTGGAGCCGGGCGCGATTGCCGGGCCGGGGCCGGTGCGCATCATTCGTTTCGCGCCCGATGGCAGCGCGAGCGGCGGCACGATCGAACTCGGCCAGGGCAGCCGCCGGCTGCGCATCACGACGGAGTGGCTGACCGGGCAGGTGAAGGTGGAAGATGCGAAATAGTTGCCAGTTTCCAGTTGCCAGTTTCCAGAAGCGTTCGCGCTACCGGCCGCACCGCCGTCTGGCCACTGGGAACTGGAAACTGGCAACTGATTCAGGCTTTACGCTGCTGGAAGTTACGGTGGCGTTTGTGATTGCGGCGCTGGCGATCGGCACGATGATGAACGGCGTGACGCTGGGGCTGCGCGCTACCGATCGGGCGGCGAAATATGCCGAAGCGGTATCGCTGGCGCGATCGCATCTGGCCGCCGTGGGGCACGGCGATGCGATTGCCGAGCAGGATACCAGCGGCGTGGAGGGGGACGGGTTTTCCTGGCGCCTGCATGTGCGGCCGGTGGGCACGCGGCAGCTTACGATGAGCGAGGTGGACCGCGCCAACGACACGCCGCCGACCGCCGCTATCCTCTACGAGATCGAAGCGACCGAATCCTGGAAGGACGGCAGCCATAAGCGCGAATTGAAGCTGGCCACAAGGCGGATGGATACGCGGAGCCAGGCCCAGTGAACCGTTTGCAGTTTCCAGTTTCCAGAAAGCGGGCGTCAATTCTGGCAACTGACGACTGGCAACTGGCAACCGATTCAGGTTTCACGCTGCTCGAAATCATTGTGGCGATGGTGGTGCTCGGGTTTGTGGTTGCCGGGCTTTCGCAGGCGACGCGGTTTGGCATTCATGCGTGGACGCTGGAGACGCGGCTGGCGGACCGGGCGGGCGAGATGGAGCGCACCGAACGCGTGCTGCGCAATCTGTTCCAGGAGGCCGCGGCGCCAATGGCGGCCGACGACAAGCCATTCGCCGGCGAAGCGCACCGCGTGGCGTTCATCACGCGCATGCCGGACCAGCCTGCGGTTTCCACCACGCGGCGCTGCGAGGTGGCGCTTGGGATCGACGATCATCACCGGCTGGTTCTGCGCTGGCGGCCGCACCCGAACGCGGTGGCACTTTTCCCCGCGGCGCCGCCGACCGAGATCGTGCTTGCCGAGAACATGGATCACCTGGATTTCACCTACCGGCAAAGCGCGGGGGATGGCGGCAAATGGCTTTCGAACTGGACGGATTCGAACCTGCCGGCACTGGTGCAGGTGCAGATCGTGCCGCAGAAGGGCCAGCGGCATTGGCCCGTGCTGCTGGTGCCCACGATGATCGACACGAACGGCAGTTTTTGATGCGAAACAGAACCGGCGACGATCGTGGGTTTGCGCTGCTGCTGGTGCTGTGGGCGATGGTGCTGCTGGCGATCCTGGCTTCGCAGATCACCGGGGCGGGGCGGGCGGAATCGCACATGGCGGCGGCGTTGCGGCAATCGGCGCAGCTTGAGGAAGCGGCCGATGGCGCGGTTTACGAAACCATCTGGCATCTGCTGGACGGCACCGGCGAGGCTTGGCCGGTGCAGGCCGGGATCTACGAACTCAACGAACCGGGCGGCCATGTGCATGTGGAGATCGAGGACGAGCGCGGCAAGCTGGACATCAACCAGGTGCCGGAGCAGCTTCTGGAAGCGCTGTTCATCGGGCTTGGTTTCGACAACACAACATCGAGCGCGGCGGCGCATGGCATCGAGGATTGGCACCAGCAGGGCGGCCCTGGCGACAGCGAGGAGGGCGTGCCGGCGCAATACCGCATGGAGGGCCGCATGTGGGGGCCGCCCGGCCAGGAATTCGAACGGCTGGACGAGCTGAAGCTGGTGCGCGGCATGACGCCGGCTTTGTATCGTGCGGCGCTGCCCTATCTGACGTTGGCGCTGGAACAGGGCCCCTGGCTGCCTTATGCCAGCCCCGCGGTGCTGGCGGCCATTTCGCGCGCGCAACGTGTTGCCAACCTCACCGTGGATCAGCCCGATGTGCGCGGCCCGATCGTGCTGCAGATCACCGCGACGGCAACGGGACCGGAGAAATCCCGTTTCATCCGTCGCGTGCTGATGCGGCTGGATGGATCGCTCAGCGGTCCGGCCTGGAAATATCGTTTTCTCACGTGGGACAGCGGTCCGCCGAACGGCTGAAAAAAAGCGGCCGCACGAGGCGGCGACGGCGGAACGGCTGGGGCGAATTTCGGCAGATCCGGCGTGCCGGAGCAGCCGGCGACCAATTACGCCGCACCGTCCTGCACTTATCCACCGCGCGATATCGCCAGGATGGAAGCGCGTTCAGGATCGTCCGCCGCCCTGCTCCCACAGCACGTCGCCGGCGCCATTGCCGTTCAGCCGGCGGCCGAGCACGAACAGATGATCGGAAAGCCGGTTCAGCGCCCGGATCACCGCGGGGTTCACGTCCTCGGCGGCCGCGAGCCGAACCACGGCGCGCTCGGCGCGGCGCACCACGGTGCGTGCCAGATGCGCGTGCGCCGCGGCGGGGGTGCCGCCGGGCAGCACGAAGCTGGTCAGCGGCGAAAGCGTGGCGTTCATCTCGACGACTTCGGCCTCCAGCCGGTCGGCGATCGTGCCATCCACACGCAGCCGCGCGCCGCCCTCGCCGGGCACGCAAAGATCGGCACCGATGTCGAACAGATTGTGCTGGATGCGCGCGAGCATCGCGTCGGCCGCCGCATTCGCGTGCAGCCGCAGCAGGCCGATTGCCGCATTCGCCTCGTCCACCGTGCCGATCGCCTCGACGCGCAGCGAATCCTTGGCCACACGCGTGCCATCGCCGAGCGAGGTCTCGCCCCGATCGCCACCCTTCGTGATTACGCGGTCGATCCGGATCATATCGGTCCTGGGCGCCGTTCGCTCGCGGTTTTCAACTGGCCGCAGGCGGCGAGGATGTCGCGTCCGCGTGGCGTGCGGATCGGCGCCGAAAAACCCGCATCGTTGACGATCCGCGCAAAGCGATGCAGCGCATTGCCGCTGCTGGGCTCATAAATGCTGCCGGGCCAGGGATTGAACGGGATCAAATTCACCTTGGCCGGCATGCCGCGGATCAGGCGCACCAGTTCGCGGGCTTCGGCCTCGCTGTCGTTGATGCCTTTCAGCATCACGTATTCGAACGTGATGCGCCGCGCGTTCGAGGCCCCGGGATAGCGGCGGCACGCGGCCAACAGCTCGGCGATCGGATATTTGCGGTTCAGCGGCACCAGCTCGTCGCGCAGCTCGTCGGTTACCGCATGCAGCGAAACCGCCAAACTCACGCCCAGTTCCTCGCCGCAACGGTCCATCATCGGCACCACGCCCGATGTGGAAAGCGTGATGCGCCGGCGCGAGAGTGCGATGCCCTCGCCATCCATCACGATGCGCATGGCTTTTGCGACGTTTTCGTAATTATATAGCGGCTCGCCCATGCCCATCAGCACGATGGTGCTGAGCCGCCGTGGCGTGTCGCCGGTGGGGCTCGGCCACTCGCCATAGGCGTCGCGCACGGCCATGAACTGGCCCACGATCTCGGCCGCGCCCAGATTGCGCACCAATGCCTGCGTGCCGGTGTGGCAGAAGCGGCACGACAACGTGCACCCCACCTGGCTGGAGAGGCACACCGCGCCGCGGTCCTCGTCCGGATCGGGGATATACACCGTCTCGGCCTGCTGGCCATCGCGGAAGCGGAACAGAAATTTGCGCGTGCCATCCACGCCTTCGCACGCATCGGCGGCTGGCCGGCGCAGCACATGATGTTGGGCGAGCTTCGCCGTGAGCGGCTTGCCGAGCGGGGTCATGGCGGCGAAGTCGGTCTCGCCGCGATGGTAGATCCAGTGCCAGAGCTGGCGCGCCCGGAACGGCTTTTCGCCGATTTCCAGCATTTCCGCTTCCAGCTCCGCGCGCGACAAGCCCACAAGCTCGCGCCGGCCGTCCGGCTCCATCTCGGCCGGCGGGTCGAACCGTGCCGTTTTGGCCAGGATGCGCGAGCGCTCGGCCTCGGTGAGGCTTGCGTTCATGGCTCGGGGCAACCCCTTCCCGCCGCCGCGTAGGCGTCGGCCAATCCCTTCATGCTGAACGTCTCGCTCTGCCGCGCATCGATGCCCCGCCCGGGAAAATTGCCGTACGCCCGCGGCACGTGGATCAGCGCCCCCACCGCCGCGCCACCATGCCGCGCAAAGGTGGACCGGCCCGAAACATACATGCCCACCCGGTCCGGCCCAACCTGCAGATAGGCCGGGCCATGCTCGCGCGGCCTGTAGCCCAGGCTTACCGCTACCGTGTCGTGCCCGTGCGATCGGCGCGTCACGGTCAGCACGATGTCGGGATGCACCAGCGCCCGCGTGAAAGCATAGCACACCGGCACGCCGGCTTCCGGGTGCGTTGCCGCCACCCAGTCAGCGAAATAGCCCAGCAGATGCGGCCGGAGCGGATGGTGCGCGGCCCCGGTCGCCGTCAGCACCACCGCCGCCAGCAGAAACCGACGCATGGGCGCGAGATACGGTCGGGTGCCGGCCGGCACAAGCGGCGTGGCTACCGCTCCGCCTCGTCGCCATCCGGCTCCACTTCGATATCGCCGCTGATCGCGTCGGCATCGTCCTCGAGCTCGGAGGTATCCTCCAGTACGCCTTCCTCGGCCTCGTCCTCGGCCACCTCCACCTCGGCATCCGCCTCCGCATCCTCGACAGGCACCGGCTTCTTCGGCCGCTTGTCTTCCATCACGACGCTCGGTGGACGGCGCAGCCGCGGCTGCTCCAGCGGCTGCTCGGTGGCGCATTTCGGGCAGATCGCGGGGCTTTTCTGCAGATCGTAGAAGCGCGCGCCGCAGGCAACGCAAACGCGCTTCAATCCGAGTTCGGGCTTGGCCATACGGAACCTGTAGCGGGGGAGGGGCGCGGCAGTGGCACGCCCGCGTGCGGCTTGTCAAACCGGCCCGCTGACCACACCGGGCGATCAGGCCGCGCTGCGCTTCTCCGGATAGAGCGCCAGAAGCTCGGCCGCACCCAGGCGCGCGCAGAAATCGCCGAAGCCTTCGTCGCCGTGGCCGTGCCGCGCCCAGGCGGCGAAGAGCGGATCGAAACTGGAAATCACTTCCGCGTGCGGAACTTTTTCCAGCAGCTTGAAATTCAGCCGCGTGCCCTCGAAATCGCCGCCGACGAAAATGGCGTAGAAACCCGGCATGCGGCCGACAATGCCGATATCGCCGGCATAGGTGCGGGTGCAGCCGTTCGGGCAGCCGGTGATGCGCAGGCTGAGGCGGCGGTCGGAGAGGCCGTATTTGGCCAGCAGCACGTCGATGCCGCCGACGATTTCGCCGTGCATGCGTTCGGCCTCGGTAAGTGCCAGGCCGCAGGTGGGGAGCGCGGGGCAGGAAAGCGCGTATTGCGCCATGGGCGTGAGGTCTTCGGCCAGCGTCACGCCATGCGCGCGCAGCGTGGCCGCGATAGCGCCGCGGTGTTCGGGGGCGATATCGGTGATCAGAATATCCTGTTGCGGTGTCAGTGTGAAACGAACGTCGTAGGAAGTGGCGATGTCGCGGAGCGCGGTGCGGAGTTGGGCGCTTTGCGGGAAATCGCCGATGCGGCCGGCGGCGACCGGGACGCCGAGCCAGAGCAGGCCGTCGCCCTGTTCGTGCCAGCCGAGCAGATCGGGGATTTCGAGTCGCATCGGGCGCGGCGGTGCCAGGGGTTTGCCGAAATATCCAGCCAGGGTTTCGCGGATCCAGGGCAGGCCGCGGTCGTCGATGACGTATTTCAGGCGGGCGCGGCGACGGTTGGTGCGGTCGCCGTGATCGCGCTGCAAGGCGATCACCGCATCGACGATGCCGATCAGCTCGTGCGACGGCACGAAGGCGATGGGGGTGGCCAGGCGCGGATAGGTGCGCGGGTTGTTGTGCGTCATGCCGAGGCCGCCGCCGATGGCGATGTTGTAGCCCAGCAGCGTCTCGCCCGCGAAGATCGCGACGATCCCGAGATCGTTCGTGAGCACGTCGATCGTGTTGTCCTCGGGCAGCGTGATTCCCACCTTGAATTTGCGCGGCAGATAGGTGGCGCCGTACAGCGGTTCGGTTTCGTCGGTGTCGGGCTTCGGCGCCTCGTCGAGGAAAATCTGGAAATAGGCGCGGGATTTCGGCTTCAGGTGCTCCGAGAGACGCCGCGCATCCGCCTCCATTTGTGCATGCCGGCCATCGCGGCGCGGCGTGGGCGAGGCTGTGATGTTGCGCACCACGTCGCCGCAGGCCGACATGGTGGTAAGCATCGCTCGATTAACGTCGGCGATCGCGGGTTTCAGATCGCCTTTCAGGATGCCGTGGAACTGGATGCCCTGGCGGGTGGTGATCCGGATGCTGCCGTTGGCGCGATCGTTGGCCAGCCGGTCCATATCCAGGTACTGGCGCGCGGTGAGCCGGCCGCCCGGCATGCGCACGCGCAGCATGAACTGGTATTCCTTCTCCTGCCCGTGCTGCTTGCGGAACGTCGCCGTGTCGCGATCGAATTGTTCGTAGCTGCCGTGGAATTTCAGGAGCTGGTAGGCATCTTCGCTGACCTGAATGCCGCCGGCGGCGAGTTCCTCGGCCAGCGTGCCGCGCAGGAAGCGGCTTTCGGCCTTCAGGGTCTCCACAGCGGAAAGCTTCGGCTCGGCCATCTCGTGGGCTCCGGCGTAGGGCAGGCGGCTCGCCCGGTCCTCAAGTCGCGCAAAACCTCGCCGGTTTCACGCGCCTAAGCGGCTGGATAATGGCGTCAATTCCACGCCGTTCAATAGGAGTAGCTGTTCGAGTTGCGCGGTGGCTTCACGTGGAAATACCCCCGGAATCCGGCAGCAAAAAATCCAGCGAACCGCGCTAAATGGAAAACGTGATCGGCTCCGCATTCGGCCGCGCGAGGCCTGCCGCCTCGCTGCGGCGCACCAGATCATCGAGCGACATCCCGCCCAGCCTGGCCGCCAGTTCGGCGTCCAGCTCGCCCCACAGCGGCTCGATGACCAGGCGCTGCAACTCCCCTTGCGGGCCGTCCTCGGCCGGGTCGGCCTCGGCGAGCGCCACCCGCACCACCTCGTTCAAGCGAATATCCCGGCGGGGGCGGCCGAGCCGGTAGCCGCCGCGCGGGCCGCGGATGCTCTCCAGCAGGCCGGATCGGGACAGGGTTTGCAGCAGCGGCTCGATGCCCCGGCGCGCCAGCCCGGCGCGATCGGCGATGTCGGCGGCATTCACGGTGGCGGTGCGGCCGGCGTGGAAAGCCACATCCAGCATGATCAGCAGCGCCAACATGCCGCGATCCCGCCGGACGATCATGGTCTTGCTCCCCGAACCATCCGGGGCTTACTCCCCGGCCGCAGATTCGCGCAAAATGCGGTGCCAGACCGCAAAATGCCTTCAGGGTGCCGCAATGTCCAACCGAATGCCGCGAAAATCCGGGCTGCGAATGGCGGCGCCGCGCGGCCTTATCTACGCCAACGTGCTGGAAACCGTAGGCGGCACGCCAATGGTGCGGCTGCCGCGGCTTTCGCAAGCGGACGGGCTGGTGGCCGACCTGGCGCTCAAGCTGGAGTTCTTCAATCCGCTCGGCTCGGTGAAGGACCGGATCGGGCTCGGCATGGTGGAGGCGGCGGAGGCGGCTGGGGAGATCGCACCGGGGCGTTCGGTGCTCGTGGAACCGACCAGCGGCAATACCGGCATCGCGCTGGCTTTCGTGGCGGCGGCGCGCGGCTACCGGCTGATTGTAACCATGCCGGAAAGCGCCTCGCTGGAACGGCGGCGGATGTTGCGGCTGATGGGCGCGGAGGTGGAACTCACGCCGCAGAAGCTGGGCATGGCCGGCGCGATCGCGCGCGCCGAGGCCATCCAGGCATCCACGCCGGATGCCTGGATGCCGCGGCAATTCGACAATCCGGCCAATCCGGCGATCCACGAGACCACGACGGCCGAGGAAATCTGGACCGATAGCGGTGGCTTGGTGGATATGGTGATCGGCGGCGTGGGCACGGGGGGCACGCTGACCGGCATCGGTCGGGCGCTGCGCGCGCGCCGGCCGGGATTTGCGATCGTCGGCGTGGAGCCGGCCGAAAGCGCCGTGCTCTCCGGCGACGAGCCCGGACCGCACGGTATTCAGGGCATCGGGCCGGGTTTCATGCCGGGCGTGCTGGAGCGCGGGCAGATCGACCGGATCGTGACGGTTTCGGAACGCGAGGCGCTGGCCGCGGCGCGCCGGGCGGCGCGGCTGGAGGGGCTGCCGCTGGGCATTTCTGGCGGTGCGATGCTGCACGCCGCGCTGGAACTGGCGCGCGAGCCCGCGAACGCCGGCAAGCTGATCGTTGGCATCGCGCCGAGCTTCGCCGAGCGCTACCTTTCCACACCGCTGTTCACCGGCCTTGGCTGAGGCGCCTGCCAAAGCGGGCGCCAGGCGGGGCGATTTCCCGCATTTCGTCAGCGTTCCGACCCGCTGGATGGACAACGACATCTACGGCCACGTGAACAACGTGACCTATTACAGCTATTTCGACACAGTTATAAACAGGTTTCTCATCGAGGCCGGCGGCCTGGACATCCACACCGGCGCCGCGATCGGCGTTTGCGCGGAATCGCATTGCCGGTTCGTGGGCGCGCTCGCGTTTCCGCAGACCGTGGAGGCCGGGTTGCGCGTGGAAACGTTGGGCCGCAGCTCGGTGCGCTATGGCATCGGGCTGTTCGCGCAAGCCGCCGAGCTTCCGGCGGCGCTGGGCTGGTTCGTGCATGTGTTCGTCGATCGCGCCACGCGCCGGCCGGTGCCGATCGGCCATGCGTTGCGAGCCGCGCTCACGCGGCTGCACCGGCCGCCGGCAGCCTGATCGCCCCGGCCGCCGGCTCAGTTCGGCAGGGCGGCGAAGCGGATGACGTTGTCGGCGCCGCCGGTGAGCGCCAGGCAAGCCATTGGGCTCACCTCGACGGGAAGCAGCGCATGCAGCGCGGCCGAAACCGAGTCGAAGCGGCCGATATCGCTACCGGTGCGGCAGCACCAGGCGAGCACCCTGCCGGCGACGCGCGTGATGCCGAAACGCGACCATGGCTCGCCGCGGCGATAGACCGAGAGAAAGCTGCCGACTTCCGGCGGGTCTCCGGCGAGACGCTCGTGAATGACGAGCCGATCGTAGCCGAAGCTGCGGGCCTGCTCGCGCCAGCGATGCACTTCCATCCTGTCCCATGAAGTGAGACTTGCGCACGCACTGAAACGTGGCTGAAAAACCACCACCGATCCGCTTTCTGGGGTTTCAAAGCACGACATGGCCGAGCACTTCCCTGTCCGAAGATGAACGAAGGTTTAACCCAACGGGAGCGAAACGAAGTGTGATACGTTTCACACACCCCCTATTCTTCCGGTGCCATCGCTCTCGATCTCGGGTCAACCCATTGCCTGCAAAAAGAAATTTTGACTTGGCCTGAGCCGAATGAGGATAGCGTCAGCACCGCCGGCCGGATCACGACGAAACCGGAAGGGAGAAGAAGACGTCTCCCCCGGAGGTGGATGTAGCTGTGGCGCTATCGCCAGGAAGGGCTTGGCTTATGGGCCACAGCTATCAGAAACGTCGCTATTGCCTGAAAAACGAGACTGAAGCGCGCAAATACACATTTTTTTAGCCGACGCACGTCAGCTCCTGAATTTCACCCGTTTGCCGGTCGGGCGACCGATCACCTCGTCATCTCGCATCGTGACTCGGCCATGCAGCACGACAGCCACCGGCCAGCCCGTAACGGCCATGCCATCGAATGGTGTCCAGCCGGCGGGGGTCGCGATCCACTCCCGCGTGATGCGGTGGCGGCGCTGCAGATCGACTATCGAGAAATCCGCGTCGTAGCCGACCCGGATCCCGCCTTTGCGCAGCGCGCCGTAAACCCTTGCGGGTCCGGCAGCCATCAAATCCACGAGTCGTTCCAGGCTGAGCCGACCCTGGTTCACGTGGTTCAGCATGATGGGCAGCGCGGTCTGCACGCCGGTGAGCCCCGCCGCGGTTTCTGGCCACGGACGCTCCTTCGCGGCGCGGCTGTGCGGCGCGTGATCGGAGCCGAGCGTATCCACACGGCCGTCGCGCACCGCTTCCCAGGCGGCCTGCCAATGCGGCCGGTCGCGGATCGGCGGGTTCATCACCGCATAGCCGCCGAGCTGCTCGTAGCATTCCGGCGCCATCTGCGTGAGATGGTTCACGAGCACTTCGGCTGTTGCGATGTCGCGATGACGCGCCAGAAAATCGAATTCCTCGGCCGTGGACACGTGCACGATATGCGCCGGCCGGCCGGTTTTGCGCGCCAGCGCCACGATGCGGCGTGTGCCGAGGAACGCGCATTCCGGATCGCGCCATTGCATGTGGCACGCATACGCCATGCCGGTGTGGAACATCGCGCGCCGCGACTGCAAGCGATACTCGTCCTCGGAATGGAAGGCGATGCGGCGGCGACCGGCGCGCATCACGGCTTCGATGCTCGCATCGTCCTCCACCAGCAGATCGCCGGTGCTGCTGCCGGCGAACAGCTTGATCGCGCACACGCCATCGGCGGTTTCTAGCGCGGCGAGTTCGCCGATGTTCTGCTTCGTGGCGCCGATATAGATGCCGAAATCGGTGTAGCTGTTCGCATCGACGTAAGCTTGCTTCCATTCCAGCATTTCGGCGTTCGTGATCGCCGGGCTGGTGTTCGGCATGTCGAAGACGGTGGCGATGCCGCCGAGCAGCGCGGCGCGCGTGCCGGTGGGAATGCCTTCCACCGCCGCATCGCCAGGATCGCGCAGATGCACATGCGGATCGATCAAGCCTGGCAGCACGTGCAGGCCGCGCGCATCGAAGGTTTCGGCGGCCGGTTCGGAAAGCGCGCCGATCGCCGCGATCCGGCCATGGCGCACGCCGATATCGGCTTGCACAATGCCCCAGGGCAGCACGCAGGTGCCACCGGCAATCGCGAAATCCAGGCTCATGCGATCTCCACCATTACCGGCACGTGGTCGGACGTTTGCGGCCAGTCCCGCGCGTCCTTCAGCACCTCGAAACGGCGCAGCTTCGGCCGAAGATCGCGGCTCACCCAGATATGGTCCAGCCGCCGGCCGCGATCGGATCGCCGCCAATCCTGATTGCGGTAAGACCACCACGTGTAGAGCTTTTCCGTGTCCGGCACGAAGTGGCGCACTGCATCCACCCAGCCGGTCTGCTGCCAGGCAAGCAGCCGGGCCACTTCCTCCGGCGTGTGACTGACCACGTTCAGCAATTGCCGATGGCTCCATACATCCTGCTCCAACGGCGCCACGTTCAGATCGCCCACCAGCACCGCGCGCGGCCGCACGCCGGTGGCGGCGAACCACTGCCGCGCCTCGGCCAGAAAATCGAGCTTGTGGCCGAATTTCGCATTCTGCGCCCGGTCCGGAATATCGCCGCCGGCCGGCACATAGAAATCGTGCAGCTCGATGGCGCCGCCGGGCGCGGCCACCTCCATCTGCAGATGCCGGCAATCGCCGCGCTCGCACCAATCGGGTGCCGGCACCTCGCGCAGGGCATAGCGGGAAAGCACCGCGACGCCGTTATAGCCCTTCATGCCGCGCCGGACGAAATGCGGGTAGCCGAGGGCGGCGGGTGCGGCATCCGGGAACCGTTCGTCCGGCACCTTCGTCTCCTGCAGGCAGATCACATCCGGCGTCAGCGCGCTCACCAGTCGCTCCAGCAGTGCCAGGCGCAGCCGGAGCGAATTTATGTTCCAGGTGACAATTCGCATGTTGACGGGGTTAACCAGCGCCACGGTTGTGTGCCAAGGTCTTCGCCGGCACGGGGGCGAGGGGAACGCATGTTGAATTTCGACGACCCGGGCCTGCGCGACAATCCCTATCCTGCCTACAAGATGCTCCGGGAATTCGCGCCGCTCTGGCGGGCGCCGCCGGTGGGGCCGCTGCTGTTGCCCGCCAATGGCGGCGCCGAGCCCTCGCCGCCCTGGCTGCTTTCGCCGCACGCGGCCGTGACGGCGCTGCTGCGCGATCCGCGTTTCGGCCACGACAATGCGGGGCACGTCGATCCGGGCGTGGCGATGGAGCCGATCTTTCAATGGCTCACGCGCACCATGCTGTTCCTGGATCCGCCTTCGCACACGCGAATGCGCGGGCTGGTGATCCGGGCATTCACGGCGCGGCGGATGGAGACATTGCGGCCGCGCATCGAACAGATTGTGGACGAGCTGATCGATGCGGCGCTGCCGCGCGGCGGCATGGATCTGGTGCAGGATTTTGCCTATCGCCTGCCGGTGATCGTGATCTGCGACATGCTTGGCGTGCCGCAAGCGGACCGCGGTTACTTTCTGCGCGAAAGCCGGATCCGCGGCCGCGTGCTGGATCCGGTGCCGTTGACGCGCGAGGAATTCGATGAGGCGAATGCGAGCATTGCCGAGCTGGACGAGTATTTTACAAAACTGTTCGCCTATCGGCGCGAAAATCCCGGCGAGGATCTCACCACCGCGCTGCTGGTGGCGCGCGAGGCGGATGACCAGCTGACCGACGAGGAGGTGCTTTCGAATATCGGCCTGCTGTTCGGCGCCGGCCACGAAACCACCAGCAACCTGATCGGCAACGGAATGCTGGCGCTGCACCGCAATCCGGAGCAGTTGCGGCGGTTGCAGCAGGATCCGTCGCTGATCCCGAACGCGGTGGAGGAGCTGCTGCGCTGGGACAGTCCGGTGCAGCTCACCGGGCGCCGGGCGCTCGAGGATGTGACGATTTTGGACCAGGAGATCGCACGCGGCGAGGAGGTGATCGTGCTGCTGGGCGGCGCCAATCACGATCCGGCGGCGTTCGAGGGCGATCCGGATGTGCTGGATGTGGGCCGGCCCGGGGTGCGGCCGATCAGCTTCGGTGGCGGCATCCATCATTGCCTGGGCGCGCAGCTCGCGCGCATCGAGGGCGAGGTCGCGTTCGGCAAATTGCTGCGGCGGCTGCCGGAAATGCGCATCGAGGATCCGTGGAACGTGCAATGGAAACCTACGATCACGCTACGCGGCCTGGTTTCCCTGCCGGCACAATGGTAGAAACTAGAGCGTGACCGGCTCGGATTGAATCGGACATCGGTGCCGGTCACGCTCTAGGCCATTGTTTTGTCGAGCAACTTCATCGGCGCGCTGACGCGGTGTGTGCCGATGTTGCGCTAAATCAAAACGACCTGGATAGGGAAAGGCTGACGAAATCCCGATCTGCCAGCAATTGCCGGCCGGGGCCGCCGATGAAGTGGGTGAACTGCAGGCTGGTCTGCCAGCGGCGGCGATAGCTCGCGGAAATCCCGATTTCCACATCGCCGCCGCCGGCGTTCATGCCGGAATCGATCGCGGAACGGCCGATCAGCCCCAGGCCGATACCGATCGGCAGCGAAACATCCAGGTTCGGCGCCAGCTCATAATAGCTCGGCGTGAACGCAACCCGGAACGCGGCGGCGGCACGGCTGCGCCCGGGTGCGAGGGCGGCCGCGTTGCTGGCGATCGTGGCGATGCCGTTGGCCGCGAGCTCGCCCAGCAGCTCCGCGCTGTTCCACAGACGCGAAGGTGGTAGCACCGCATCCGCCGACAGATCCGCGTGCAGCGTGGTGCCGGTTGCATAAATGGCGTCCGCGCCCGCCGGCAACAGCGGCGACGCGCCGCTCAGCAGCGGCATTCCTAGGCGCGCGGATATTTCGCCCGCCAGGTTCACGCCGTTCCACGAATGGCTCAGGCTGGCGCCGTAGAGATCGATGTCGCGCGGGAAATCCAGGCCGTAGGTTCCGGCTGTGTAGCCGGCGGTGTAGAAAAGCTCCGGCAGTTTCGCGGCGAAACGCAGCGCATAAAGCCCGGCATCGAAATCGCCGGCGGTGTAGCGCAAGGCGGCGCCGAACTGGCCCGCGCCGCCGGGCGTGCGATCCGGCGCACGCAGCATGGCGGCGATCGGACCCGGCGCATAATCGGTGTCGCTGCCGACGATTTGCGCCGGTCCGTAATAGCCGCCGCCGGCAGGAAAACCGCTGCCGGGGCTGGCCGCCTGCGGCAACGCAGCCAGAAAAATTCGTTCGCCACCGGCATCGAGATAGTCGGCGGTGCTGAAATAGCTGGCCACACCCGGCAGCCGGTCGCGGCGCCATTCGAATTGCCAATAGGCTTCCAGGCTGAAATCGCTCCCCAGACCCAGGCGCGCGCTCGCCTGCGTCACCGGCAGCACGATTTCGCGGTTCTGCGCCAGCGGCTGACCGAGCGCCTTGATTTCGTCCACCGGCGATTGCGCGCCCGCTATCGAGTTGCCGGCGAAGAACAGGCTTTCGCCCCACAGCACCGTCTGCCGTCCCAGACGAAGCGTCAGCGGCAAGCCGCCGGGCGTGAACCGCGCGAAACCGTATGCATCCAGCAGTTCCGCCATGTCGCCGTCCAGCGCCTGCGTGGCTTTCGGAAATTGGTTGTAAGGCACCGAAACCGGGTTGAACGTGGCCGGCGAGCGGTTCGCCGTGCTGCCGTGATAGGCACCGTCGTACCAGCCATCGCCGCTGATGTAGAAACCCAGGTCGTCGCGCGATATTTCCAGCTCCGATAGCCAGTCGAGGCGATCGGAAATCAGGCCGGGGCCGAACGCGCCGTCGCCGTCGTTGCCATTGATGTTGCCGAGCAAAGCGGGATCGGCGGCTTCGGTGCGCAGTCCGATCGTCGCGCGCAGCGTCGTGTCCCAGCGGACCTGAAAATCACCGGCGCTGCCGAGATCGGCGCCGAGCGCGCCAACCGGGAGCATCAGCAGCGCGAGCCCTGTGCCGAACCACGGCATTTTGCTAAACCGCCGCGCGATCGAAGCGCATGGAGTGGTCACGCGTCCATGGTTTGCTGGAATTCCCGAGCCTTGGCCTGCACGTTGGCGCTATTGTGGCTCACCGCTGCCGTGCCGGCGCAACAGGCCGCGCGGCTTGGCACCGACCTGACGCCGATCGGTGCCGAGCGTGCCGGCAATCGCGAGGGCACGATCCCGGCATGGGACGGCGCGCCGATATCGCCCGGCGCGTTGGCGCGCGAGACGCCCATCCTTACGATCGATGCTGCAAATGCCGCGCAATATGCCGGCCGGCTGCCCGAGGGCGCGCTGGCACTGTTCCGGAAATATGCCGATTTCCGCATGAATATCTATCCCACGCATCGCAGCGCCGTGTTCCCCGCGCAAGTCTATGCGGCGGCCGCGCGCAACGCCACGCAAGCGGAAGCGGCGCCGGAAGGCATCGCCTACGGCGTTTCCGGCGCGGCCGGCGCCATTCCGTTTCCGATACCGCAATCCGGCACCGAGATCGTGTGGAACCATCTGCTGGCCTTCTGGGGTGCGGCGCGTGAGGCGCATGTCGGCACCTATGTCGCGGCCGGCGACGGCAGCGTGGTGCGCACGGCGGCCTATCGCGAAACAACCGACTTTCCGTATTATTTCCCCGGTGCCACCGCCGACGGGTTCGGGCGGTATTATTTCAAGACCCGCCGCGTGCAGGATGCGCCGCCCGAGCGCGTGGGCGAAGGTTACGTGGCCTGGCAGCCGATCGATACCGCCCGCGACGACTACGTCGCCTGGCGGTATCTGCCCGGCGAGCACCGCGTGCGCAAGGCGCCTTCGCTGTCCTACGACACGCCCGATGCCGACGCCGAAGGCATCGAGGCGCTGGACGAATACTATCTGTTCTTCGGCGGCCCCGACCGCTACGATTTCCGCATTCTCGGCAAGCGCGAGATGTATGTGCCTTACGACAACGATCGGCTTTATGCGGCCGGACCGATATCGTTCCTGGGCGCGCGGCACGAAAATGCCGATTGGCTGCGCTACGAGCTGCACCGCGTCTGGGTGGTGGAAGGCATTGTGGCCGCTGGCAAGCACCATGTGGTGGCGCGCCGCCGGCTGTATATCGACGAGGATACCTGGCTGGTGCTGGCAAGCGATTCCTGGGACGAAGACGGGCATCTGTGGAAATACGGCCACGGCACGATGCTGAACCTGCCGGAGGTTCCCACAACAATCACCGGCACGCAGTTCGTTTACGATCTGCTGCTCGGCGGCTACGTGGCGGATTTCGTGCTGGAACGCGGCCGCGCCGACTATCGTGTCACCGCGCCGCACGCGCCCGACGTGTTCAGCGCCGATGCGCTGGCGGCGAACGCGATCCGGTAGTGCGGGCATCAGATGTTCAGTTCGGAATAGGCCAGGCTGGCCACGCGCATCATCTCGCCCGCGCTCATCTCGCCGCTCAGCACCGCGCCGATCACATCGTCTTGCCACAGGCACACGCGCAGCTTGCCTTGCCGCAGCAGGTCGAAGCGCGCGGTGCCATCGGAACGGCGCAGGAACATCGTCAGCTCCCGCGCGGCTGCGTTCCGGTACTGCAATCCTACGGCATGGCCCCCGTAAAGCTTCATCGCCACCAGATGGTAGCCGGCCCGGGAGAGATCGGGCACCCGCACATCCATGCCCAGCGCGGCGCGCAACAACGCCCGCCGCGCGCCGGGATCGGTCAGCGCCGCCGCATCGTAGCTTGCCGCCGCCGGCATATCCCCCGACCGTGCGAGCGACGCGCTTTGCAGAATGCCCGCCGGCGCCAACGCCCAGCGCAGCCCAAATCCGCCAGCCACCAGCAGCAGGATGGATGCGGCGATCGCCAGCGCCGGCCGAACCGGGCTTTGCCGCGCCGGGCTCGCGTTTTCGATACGTGCCGTCCAACGCGCCGGCAGAGCCCGGTGTTCGAGCGGCCCGAGCGTCGCGGCCAGCCGTTTCTGGTCCGCCGCGAAGCCGGCGAGCCGCTCGGCCAGGGCCGGGTCGCGTTCCAGTGCCGCGGCGATTTCCGCCATGCGGGCTTCGGGTAGCTCGCCATCCAGGAAGGCGTGCAGGTCCAGCTCGGAAACGCGATCCGCTCCGCTCATCGCGCGGCACCCGGCTGTAGCGGCACCACGATGCGCTCCGCGCCGGCGAGCGCCGCACGCAGCCGCTCGCGGGCCCGCGCCAGGCGCGACATCACCGTGCCGAGCGGCACGCGGAGCTCCTCGCCGATTTCGCGGTAGCTCAGCCCCTCCACGCCCGCCAGCAGCAAAATCTGCCGGTGCTCCGGGTTCAGGTGTTGAAGAGCCTTGACCAGCTCATGCATCTCCGTATCGGCAGGACGTGTGCTCCAGGATAGATCGTTGTCGATGTCGGCAATATCCACCTTCCAGCCGACACCGCCGCGGCGGCGCAACTGGTCCAGGAACAGATTGTGCAGGATCTGCCGCAGCCACGCGCCGATGCGCTCCGGCCGCTCGAGACTCGCAGCGCCGCGCAAGGCGCGTTCGATGCAATCCTGCACCAGGTCGTCGGCGGCCGGCGCATTGCCGGCCAGCCCAAGCGCATAGCGTCGCAACCGCGGCAACTCCCGGATCAGACCGCGGCGGAACTCGGCATGGGAGGCCGGATTCATCGGCACAGACCCGGTCTGGCGCGAAGGATCGCATAGCTTCCCATGCCGATACGCTAAGCCGGTTGACCGCGCGGCGGAACCGCTACGGCACGTAGGTGAGGCTGCCGAACAGCCCATGCTTTTCGCGGCTGGGGCCGGCCGCGAAATACACCTCCGAACGGCTGCCCCCGGCACCGCCATTGCCGCGGATCAGGCCCCACAGGCCGGGTATCGTAACCAACGAGCCGCTGGGTGTTTTCAGCAAGCCCAGAAAGGCGCCATCGGCGATGCGATAGGCGTCGATCCAGCCGTTGCCGAAATTGCCGACCAGCAGCGCATTCGCGAACTTGCCCCAGTTCGCCGGCGCCTTTGCCATGCCCCAGGGCGCGCTGAGCGAGCCGTGCGAGGCGATGCGGCGCATCAGTTCGCCATCGATGCGCACTTCGTCAACAAAGCCTGTGCCGGGCCCGTCCAGATTGTCGTGCCGCGAGGCATCCACCTTGGCGTAGGTGACGAAAATGCGGTTGCCGAATACCGCGACGTTGAACGGCGAATACGTCGAAGGGATCGGCGGCAGCTTCGCACCCCGGCCGTTGTCGCGGAACTTGGTGACGAGGTGGAAGCTGCCGTCATAGACTTCCACGAGCCCGGCGCGGAAGTTTGCGGCGAGCAGATAATTGCCGGTGCTGTCGCTGTAGAGCGCCAGGCCTTTGTACACCGCGTTGCTGGCGGAGTTATCGATGGCATTGACCGCGTTCATGAGATCGACGCTCGGCGACCAGCCGGAAATCGTGCCGTTCTCGGTGGCGAACAGGAACGCCGCCGGGCCGCTCTGGCCATTGCCGCTCACCACGAAGTCGGTGGTGGCATTGAACGCCTGGCCGGTGGGGGCGGATGGGCCCGTGGCGCCGGCGGCCGGCGGAATGGTGACCACCAGGTTCTGGATCTGGCCTTCGCCGTTATAGAGCGTGGTAAGGCCGGTGTGGTTGTCGGAAACCCAGAACGGCCCGGTTGGCGAATACGAAATGCCCCAGGGATTGACCAGGTTCGGATCCGTGATGGGTGCTGGGATCGTGCCGTCGGAGACGAGATTGGTTTGCACGATGGAGCCCGCCAGCGCCGGCAGGGCGCCGAGCGCAAGCGCCGTGGCGCAGGCAGCAATACGGAAAGGCGGCATGGGGAGGCCTCTGTCGGATGCGCGGGCCGGCCCGGGCCGTTCTGGCCAGGCGGACCCGCGCATCCCTAGACGGAGACGCGATGCGCTTATTCCATCTCCCGGTTATTTTCCCCCCCGCTTATTTTTCGTCGGCCGCCAGACGCATCTTCACGATGCGGTCGGGGTTCGAGACCAGGCCCGAACCGTCGTCGCTCGACTTGATCTGATCGACATACTGCATGCCGTCCACCACCTGACCCCAGATCGTGTACTGGCCATCCAGATGCGACGAGGGCGCGAACATGATGAAGAACTGGCTGTTTGCGCTGTTGGGATTGGCGGTGCGCGCGGCGCCCACCGTGCCGCGCAGGAAATGCTGCGTGTTGCTGAATTCGGCGGGCAGATCGGGATATTTGCTGCCGCCCTGGCCGGTGCCGGTGGGATCGCCGCCTTGCGCCATGAAGCCGGGGATCACGCGGTGGAACGGCGTGTTGTCGTAGAAATGCTCATGGCAGAGCAGCTTCACGCGCTCCACGTGCTTGGGCGCGATATCGGGCAGCAGCTTGATCACCACGCGGCCCGATTTCAGGTCGAGGTAAACCGTGTTCTGCGGATCGAGCTTCTCCGCGCCCGTCTGGGCGGCGGCGGCGGTGGCGGTCATGAGAACTCCCGTGGTAATGGCAAGCAGGTTACGTCTGAACATCGTCTTCCCCATCTTTGGTTACGCGTTCCAGTGTGCGCGCCAGCGTCAGTGCCGGCACAAAGCTGGATACGTCGCCGCCGAGCCGTGCGATCTCCTTCACGAAGCGTGAGGAGATGAACTGGTGGCGTTCGCTCGCCATCAGGAACACGGTTTCGATCGCGTGGTCCAGCCGCCAGTTCATGCCGGCCATCTGGAATTCGTAGTCGAAATCCGAAACCGCGCGCAGGCCGCGGATGATCATGGACGCACCCAGCGAGCGCGCGAACTCGATGAGCAGCGTATCGAAACTCTCAACCTCGATGCGCGTGCCGGATTTCTGCGTGACGAGGGCGCATTCGTCGCGCACCAGCGCCAGCCGCTCACCCACCGGAAAAAGCGGCCCTTTGCCGGCGTTGCGCGCAACGCCCACCACCAGGCGGTCCACCAGCCGCGCGGCGCGGAAAATGATGTCGATGTGCCCGTTCGTGATCGGATCGAAGGTGCCGGGATAGAGCCCAACGCGCTCACGCATCGGGTTCGCTCTCTGGCGCCGCATCGGGCGCGGCCGCGCTGTCATCGGCGGGTTCGTCGATAACCGGGAACACGCTGGTGATGCGCTCGCCATCGTCCAGCCGCAGCAGCGTCACACCCATGGTGGAGCGCGCGGTGATGCGCACCTGATCGGCCGGCAGCCGGATCAGGCGACCGGTATCGGTGATCAGCATCACATCGTCGCCGCGGCGCACCGGCAGAGTTGCGACCGCTTCGGTTCCGTTGCGCGGCGCGAGCAGGATATTCGCGATGCCCACGCCACCGCGCCCGGAAACGCGGTAATCGTAGGCGGAGCTGCGCTTGCCGAAGCCGCCATTCGTCACCGTGAGCAGGATTTCCTCGGCGCCGTCGAGCTCGGCCACACGCTCCGGCGTCAGCGCAACGTCGGAAGCGGCCTCCTCCTCGCCCTCTGCTTCGGCCGCCACTTCCGCCGCTTCTTCCTCGTAGCCGCTGCTGCGCCGGCGCTGCGCCGCAACGCGCAGATAGGCGGCACGCTCGGCGACGTTCGCCTCGACATGGCGCAGCACCGCCAGCGAATTCGCCTCGTCGCCGCGCGCCAGCCGGATCGCACGTACGCCCGCGCTCTCGCGGCCGGCAAACACGCGCAGCGTGTCGTCGGTGATCTGAAAACGGATGCAGCGGCCCTGCCGAGTTGCCAGAAAAACGTCGTCGCCTTCGCGGCAGGTGGCCACGCCGATCAGCCGGTCGCCTTCTTCCAGCTTCATCGCGATCAGGCCGCTGGTGCGCACACGGCCGAAATCGGAAAGCCGGTTGCGCCGCACCGTGCCGCTGGCGGTCGCGAACACCAGGTGCAGGCTGTCCCACAAGGTTTCGTCCTGCGGCAGCGGCAGCACGGTGGTGATCTGGTCGGCGCCGAGTTCGGGCAGCAGATTGACCAGTGCGCGGCCCTTTGCGGTGGGCGATGCTTCCGGCAGGCGCCAGACTTTTTCGCGGAACGCCTTGCCGCCGCTGGTGAAGAACAGCACAAACTGGTGCGTATGCGCATTGAAGCTGCGCTGCACGATATCGTCGCCCCGCGTGCCGGCCGCAGTGCGGCCACGGCCGCCACGGTTCTGTGCGCGGAACGTTTCAAGTGGCGTCCGCTTGATGAAGCCGTCGCGCGTGATGGTCACCACCATCTGGCCTGGCTCGATCAGGTTTTCGTCGTCCTGATCGGCCACCGCATCCACGATCGCGGTCAGCCGCGGCACGGCGATCTCCGCGCGAACCTTGGCCAGCTCCTCCTGCATCACTTCCAGCCGGCGCGGCCGGCTACCGATGATGTCCAGCAGCTCGGCAATCTTCGCCGCCACTTCCCCCAGCTCCTGGCCGATCTTCTCCCGCTCAAGCCCGGTAAGCCGTTGCAGTCTAAGATCGAGAATGCCGCGCGCCTGCGCATCGGTCAGGCGCACGGTGCCGTCGCGCAGGGCGTTGCCGGAATCTTCGATCAACGCAAGCAGGCTTGCCACATCCGCCGCCGGCCAATCGCGCGCCAGCAGTGCCGCGCGGGCCGCCGCCGCATCGGCGCTGGCGCGGATCAGCCGGATCACCTCGTCGATATTCGCCACCGCGATCGAATAACCTACCAGCAGGTGCGCGCGCTCCCGCGCTTTTGCCAGATCGTGCCGGCTGCGGCGGAGAATAACGTCCTCGCGGAACACGATGAAACTCAGCAGTGCATCGCGCAAACCCAGTGTGCGCGGCCGACCCTGATCCAACGCCAGCATGTTCACACCGAACGAAACCTGCATCTGCGTGAAACGATAGAGCTGGTTCAGCACCACTTCCGGCGTTGCATCGCGCCGCAGCTCGATGACCACGCGCATGCCGGAACGGTCGCTCTCGTCGCGGATCTCGCCGATGCCTTCGATCTGTTTGGCGCGCACCAGCTCGGCGATGCGCTCCTGCAGCGTCGCCTTGTTCACCTGGTACGGCAGTTCGGTAATGATGATCGCGGTGCGGTCGCGGCGGATTTCCTCGAACTCGGCGCGCGCGCGGATCACCACGCTGCCGCGGCCGCCCTCGAAAGCGCTGCGGATGCCGGAGCGGCCCAGGATGATGCCGCCGGTGGGAAAGTCCGGGCCCGGCACGATCTGCATCAGCGTCTCGAGCGAGGTGGCCGGATCGGCGATCAGCGCCAGCGTCGCATCGATGATTTCGCCCGGGTTGTGCGGCGGAATGCGCGTTGCCATGCCCACCGCGATGCCTTCGGCGCCGTTGATCAGCAGGTTCGGAAACGCGGCGGGGAGCACACGCGGCTCCTGTTCGCTCTCGTCGTAGTTCGCAACGAAATCCACCGTGTCGCGGTCGATATCCGCCAGCAACAATTGCGCGGCGCGCGCCAGCCGGATTTCGGTGTAGCGCATGGCTGCCGGCGGATCGCCATCCACGCTGCCGAAATTGCCCTGCCCATCGATCAACGGCACGCGCATGGAGAACGGCTGTGCCATGCGCACCGCGGCGTCATAAATCGCGCTGTCGCCGTGCGGATGGTATTTGCCCATCACGTCGCCGACGATGCGGGCCGATTTGCGATACGGCTTGTCGGCGGTGTTGCCGGCCTCGTTCATGCCGAACAGGATGCGGCGGTGCACCGGTTTCAGCCCGTCGCGCGCATCGGGCAGCGCGCGGCTGACGATCACGCTCATCGCGTAATCGAGGTAGGAGCGCTGCATCTCCTCCTCTAGCGTCACGGGCAGCAGCGTTTTGTCGGTGTCTTCGGTCAAAATTGGCGCCTGTTTGCGGGATAGAAGAAGGCGAAGCGCCTCCCTGAGAACCTTAAGTAATTCTACAGCGCCTGACCCTCAACCTTTGTCCGCAGCGCTTTCAGCCTTGCCTCGCCGCCTGGCGACTTGGGGTCGACTTCCAGGAAACGCTGCCACACTTCCAGCGCCTCGCGATCGTGGCCGCGCGCCTGCTCCAGCCGCGAAAGCGCGGCCAGCGCCGGGAATTCCCGCTTCTCGCGCGCCAGCGCCTGCGCCAGATCGGCCGCCGCGCCCGGCTCGTCGCCGAGCACGAAGCGCACCTCGCCCCGCCGACGCCACAGATCGGCGAGTTCCGGCTGCAATTGCAGCGCCGCGTCGCAATCGGCAAGCGCCTCCTTCGGCTGGCCGAGATGCACGGCAAGCAAAGCCTGGTCTTCCAGCACCTGCACGGCATCCGTCGCCGCATCGTGCCAGGATTGCGTGATGCGGTGTTCCAGTTGCGCGGCGCTCGCCGTGTCCGGCGCATGCGCCAGCGCGTCGAGCAGCGGCGCCTCGGGGCCGGCCGCGGCGAGAAACAGGCAGAGCGCGGCCGCGGCGGCAGGC
The DNA here is from genome assembly GCA_964250215.1 of uncultured Acetobacteraceae bacterium. GTDB lineage: Bacteria > Pseudomonadota > Alphaproteobacteria > Acetobacterales > Acetobacteraceae > DAIDJM01. Next base: position 11 of record CAXUEX010000027.1, on the reverse strand, counting down.
ACCATGGCGCG
>CAXUEX010000026.1:0-25349 GCA_964250215.1 uncultured Acetobacteraceae bacterium | reverse complement strand
GGAAGCCGCGTGTTCGGTGGGCGGGTTGCGCGCCGCCTGGCGGGCGATGGCCAAGGTGCAGGTGCACCGCCCGGCCGACGCGGCCGAGGCCCGGGCCTGCCTGGAAGGGGCGCTGCGCCGCACCGACGGGCCGAGCGTGCTGCTGCTGCATGACGGCGCGCCCGGCAGGGATGCCGGCGATCTGCGGGCGGGCTGCGCGGCCGGCGGCTATCTCGCCAGTGCCCTGCCGGGCGGCCGCGATCTCACGCTGATTGCGAGCGGTGCCGAACTGGCGGCCGCGCGCCAGGCCGCTGCCGGGCTGGCCGCCGAGGGGCTGCGCGCCGCCGTGGTATCGTTGCCGTGCTGGGAACTGTTCGCATTGCAGCCCGAGTCGGAGCGGGACCGTGTGCTGGGCCGCGCGCCGCGCTTCGCCATCGAAGCCGGTTCGGGCTTTGGCTGGGAGCGCTGGCTTGGCGACGAGGGGGTGTTCATCGGTCCAGGCGCCGACGGCCGGATCGCCGCGGGGCGCGTGCAGGAAACGGTGCGGAAACGGCTCCCTGGCGCCAGTTCGCGGCCGAAAGTGCCGCCGCGCGCCCTGGCCAGCCTATCGCGGCTCCGCTAACACCGCCGCGGCAAACGCAATGCGCAGCAGGGGAGACTATCGGGAATGGCGGTGAAAGTGGCGATCAACGGCTTCGGCCGGATCGGACGACTGGTGTTGCGCGCCATGGTGGAAAGCGGCCGGACCGATCTGGAACCTGTTGCCATCAACGATTTGGGCAGCGTGGAGGCCAACGCGCATTTGTTCCGCTACGACAGCGTGCACGGCCGCTTCCGCGGCGAGGTGGCGGTGGACGGCGATGCCATCAGCATCACGCATCAGGGCCGCAAATGGGGACCGATCCGCGTATCGGCCGAGCGCGACCCGCAGAAAGTGCCGTATCAGGGCGTGGATGTGGCCATGGAATGCACCGGCCTGTTCACCAAGAAGGAAACGGCAGCGCAACTGATTGCCGCCGGCGCGCGCCGCGTGCTGGTCTCCGCTCCCGCCGATGGCGTGGACGCCACGATCGTGTTCGGCGTGAACCAGAGCGTGCTGAAACCGGAAATGACCGTGATCAGCAACGGTTCCTGCACCACGAACTGTCTGGCGCCGATGGCCGACATCCTGGATCGCGAATTCGGCATCGAACGCGGCTACATGGTGACGATCCACAGCTACACCGGCGATCAGCGCACGGTGGATACGCTGCACAAGGATCTGCACCGCGCCCGCGCGGCGGCGCTCTCGATAATTCCCACCAGCACGGGCGCGGCGCGCGCGCTGGGCCTGGTTCTGCCGCAGCTCGCCGGCAAGCTGGATGGCACGGCGATTCGTGTGCCCACGCCGAATGTTTCGCTGGTTTCGCTGGACGTCGTGTTGCGCCAGAAGCCCGGTGTGGAGCAAGTGAACGAGGCGTTCCGCACCGCCGCCGCGGGACGGCTGAAGGGCATTGTGGAATACAACACCGCAAAGCTCGTGAGCAGCGATTTCAACGGCGTGGCCGCTTCCTGCACGTTCGATGCAACGCAGACGGCTTCGATCGATGGCGGCGCGCTGGTGCGGGTGTGCGGCTGGTACGATAACGAATGGGGGTTTTCCAATCGCATGGCCGATACCGCGGCGCTGTTCGGCAGCCTGTAGAAAAAACCGTTCTTAAAGCAGAGCCTTTCCCAACTGGTCGCCGGATCGGGCGAGCCGGGCCGTCGCTTCGTCGGCATCGATCCCTTGCAGCAACAGGATCGCAAGCTTCGCCTTGCCGCCGGCGGCCGCGAGCGCATCCCGCGCCTCGGCTTCGTTGCAGCCGGTGAGGCCGGTCACCATGCGCAGCGCGCGGCGCCGCAGCTTTTCGTTGCGCGCGACCATGTCCACCATCTGCCCGCGCCAGATGCGTCCCAGCCGGATCATGATCAGCGTGGAGAGCAGGTTCAGCACCACTTTCTGCGCCGTCCCCGCTTTAAGCCGTGTCGATCCGGCAATCGGTTCCGCGCCGGTGGCCACCAGGATCGCGTGATCGCAAGCTGCCAACAGCGGCGCTCCGGGATTGTTTGCAATTCCGATCGTGAGTGCGCCGCCGCGCCGTGCTGCGCGCGCGCCGGCCATCGCATACGGGGTGGCGCCGCTCGCCGCGATCGCGATCAGCACGTCGTCGTCGCCGATCTTTGCGGCCGCCACCTCGGAATAGGCGAGATCGGTGCGGTCTTCCGCGTTCTCCACCGCCCTTGTCAGCGCCTCGCTCCCGCCCGCGATCAGTGTATGCAAGCGTTCCTCGGGCCAGTCGAAAGTGGGCGGCAGCTCGCTCGCATCCAGCACGCCGAGGCGGCCGTGGCGGCCACCTGCGCCGGCCATTCTTCCAGCGCGAGAAAGCGCGGATCCGAACTTTCCGTGGCGCTCAGCAGATCAGACATCCAGTTCAGCCACGAATTTCGCGTGCTCCTGGATAAACTGGAACCGCAGTTCCGGCCGTCGTCCCATGAGCTGATCCACGATCGCGGCCGTGGCGGCTTTTTCCGTGGCCGGCGAAAGCACTTTCAGCAGCGTGCGCCGCGCCGGATCCATGGTGGTTTCGCGCAGCGCGGCGGGCGGCATTTCGCCCAATCCCTTGAACCGGCTGATATCCACTTTCTGCCCGGCCTTGAACGCCGATTTCAGCTTGCGGTCGCGGTCCGCATCGCTCATCGCATACACCGATTTCGCTCCCTGGGTCATGCGGTATAGCGGCGGCTGCGCCAGAAAGAGCCGCCCCGCGTCGATCAACCCGGGCAGTTCGCGCCAGAAGAACGTCATGAGCAGCGCCGCAATGTGCGCGCCGTCCACATCCGCATCCGTCATTACGATTACGCGCCCGTAGCGCAGCCGTGCCGCATCGAAACGCTCGCCGGCGCCGCAGCCCAGCGCCTCCATCAGATCCTTCAGCTCCTGGTTCTGCCGCAGCTTGTCCGTGCTGGCGCTGGCCACGTTCAGGATCTTGCCACGCAGCGGCAGGATCGCCTGGGTTTCCCGATTGCGCGCCTGCTTCGCCGAGCCGCCGGCACTATCCCCTTCCACCAAAAAAATCTCGGTGTCTGCCGCGTTCTCACGGCTGCAATCGGCAAGCTTTCCCGGCAGCCGCAGCCGCCGCGTGGCGGATTTGCGCGGCGTTTCCTTCTGCTCCCTGCGCCGGATGCGCTCCTCGGCGCGGTCGATTACCACGGCAAGCAATGCATCCGCTTGCGCCGGATCGCCGGCCAACCAGTGGTCGAACCGGTCGCGCAGCGCGGTTTCCACGCTGCGCGCCGCCTCCAGGCTGGTGAGCTTCTCCTTCGTCTGCCCCTGGAACTGCGGGTCGCGCAGGAACACCGAGAGCTTTGCGGCGAGCCCGGCAAACACATCCTCCGCCGCGATCTGCGCCGCCCGTTTGTTGCTGCGCTGCTCGCCCCAGCTCCGCAAACCTTTCAGCAAGGCCGCGCGGAATCCGGTTTCGTGCGTGCCGCCCAACGGGGTCGGCACCGTGTTGGTATAGGAATGAAGAAACCCCTCTCCCGTTTCCAGCCACACCGCGGCGCATTCCACCCGCCCCGCATTGTCGGGCAGCTTCGCTCCCTCGGTCCAGATCGCCGGGATGGCGCGCGCCGCTTCGCCGATCTCGTCTTTCAGACTGTCGGAAAGGCCGCCAGGAAAATGCAGCACGGCCTCGGCCGGGGTTTCATCGCGGCCGCGCAACAGAGCCGGGTCGCACTCCCAGCGGATTTCCACCCCGCGATACAGATAGGCCTTCGATCGGCACAGCCGGTACAGCCGCGACGGGTTGAATTCGAGCTTGCCGAAAATCTGCGGATCGGGCCGGAACCGCACCACCGTGCCGCGCCGGTTCTTCACCGGGCCGATTTTCTGCAATTTCGATTTCGGCTTGCCGCGCGCAAAGCTCTGGCGCCAAAGCACCCGATCCCGCGCCACCTCCACTTCCAGCACCTCGGAAAGCGCGTTCACCACCGAGCTGCCCACGCCATGCAGTCCGCCGGAGGTTTCATATGCCTTGCCGGAAAACTTGCCGCCCGAATGCAACGTGGTGAAAATCACTTCCAGCGCGCTGCGATCGCGAAACTTGGGGTGCGCATCCACCGGAATGCCGCGCCCGTTATCGCGGATTGTCAGCCAGTTGCCGGCCTCCAGCGTCATGCCGATGAAACCCGCATGGCCCGAAACGGCTTCGTCCATCGCATTGTCGAGAATCTCGGCCGCCAGATGGTGCAGCGCCGGCTCGTCCGTGCCGCCGATATACATGCCGGGCCGGCGCCGCACCGGCTCCAGCCCCTCCAGCACCTCGATGTCCTTCGCGGAATAGCCCGCGGAAGCGCGCGCCGCGGCGCGGTCGCCAAACAGGTCGTTCATCGTGTGTTCCTTAGCCGCGCGGCGGAGTCCGGTTCAAGGCGGCTTGCCGCCGACATACGCCTAAGTTAAGGCCAGGGGGCTGGCCCTGGAACCCACTGGGGCCGTGGGTCCCCAACACCCTCCACAGGGCGCCAAACTCTCTCAAAGCAGGACCGGATACATGCCCGCGCAGCGGACGCTTTCGATCATCAAACCGGATGCCACGCGGCGCAACCTCACCGGCAAGATCAACGCGAAGCTCGAGGCAGCGGGCCTGTGCATCGTCGGCCAGCGCCGCATCCGGCTCACGCGCCCGGAAGCCGAAGCCTTCTATGCCGTGCACCGCGAACGCCCGTTCTTCCCTGGTCTTGTTGAATTCATGACCTCCGGCGCCGTCGTGGTGCAGGTGCTCGAAGGCGAAGATGCGGTTGCGAAGCATCGCCAGATCATGGGGGCGACGAACCCCAAGAACGCCGACCCCGGCACCATTCGCGCCGAGTTTGCCGAAGATATCGAGAGAAACTCGGTGCACGGCTCCGACAGCGCGGAAAACGCCGCCACCGAAATCGCGTTCTTTTTCACCAACGATCAGATCGTGCCGTGAAACTCAGCGCCCGCAACCAGCTCCGCGGCCGCGTGATGGACGTGCAGCGTGGCGCCACCACCGGCCATGTCAAGCTCGATCTCGGCCACGGCCTGATCGTCACCGCCTCCATCACCAACGAAGCGATCGACGAGCTCGGGCTGGCGAAAGGCGATGAAGCGATTGCCGTGATCAAGGCCTCCGATGTAATGGTCGCGAAATAGACCGATGCGCGTGGCAGTGCTCGGCGGCGGCGTGATCGGCGTGGCCTCCGCCTGGTATCTGGTGCAGGCCGGCCACCAGGTGGAGGTGATCGAACGCCAGCCCGGTCCGGCGCTGGAGACCAGCTTCGCCAACGCCGGCCAGATTTCGCCGGGCCTATCTTCGCCTTGGGCCGCGCCTGGCGTGCCCCGCGCCGCCCTGGTCTGGCTCGCCATGCGCCACAGCCCGCTGGTTGTCTGGCCGTTGCCCGATCCGCGGCTTGTCGAGTGGGTCGCGCGCTTTCTCGGCAACTGCAATGCCGCCGCTTATGCACGCAACAAATCCCGCATGGTCCGCCTCGCCGAATACAGCCGCGACCGCCTGCGCGATCTGCGCCATACCACCGGCATCACCTACGACGATCGGCAACGCGGCCTGCTGCAACTGTTCCGTACGCAGAGCGATGCCGACGCGGCACCGGCCGACACCGAAGTGCTCGACCGCTTGGGCGTGCCCTACCGGGTGCTGGATCGCGCCGGCTGCATCTTCCAGGAACCGGGGCTGGGCGGTGCCCACGGCAACTTCGTCGGCGGCCTGCTGCTGCCCAACGACGAGACCGGCGACGCCCGGCTTTTCACCGAGCGCCTCGCCGAAAAAGCCGCCGAAGCCGGCGTGGTTTTCCGCTGGAACACGGAAATCAAGCGCCTGCACGCCGCCGGCGCTGCAATATCCGGAATAGAAACGAACAGCGGCACCATCGTCGCCGACCGCTACGTGCTCGCCCTTGGCAGCTACTCGCCCATTCTGCTGCGCGGCATCGGCATCCATCTGCCCGTGTATCCGGTGAAGGGGTATTCGATCACCCTGCCAGTCACGCAGGAAGCCGCCGCCCCTGTCTCCACAATTCTCGACACCGCCTTCAAGGTTGCGATCACCCGCCTGGGCGACCGGATCCGCGTGGGCGGCACCGCCGAACTCGCCGGCTATTCCCGCCGCCTGCGCGAACCCCGCCGCCGCACGCTGGTCCATTCCGTATCCAACTTGTTTCCCCATGCCGGCGATTTCGCGGCGGCAAAGTTCTGGACCGGCCTGCGCCCCATGACGCCGGACGGCCCGCCCGTGATCGGCCGCACGAAATACGGCAATCTGTGGCTCAATACCGGTCACGGCACGCTGGGCTGGACCATGGCTTGCGGCTCCGGCGCCCTGATCGCGGATCTGGTCAGCGACCATCGCCCGAACATCGAATACGAAGATCTCGCTCTCACCCGTTTCCACTGAGCCCCATGCGCCTCTCCCGTTCACTGATTCCGACCCTGAAACAGACGCCCGCCGATGCGCAGGTTGCCTCGCACCGGCTGATGCTGCGCGCCGGGCTCGTGCGGCAAACGGCAGCCGGCATCTATGCATGGCTGCCCGCCGGCTGGCGCGTGCTGCACAACATCGCGAATATCGTGCGCGCCGAGCAGGATGCGGCCGGCGCGCAGGAATTGCTGATGCCGACGCTGCAGAACGCCGATCTGTGGCGCGAAAGCGGCCGCTACGACGCTTACGGCCCAGAAATGCTGCGCATCAAGGACCGTCACGAGCGCGATCTGCTCTACGGCCCGACGAACGAGGAGATGATCACCGACCTCGCACGGGGCGCCATCCGTTCCTATCGTGAGCTGCCGCAGATTCTTTATCATATCCAGTGGAAATTCCGCGACGAGATGCGCCCGCGCTTCGGCGTGATGCGCGGCCGCGAATTCCTGATGAAAGACGCCTACAGCTTCGATCTGGATTACGCCGGTGCGCTCACCAGCTATCGCCGCATGATGCTGGCCTATGCCCGCACATTCCAGCTTCTCGGTGTGCGCGCGATCCCCATGCTGGCCGACACCGGCCCGATCGGCGGCGATCTCAGCCACGAATTCATCGTGCTGGCGCCCACCGGCGAAAGCCAGGTTTTCTACGATGCTGCGCTGGAAGAAATGGATTTCCTCGAAGCGCCGGTTTCCTATCAAGATGCCGATGCGCTGGCCGGTTTTCACGAAGCGGTCAACGGCTATTACGCGGCCACATCGGAAAAGCACGACGAAGCGCGCTGGGCGGAAGTAGCACCCGACCGGCGCCGCGAAGGCCGGGGCATCGAGGTCGGCCAGATTTTCTACTTCGGCCGCAAATACAGCGATGCCATGAAATTCACGGTCGCCGGACCGGCTGGCGAAAACATCACACCCGAAATGGGCAGCTACGGGATTGGCGTCTCCCGCCTGGCCGGCGCAATCATCGAAGCCAGCCACGACGAAGCCGGGATCATCTGGCCCGATAGCGTCGCGCCGTTCCGTGCCGCGATCCTCAATCTGCGCGTGGGTGACGCTGCCTGCGATGCGATCGCCGAACGGGCCTATGCCGCGCTCGCCCCGAACGCGCTGCTGGACGATCGCGACGAGCGCGCTGGCGCCAAATTTGCCGATGCCGATCTGATGGGCCATCCCTGGCAGATCATCGTCGGCCCCCGGTCCGCCGCCGCTGGCCGAGTCGAGCTGAAACGTCGCGCTACCGGCGAGCGCCACGATCTCACGATCGAAGACGCGCTCGCGCGAACCGCATGATGTTCAATCGCTTCGAACGCCTGGTTGCGCTCCGCTATCTTCGCGCCCGTCGCGGCGAGCGTTTCATCTCCGTTATAGCCGCATTTTCGCTCGTCGGGATTGCGCTCGGCGTCGCTACGCTGATCATCGTGATGGCCGTGATGAGCGGTTTCAAGGACGATCTGCTCGGCCGCATCCTGGGCCTGAACGGCCACCTCGCGATCTATGCTGCCAGCAGCGAAGGCCTGAAGGATTTCGATACGATCGCCGCGCGAGTACGCGAGATTCCTGGCATCACGTCCGCCGTGCCGATCGTGGAGGGCCAAGTGCTGCTCAGCGCCAACGGCACCAGCACCGGCGGCTTGGTCCGTGGCATCCGGGAGCCGGATCTGGAGCACCTGCCCTCTATAGCCAACAATATCCGTGTGGGATCGCTGCGCGATTTCCACGGCGACGACGCGATCGCGATCGGTGTCGTGCTCGCGCAACGGATGGGTCTTGCCATCGGCTCACCGCTCACGCTGCTTTCTCCCAACGGCGCCGTTACGGCGTTCGGCACCGTGCCGCGCGTAAAAGCCTACCGTGTGGTCGCGATTTTCCAGGCCGGAATGAACGAGTACGACAGCACATTCGCGTTCCTGCCCCTGTCAGCCGCGCAGGTGTTCTTTCAACGGGATAGCGCCGCCACCCAGATCGAAGTGACCGTGCGCGATCCCGCCCATGTGCGCGAAAGCAGCCAAGCCATTCGCCAGGCGCTCGCCGGCCTGCCGATCCGGGTGATCGACTGGACGCAGAGCAACGACAGCTTCTTCGCCGCGGTCACGGTGGAGCAGAACGTGATGTTCCTGATCCTCACGCTCATCATCGTGGTCGCGGCGTTCAACGTGATCTCCTCGCTGATCATGATGGTGAAGGACAAGACCGGCGATATCGCGGTGTTGCGCACGCTCGGCGCCGGGCGGGGTGCGGTGATGCGCATCTTCCTGATGTGCGGCGCCTCGGTGGGCATCACCGGCACGCTCGTGGGCACCGGGCTCGGCGTGGTTTTCTGCTGGAATATCGAACGCATTCGCCAGGGTCTGCAAAGCCTCACCGGCACCAAGCTGTTCGATCCGGAGGTGTACTATCTTGAGCACCTGCCGGCCAAGCTTGAACCTGGCAACGTCATCCAGGTCGTGCTCATGGCGCTGGCACTCTCGCTTCTGGCCACGCTGTATCCAAGCTGGCGCGCCGCGCGCACCGATCCGGTGGAAGCCCTGCGGCATGAGTGATCCGCTCAGCCTGCGCGGGCTGATCCGGATTTATCGCAGCGAAGCGGGGGAACTGCCGGTGCTGCGCGGCGCCGATCTCGATCTGCGCGCCGGGGAAATCGTCGCCCTCGTCGCACCCTCCGGCACCGGCAAATCCACGCTGTTGCATTTGGCCGGCCTGCTAGAACAGCCGGACGGCGGATCGGTGCGTATCGACGGGCGCGAAGCCGGCAATCTGCCAGACCGCGACCGCACCGCGCTGCGCCGCGATCGGATCGGCTTCGTCTATCAGTTTCATCATCTGCTGCCGGAGTTCTCGGCATTGGAAAACGTCGCCCTACCGTGCATGATCGCGGGCACCCCGCGCGCGAAAGCCGAAGAACGCGCAGGCGGCTTGCTGACAATGTTCGGTCTGCAGGAACGTCTTTCGCACCTTCCCGGCAAGCTTTCGGGCGGCGAGCAGCAGCGCGTGGCAATCGCCCGCGCGCTTGCCAATCATCCCGGCGTGCTCCTGGCGGACGAGCCCACCGGCAATCTCGACACCGGCACTTCCGATATCGTATTCGGCGAGTTGTTGCGCATGGTTCGCCAGCAGGGCACCGCGGCGCTCATCGCCACGCACAATACCGATCTCGCCCGCCGCATGGATCGCGTGGTCACGTTGCAGAGCGGCAGGATCGAAGCGGCCTGAGGGGTCGGACCCCAGCCCCCCTTTTTCCAGACTCGGCATTTCGCGCTATATAGCGGCTATGCCGCACGCTGCTTTCGTGCATCTGCGGGTGCACTCCGCCTATTCGCTCAGCGAAGGTGCGATCAAGCCGGAACGCATCGCCGGGCTTGCGCGGGAGCTGGCCATGCCCGCCGTGGGTATCGCCGACACCGGCAATCTGTTCGGCGCGCTGGAGTTCAGCCAAGCCTGTGTCGCGCGCGGCGTGCAGCCCGTGCTCGGCTGCCAGATCGCGCTTGCAGGCGCGGGACCACGACCCGATCCGATCGTTCTGCTGGCACGCAATCCCATGGGCTTCGAGAACCTGCAGAAGCTCTCCTCCGCGGGTTTCCTGCAAGGCGACCCTGCCGATCCGCGTCTCGGTTTCACTACGGTGGCCGAGCACGCCGGCGGCCTGTTCCTGCTCACCGGCGGCACCAGCGGCCCGCTTGCGCGTCTGCTCGCGGAGGGCCGGGAAGCCGAAGCCGGCGTGCTGCTCGATCGCATGCGCGAAGCTTTCGGCGATAGCGTCGCGGTGGAGTTGCACCGCCATGCCGACGCCGCTTCCGCCGCGCTCGAACCCGGCCTGCTTGCTCTCGCCGATCGCACCGCCCTGCCGGTGGTGGCCACGAACGAATGTTTCTTTGCCGACCCATCCATGCATGAAGCGCATGATGCGCTACTTTGCATCGCCGAAAGTCGCCTGTTGCAAGACCGGGACAGACGCCGGACGACGCCGGAACACTGGTTCAAGCCGGCTGCGGCAATGCGCGCGCTGTTCTCGGATATTCCCGATGCGTGCGACAATACGCTGGAAATCGCGCGGCTATGTTCGGCGATCGCAGAAAGCCGCAAGCCGCTGCTCCCGGTCTGCCCGAAGGTCCGTCCCGGCAGCACGGAGGAGGAAACGCTGCGTGCGATGGCCCGCGAAGGCCTCGCTGCTCGTCTGGTCGGCGTCGATCCCGCCAACCGACACCGGTACACCGACCGTTTGGAATACGAGCTCGGCGTTATCGCCACGATGGGCTTTGCCGGTTATTTCCTGATCGTCGCGGATTTTATCCAATGGGCGAAGGCCGCCGGCATTCCGGTGGGCCCGGGTCGCGGCTCCGGCGCCGGCTCGGTGGTCGCCTGGGCGCTCACCATCACCGATCTCGATCCACTGCGCTTCAATCTGCTGTTCGAGCGCTTCCTCAACCCCGAACGTGTTTCGATGCCGGATTTCGACATCGATTTCTGCCAGGACCGGCGCGACGAGGTGATCGCCTATGTCCGCCGCGAATATGGCGAGGATCGGGTGGCGCAGATCATCACTTTCGGCAAATTGCAGGCCCGCGCCGCGGTGCGCGATGTCGGCCGCGTGCTCGGCATGCCCTATGGCCAGGTGAACCGTGTCGCCGAGCTGATCCCGAACAATCCCGCGCGTCCGCTCACGCTGGAGCAGGCCGTGAAAAGCGAAGTCCGCCTGAGGGAATTGCGCGATACCGACGAAGCCGTCCGCCGCCTGCTGGAAATCGCGCTGCAGTTGGAGGGACTCTACCGCCACGCCAGCACGCATGCGGCTGGCGTGGTGATCGGCGATCGTCCGCTGATCGATCTCGTGCCGCTCTATCGCGATCCCCGCGCCGGCACGCTGGTGACGCAATACAACATGAAGTGGGTGGAGCAGGCCGGGCTGGTGAAATTCGATTTCCTCGGTCTCACCACGCTCACCATCCTGGAGCGTGCCGCCAGCCTGCTGCGCGGCCGCGGTCACGATGTCGATCTTGCGCAGATTCCGCTGGATGACACGCGCACTTACGAAATGCTGGCGCGCGGCGATGCCGGCGGCGTGTTCCAGTTCGAAAGTCCGGGCATGCGCGATGTGCTGAAGCAGATGCGCCCCGACCGGTTCGAGGATCTGATCGCCGCCGTGGCGCTGTACCGGCCCGGTCCCATGGCGAACATTCCCGCCTATTGCCAGCGCAAGCATGGCGAAACCTGGGTTCCGCCACATGAGGATTTGCGCGCCACGCTCGGCGAAACCTACGGCATCATGGTCTATCAGGAACAGGTGATGGAAATTGCCCAGAGCATGGCCGGCTACAGTCTGGGCGCCGCCGATCTGCTGCGCCGCGCCATGGGCAAGAAAATCCGCAGCGAAATGGACAGCCAACGGCAGATATTCACCAGTGGAGCGGTGGCCAAAGGTTATTCCGAAACGAAGGCTGCCGAGGTTTTCGATCTCATGGCGCGCTTCGCCGATTACGGCTTCAACAAATCGCATGCCGCAGCCTACGCACTGGTTTCCTATCAAACGGCGTGGATGAAGGCGAATCATCCGGTGCCTTTTCTGGCAGCCTGCATGTCGCTGGCGATGCACAATACCGACAAGCTCTCGGCGCTCCGCCAGGAAGCGGAACGTCTCGGCATTCCGGTGCTGCCGCCCTCGATCAACCGGTCGGAAGCGGATTTCTCAGTCGAGGAGCTGCCCGGCGAAAAACTCGCGATCCGCTATGCGCTCGCCGCGGTCAGGAAAGTGGGGCGGGCAGCCATGCAATCCGTCGTTGCCAGCCGCGGTGATGTGCCATTTGCCGATATCGCGGATTTCGCCGCGCGCGTCGATCCGCGCCAGCTCAACCGCATGCAGCTCGAAAACCTTATGCGGGCCGGTGCTTTCGACACGCTGGATCCCAACCGCGCACGCCTGTTCGCGGCCGCCGAGACGGTGCTTCGCCGTGCACAGGAAACCGCCGAGGCCAGCTTCAGCGGCCAGATCGGCCTATTCGGCGAAGCCACTCGCGAACGTTTGCGCATGCCGGATATTCCGGACTGGAACGAAATGGAGCGCCTGGCGCACGAGGCCGAAGCGATCGGCTTTCACCTGACCGCGCATCCGCTCGACAATTTCGCAGGACTGCTGCGGCGGTTGCAGGTGGTGCCGTGCAGCCAGCTCGAAGCGCTTGCGGCGCGCGGCCAGGGGCGGGTGAAGCTTGCCGGCTGCGTGACGGGGATCAAGGAGCGCTCCACGCGCACCGGCAGCCGCATGGCGTGGCTCGTCATTTCCGACGCTTCCGGCGGCTGCGAACTCACGCTGTTCAGCGAAACCCTGACGCGATGCCGCGAGCTTCTGCAAACCGGCACGGCACTTCTCGTCAGCGCCGATCTGCGTTTCGAGGGCGAGACGCTGCGCATCACGGCCGTGGAAGTGCGTAATCTGGAGCGTGTTGCCGCCGAGGCTGGCGCGGGCATGCGCATCTGGCTGCGGCAGACCGAAGCCGTGCCGCACATCCGCGCGATTCTGGCTCGCGAAAGTGGCGGAACCGGCCGTATCAGCCTGCTGCCCATGCTGGAAACGCAGGAGGTGGAAATCGCACTGCCCGGCGGCTACAAGGTCACGCCGCGCCTTCGTCAGGCGCTGAAGTCGGTCATGGGCGTGGAGCGCGTCGATGAGGTGTAATTTGGCGGCATCGTCGGCGATCGCCGCATTGTTGCTGTCGCTGCCGTCGCAAGCGGAGAACACGCAAGCGGCCGCCAAACCCGCGCAGGTGAACGCGGCCACCTCCCCGCAGGGACCGCAGCTAGAGCAGATTATCGTCACCGCCAAACGCCGGCGCGAAAGCATCGTGAACGTGCCGCAAACCGTGAACGTGATCGGCGCCCGTTCCATCCAGAATTACAATATCCTACAGTTCCAGGATATCCAGCTCCTGGTCTCCGGCTTGCAACTGAACGACAATGGCGGCCAGGGCCAGAACATCTCGCTGCGCGGCATCACCTACGATCCCGATACCACGGCAAACCCGGCCGTCGATCTCTACGTCAACGAGGTGCCGCTTTCACAGACCAGCAGCGCATTCCAGGATCTTTTTGATATGGACCAGGTGGAGGTGGTGCGGGGTCCGCAAGGTACGTTGCGTGGCCGAACCTCGCCCGCCGGAGCCATATTGTTCACCACCGCGCGCCCCAACATGGATCAGGCGAGCGGCTACATCCAACAGACTTTCTCCAGCAACGATCAGATTGCCACGCAATTCGCCGCCAGCACGCCGCTGATCCCGGGAAAGCTCGCGGTGCGCATTGCCGGGCTGTTCGATCAAAACGGGCTCTATGGCGCGCGCGATCCCACCACCGGCCAGACCGATGGCAACCTGCAGCACGCGGGTCGGATCACCGTCGAAGCCAAGCCGAACGACGCGCTACAGATCATATTGATGCATCAGGATTCGAACGACCGCACCCGCCAGCTCTTTACCGTAGTCGGCAATGGCGCGGATGGACAGATCAATCCCGGCGACAATTTCGCCGTCGCCCCGGGAGATTTCACCTACTACGACCGCACCGATCTCACCACCGTGGAGGCCACTTATCATCTCGAAGAGAATGAAATCACCTATGTCGGCGGCTATCAGGCGGTGAAGGACGAGTTCTCGCAGAATGAGGACAAAGGCAATCTCCTGCGCGGCTTCGCCATCGGTTCGCAGCAGGAGGATAACGGGCTTGAGCAGCTCACGCAGGAGGTCCGATTCCAGTCCTCCGGCGAGCAGCGTTTCAACTACATGGTGGGTGCCTATTACGCGCACCAGGACGCGGCCGTGCACGTTTTCACGCCGTCTGAAACAATCTTTTTCCCCGACCCCGCATACCCCTACGGCGCCAAGCCCGTTGCCGAGGTGAATGCCAACGTTCCGATCAACGAACTCGTCACCGATTACTCCGTTTTTACCGACGAGACCTTCAATGTCACGCCCGACGATCGCCTGGAGGGCGGCCTGCGCTGGCAGTTCGAACGGCAATATCGCGCCAGCGGCTATCAGGTGCTGATCCCGCCGGTGTTCGGCGGCGGCACGATCGACCAGCAGCTCATCTCGCCCAACAACGAGAAAGAGGAATACCGTGCCTGGACCGGGCTTGCCAGCTACACGCACCATTTCAGCCCGAACCTCACGCTCTATACCACGTTCGGCGAAAGCTTCCGGCCGGGCGGCGCCGAAGTTGGCATCAGCTTGCCGCTGCCGGAAAGCTTTCTGATCTTCAAGCCGGAAAAGTCCTTCGATTTCGAAATCGGCGGCAAAGGCCAGTTGTTCGACGGCCGCGTTCGTATTACGGCCGATATCTTCGACCAATCCTACACGGACTACATCTCGCGCCAGAACAGCCTATACACGTATCTCGGCTACCAGAGCATCACCACGAACGGCAATGCGATCGCCCGTGGCGCGGAATTCGATGCCACCGCCATCGTCACCGACTATTGGCGCATCAACCTGAACACCACGTTCACCGACGCGCATTATGACAATGCGAAGCTGCCCTGCAACGATTTCGCCGGCACCGGAGCACCGAACACGAACGGGCCACCGCGCGTTCCGCCGGGCCAGATCTCCGCCACCTGTGTCACGAACGCCACGCTCGGCACGCCGAATTGGTTCCTGAGCTTCAGCAGCGAATACGACGTGCCGCTGACCAAGAACTTCGAAGTTTTCGCCCGCGGCATCTACACCTTCACGCCGCGTTATCACAACGATCTGCTGACCACCGACCAAGATCCCCGCAGCATCGCCAATTTATATCTCGGCGGCCACACGCCCGGTGGCAACTGGGAAGGCTATTTCTTCATAAAGAATCTTTTCAACACGGTCGGCTACCAGAATTTGTTCGGGGAGCAATATGGCAGCGGCTATCTCGTGGCGAATGGGAGCGTCACACCGGTCAATTACGACACCGGTTACAGCTCCTCGCACATCCTGCGGCCGCGCGAAGTCGGCGTCTCCCTCGCCTATCGTTTTTGAAGCTCAGGCCGCGACGGCGCCCAGAATGGCCTTGGTTTCCAGGAACTCGCCAAACGCGTGATCACCCCATTCGCGGCCGTTGCCCGATTGCTTGTAGCCGCCGAAAGGCGCCATTGGATCGAAGCCCGCGTGGTTCAGCTCCACTTGGCCGGCGCGCAGCCGCGATGCCACGTCGGCCACCTGCGCCCTGTCGCCGCCCTGCACATAAGCCGCCAGGCCATACACCGTGTCGTTCGCCACCGTGATGGCGTCTTCCAGGGCGTCATAAGCCAGGATCGAAAGCACCGGCCCGAAAATCTCCTCGCGTTCGATTTTCATGCCAGGCTTCACGTCGGAAAACACGGTCGGCCGCACATAGTACCCGTGTTCCATCCCTTCCGGCCGTCCCGGGCCCCCGGCGATCAGCTTGGCGCCTTCCTCGATGCCGCTCCGGATCAGCGCCTGGATCTTGTTCCATTG
The DNA here is from genome assembly GCA_964250215.1 of uncultured Acetobacteraceae bacterium. Classification (GTDB taxonomy): domain Bacteria; phylum Pseudomonadota; class Alphaproteobacteria; order Acetobacterales; family Acetobacteraceae; genus DAIDJM01. Next base: position 9,434 of record CAXUEX010000026.1, on the reverse strand, counting down.
CAGCTCGGAAACTACGGGGCCGATGCGCGCATTGCCGTTGGGATCGCCCACGGTCGTTTCCTCCGCCGCGTGCCGGGCCAATTCTTCCACTTCCGCCAGCCGCGCGCGGGGCACCAGCATGCGCGTGGGTGCGTTGCAGGATTGGCCGGAATTGTTCATCACGGCGCGTACGCCGGCCGGGATCGCCTTCGGGAAATCCGCATCTTCCAGCACCAGGTTCGGCGATTTGCCGCCCAGTTCCTGATGCACGCGCTTCACCGTGGGTGCCGCGTTGCGCGCCACCTCGATGCCTGCGCGTGTCGATCCGGTGAACGATACCATGTCGATTTCCGGATGTGCGGAAAGCGCCGCGCCAAAATTCGGCCCGTCGCCATTGATCATGTTGTAAACGCCGGCGGGCACGCCGGCTTCGTGCATGATTTCGCTGAACAGATAAGCCGAAAACGGCGCGATCTCCGAGGGTTTTAGGATCATCGTGCAGCCGGTCGCCAGCGCCGGCGCCACCTTGCAGGTAATCTGGTTCATCGGCCAGTTCCACGGTGTGATGAAGCCGCAAACTCCCACCGGTTCACGCACAATGCGCGTGCTGCCGCGCACGTGCTCGAACGGATATTCCGCCAGAACGGCGGCAGCCACTTTCAGATGCGCCAGCCCGGCCATGGCTTGCGACGATTTCGCCAGCCACGCCGGCGCGCCCATCTCCTCGCGGATGGCATCGGCAATTTCCGGCAGTCGCCGCTCGTAGGAAGCGGCCACCGAATGCAGCAGATCCAGCCGCTCGGCCCGCGTGCTGCGCGAAAAACTGCCGAACGCCCGCCGCGCGGCCTTTGCGGCAAGCGCCAAATCCGCCGCGGTTCCCAAACTGATCCGCCCAGCCACGCCCTCGGTCGCGGGATCGATCACGTCCAGCGTCGCCGGACGCGCCGGCGCCACCCATTTGCCGTCGATGTAGAATTGCAAGTAGTCGCGCATGTCTCGCCTCAATGCACACAGTTCAGGGGCGCCGGGCCCAGGATCGCCGTTTCGTTCGGAAAACTGTAGGCGCCGTGGATGGCCGTGGAAGGATACTCCCGCGTGAACCAGGGCAGCAACGCCTCGCTCTGCAAGGTGTAAACCTTCTCGCGCCCGTTCACAGTGATTTTCTGCTTCCAGTTCTGCACGTTCGCCGGTGCGTCCTCCACCGCGTCTCCCACCTCGATGTAAGGCTGGAAGCAACGGTTGTTGTTGAACCAATCGCCCCATTCCCGCGTCAGGCTCGTGCTGAACGCATCGTGCACCACCTCTGCTTCCTCGTGCGCCAGCGTATCGGCGTTGGGCGAGGGCAGGGAGAACAAATCGTTCACGCCTTCCAGCCACGACGTGTAGGTGAACACCTCCAGTGCGGTCTTTTCACGATTCATGATACCGGAATGAAAACCGAAAGCACCGGAGAACAACGAATTATAGCTGACGAAAATCGGATGCACGGCGCTCGAGAAATTGTGCCGCAGCCAACCCACCAGCGGCTTGTCGAACACCGCCCCATTCCGCACCACGGCCAGCAGCTTGCCCGATTTCGCCCGTGTTACCTGAACCGTGCCCTTTGGTGCCACAATATCCAGCGTCGGCGCCACCGAGGGTGAAAGCACAAGGTGCCATCGCAGCGGCGCCGAATGGAATTCCGCGTGCAGCATGGCATCGGTGAATTGCAGATCGCCGCTATCGTATTTCGATTTCTGGAAGATCGGCGATGCAAGCACATCCGGCATCGTCGGCGCCGCATCCAGCACCAGCGGCTGGCCGTGCACAATGTAATCCGAGACGGTAAGCCGGATCGGCACCAGCACGGTCGGGATCACGGTGGTTGCCGGGCCGGCCGCGGGATCGGTGCCCAGCAGCGTGTAGCTGTAACCCGTGCCGTTCACGGAAAACGAATGGCTCCAGCCCGGCAGGCTTTGCAGCGTGCCGGAAGCCAGGCCGCGCAGGATTGCCGAATGCGTCGCACCGCTGCGAAACCCCAGCAGATCCGGGTGATGATAGCCCGGGTTCAGCCCGGAAACCGCCACCGGCACGGAATCTGCGGCCCAGGCGGAAAATCCACCCGCCATGCACGCAAGAGCAAAGGCCGGCGCCAGACCACGAACGATCATGCCACACCACCGAAAATGGAAGCGGGCAACGTAACGCCCCGATTGCACCCCGGTCAACTCGTGCTACCGTAACCATAAGGCGGTCACCGACGCCGCCATGCAACCGAGGGGAAACAACATGTTCGACCATAACGTGCTTGGCCTGTCGGACCGCCCGAGTTTCGGTTACGCGCCCACCGTCCCACAGGCCCCGTCCGCGTCGTTCAGCACCATCTACGCGTTCGGGGACAGCCTTTCCGATGCCGGCAACGACTATGCGCTCACGCTCGGCGTGCTGCCCACCGGCTTCATCTATTCGCATGGCCGGTTCTCGAACGGTGCTGTCTGGGTGCAAGATCTCGCCAAATCGCTCGGTCTCGGCAACCTCACCGCCAGCCTAAATGGCGGCCGTGACTACGCCTATGGCGGCGCCGAGGCAGGCACCGAGCCGCTGCACACCGCCAACCCGATCGATCTTCCATCGCAACTGGCGCAATTTCTGCTGAACGTGCCGCAGCCGCAGGCCAATGCGCTCTACACCATCACCATCGGCGCCAACGATCTGCTCGATGCCATTCCCGCCTATGCCGGCAATCCGGGCCAGGCCACGGCGGACGTGCAGGCGGCCGTGAACAACGAGCTGAACTTTGTCGGCGCGCTGGCGCAGGACGGGGCCAGGAATTTTCTTATCATGAACGTGCCCGATCTCGGCAAAACCCCGGCCGAAGCGAACGACGCGGCCGTCGCCACCCAGCTCTCGGCGCTATACGATTCCGAGCTGCTCTCCGGCCTCACCTCGCTCGGCGTCGCCGACCATCTCAGCATCCACCTGCTCGATGCCTACACGCTGATCGACAAAGGCGTCGCGAACCCCAAGGCATTCGGCTTCAAGAACGTCACCACGCCGGTCTGGACCGGAAATTATGAAAACCCGCTCAGCGGCCACCTGAACGCCTTCGGCGCGGCGCAGAACACATATCTGTTCTTCGATCACCTGCACCCCACGGCGGCCGGCCACGCAATTCTCGCCGTCGCCGGGCTTCAGGCGCTCACCAGCACCATTTGAGGTAAGCCGGGGGAGTGCAGCCGCTCCCCCGGCGGAACTTCACTGCGGCTTCTTGAATCGCAGCACGAAATTATCGGCCTCACCGATCGCCGCGTATTTTGCGCGGTCCTTGTTTCCCAGCGCGAAGGTGGGCGGCAGCGTCCAAACGCCCTCCTTATAATCCTTCGTGTCGCGCGGATTGGCGTTGATCTCCGAAGAGCCATCGAACACAAACCCGGCCTTCTGCGCCAAACCGATCGCCACATCCTGCCGCACGTAGCCGTTCGCGGCCTTCGGATCCTGCGGCTTGCCGGCATCCCCGCGATGGTCTTCAATGCCCAGAATGCCGCCAGGCTTCAGCGCCTTGTAAAACGCCGCCATCTTCGTTTCGGCCGAGCCGTCCGCCATCCAGTTGTGCAGATTGCGGAACGTCAGCACGAAATCGGCGCTGCCGGGCGGCGCAATGTCGGTATGTCCCGGCGCAAGCTCGGTGAGGCGAAGCTTCCGGTAGAATGGCGTATTGGCGGCAATCTTCGCCTTGAACCGCGCCGTCTGTTTTTCGGAATCATTGCCCGGCAACGCCACGTAATAGGTGCCGTATCCAAACAAATACGGCGCGAGGATCTCGGTCCAGTAGCCGCCGCCGGGCCAGATCTCCACCACCGTGGAATTCGGTTTAACGCCGAAAAAGCTCAGCTCCTCCGCCGGATGCCGCGCCGCATCGCGGGCCACGTTCGCCGGCGTTCGCGTGGGCCCGTGCAGCACCTGCTGCAGCGAAGGATCCACCGTCGCCGCCGCCATAAACGGCACCGCGGCCGCCAAAATCCAACCCTGAACCCGCATCGTACACGCCTCCCTGAACGCCAAGCCACTATGCGCCGTCACCGCGAACGCCCTCAAGCCGTTGGCCTGCCCATCTGCCCCGCGCTCTGCTACACGCCTTCGAGCCAACGGGAGAACTTCCGGCGTGTCGGCTTCCGATACAGCTTCGCGCATCCGCCAGCTCGCGGAACCCCTGGCCACGCTGGAAGGCGCGGCGCTGCCCATGCTGCACGCCGTCCAGGCCGAATTCGGCCATATTCCCGCCGATGCCGTGCCGGTTCTGGCCGAACTCCTGAACCGATCGCGCGCCGAAATGCACGGCCTGATCTCGTTCTACCACGATTTCCGCCGGCGCCCGCCGGGCCGGGTGGTCGTGAAACTCTGCCGCGCCGAGGCCTGCCAGGCGCAGGGCGCCGAAAAACTCGCCGCCGATCTGCAGGCCCACCTGAACCTCGGCTGGCACGAAACCACACCGGATGGTGCGGTCACGTTGGAGCCGGTGTTCTGCCTCGGCCTCTGCGCCGCGGCCCCTTGCGCGCTCATCGCTGGCCGGCCGCACGCCCGCCTCACGCCAGCGCGCCTGGCCGCCGCCATGGCAGCGGCCGCATGACCCGCCTGTTCCTGCCGCGCGACGCGCTGGCCGAAGCGCTCGGCGCCACCGAAATCGCCGCCGCCCTGGCCCGGGAATGCCCCGAAGCCACGCTGGTCCGCACCGGCTCCCGCGGCATGGCGTGGCTGGAGCCGCTACTGGAGGTGGAAACCGCCGCCGGCCGCATCGCTTACGGCCCGGTGCAGGCGTCGGATATTCCCGGCCTGCTTGCGGCGGGGCTGCTCGCCGGCGCCGCGCATCCAAGTCGCATCGGGCGGCCGGAGCAGTATCCTTTCCTGGCACGCCAGCAGCGGATCACTTTCCGCCGCTGCGGCCGCACCGATCCGCTCGCCTTTCCGGAATACGAACAAATCGGTGGGCTGGCCGGCCTGCGCCGCGCACTGGAACTCGGCGCCGAAGCCACGCTCGGTGAAATCGCCGCCTCCGGCCTGCGCGGTCGCGGCGGCGCCGGCTTCCCCGCCGGCATCAAATGGCGCACCGTCGCCGGCACGGCCGCCGCGCGCAAATTCGTGGTGTGCAACGCCGACGAAGGCGATAGCGGCACCTTCGCCGACCGTATGGTGATGGAAGGCGACCCGTTCCTGCTGCTGGAAGGCATGGCCATCGCCGGCATCGCTACCGGAGCCGAAAAAGGCTTCGTGTATCTCCGCTCGGAATACCCCAACGCTATCGAAACAATGGGGCAGGCGGTGCGTGAAGCCGAAACCGCCGGCCTGCTCGGCCGCGGCATCCTCGGCAGCCGACACCGTTTCGATGTGGAAATCCGCGTCGGCGCCGGCGCCTATGTGTGCGGCGAGGAAACCGCGCTGCTCGACAGCCTGGAAGGCAAGCGCGGCCAGGTGCGCGCCAAGCCCCCGCTTCCCGCCATCAGCGGCCTGTTCGGCAGCCCGACGCTGGTGCACAACGTGCTCACGCTGGCGGCCGTGCCGGATATCCTCGGGCGTGGCGCGCAAGCCTATGCCGAACTCGGCTGCGGCAAATCCCGCGGCACCATGCCGGTCCAGCTCGCCGGCAACGTCAAACACGGTGGCCTCGTGGAAATCCCGTTCGGCATCACGCTCGGGGAGCTCGTGCATGGTTTCGGTGGCGGCACAGCCTCCGGCCGCCCGGTCCGCGCCGTGCAAGTCGGCGGCCCGCTCGGTGCCTATTTCCCGCCCGCGCTGTTCGACACACCGTTCGATTACGAAGCGTTCGCCGCGCGCGATGGCCTGATCGGGCACGGCGGCGTCGTCGTGTTCGACGACACCGTGGACCTGTCGCGCATGGCACGCTTCGCCATGGAGTTCTGCGCGCTCGAATCCTGCGGCAAATGCACGCCTTGCCGCATCGGCAGCACGCGCGGCGTGGAAGTGATCGACCGCCTCCGCGCCGGCATCGCCGGCCAGGCGGCGCTGCTGGAAGATCTGTGCGAAACCATGAAACTCGGTTCGCTTTGCGCGCTCGGCGGCTTCACACCCTATCCGGTGCTCAGCGCGCTGCGGCATTTTCCCGAAGACTTCGCGCCCGCAACAAGCCGAGAGGCGGCCTGACATGCAGAATCAGCCCGATTTCGGCACCCCGGCCACAAGCCCCGACGCGCTGCCGGTCACACTCACGATCGACGGCTTTCGCGTCACCGTGTCCGCCGGCACCAGCATCATGCGCGCCGCCGCCACGATCGGCACGAAAATCCCGCGCCTCTGCGCCACCGACATGCTGGAAGCGTTCGGCTCGTGCCGCCTTTGCCTCGTGGAAATCGCCGGCCGCGCCGGCACACCCGCTTCCTGCACCACACCGGTCGTCCCTGGCATGGAGGTGGTCACCGGCAGCGAACGCCTGCGCCGGCTCCGCCGCGGCGTGATGGAACTCTACATTTCCGATCACCCGCTCGATTGCCTCACCTGCAGCGCGAACGGCAATTGCGAATTGCAGACCGCCGCTGGCGAAGTGGGCCTGCGCGAGGTGCGCTATGGCTACGCCGGCGAAAACCACCTGGCCGATGCCAAGGACACCTCCAATCCCTATTTCGACTACGATCCGTCCAAGTGCATCCTGTGCAGCCGCTGCGTGCGGGCGTGCGAGGAAGTGCAGGGCACGTTTGCGCTCACGGTGGATGGCCGCGGCTTCGCCAGCCGCATCGCCGCGGGAGATGCCAGCTTCCTGGAAAGCGACTGCGTCTCGTGCGGCGCCTGCGTGCAAGCCTGCCCCACCGCCACGCTGATGGAAAAGCGCGTCGCGGAAATCGGCCAGCCCGAACATGCCGTGATCACCACCTGCGCCTATTGCGGCGTGGGCTGCCAGTTCCGCGCCGAGATGCGCGGCGCCGAATTGGTGCGCATGGTGCCGCACAAGGACAGCAAATCCAACCGCGGCCATAGCTGCGTGAAAGGCCGCTTCGCCTGGGGCTACGCCAATCACCGCGAACGCGTCACGCAACCCATGTTGCGGGACCATATCGACCATCCCTGGCGCCAAGCCACCTGGGAAGAAGCTTTCGCGCGCATCGCCCACGACTACCACCGGATTGTGGAAAAACACGGCAAGTCGGCCACCGGCGGCATCGCCTCCTCGCGCTGCACCAACGAGGAAGCCTACCTGGTGCAGAAGCTCGTTCGTGCCGGCTTCGGCAACAACAACGTGGATACCTGCGCCCGCGTCTGTCATTCCCCCACCGGCTTCGGCCTGAGCGCCACCTTCGGCACCTCCGCCGGCACGCAGGATTTCGACAGCATCGAGCACACCGATGTCGTGCTGCTGATCGGTGCCAATCCCACCGACGCGCATCCGGTTTTCGCCGCCCGCATGAAACGCCGGCTCCGCGCCGGAGCCAAGCTGATCGTGCTCGATCCCCGGCGCATCGATCTCGTGCGCACGCCGCATATCGCCGCAATCGAACATCTGGCGCTGCGCCCCGGCACGAACGTGGCCGTACTCACCGCCATGGCGCACACGATCGCAAGCGAAGACCTGTTCGCCCGGGATTTCATTGCCGAGCGCTGCGAGCCGCAGGATTTCGCCGACTGGTTGGATTTCGTGCGCGAACCGCAGAACAGTCCCGAGGCCGTCGCAATAATCGCTGGCGTCGCCGCGGCGAGCATCCGCAATGCCGCGCGCGTCTATGCGAGCGCGAAGAATGCGGCCATCTATTACGGGCTGGGCGTCACCGAACACAGCCAGGGCACCACGGCCGTCATGGCGCTCGCCAACCTGGCCATGGCCACCGGCAATATCGGCCGCCCCGGCGTGGGCGTGAACCCGCTACGGGGCCAGAACAACGTCCAGGGCAGTTGCGACATGGGCAGCTTCCCGCACGAACTTCCCGGCTATCGCCACATCGGCGATGCGTCGGTGCGCAACCAGTTTGCGCAAGCTTGGGGCAGGCCGCTCGATCCGGAGCCGGGGCTGCGCATCAACAACATGCTCGATGCGGCAATCGAGGGCAGCTTCAAGTTCCTCTATTTGCAAGGCGAGGACATCGCCCAGTCCGATCCCGATACGCGCCACGTTGTCGCCGGCCTTTCCGCCATGGAATGCGTGATCGTGCAGGACATCTTCGTCAACGAAACCTCGAACTACGCGCACATCTTTCTGCCGGGCAGCACGTTCCTGGAAAAGGACGGCACCTTCACCAACGCCGAACGCCGCATCAATCGCGTCCGTCGCGCCATTCCGCCGCTGCCCGGGCTTGCCGACTGGCAGGTCACGCTGCGTGTCGCACAGGCGATCGGCGCCGATATCGGCAGCTACGCGCATCCGCGCGAAATCATGGCCGAAATCGCCGCGCTCACCCCGAGCTTTGCCGGTGTGTCCTACAGTAAGCTGGATGAACTTGGCTCCATCCAGTGGCCCTGCAACGAAGCCGCCCCGGAAGGCACGCCGGTGATGCATGTCGGCGGCTTCGTGCGCGGCCGCGGCCGCTTCATGATCACCGAATACATCCCCACCGAGGAACGCACCGGCCCGCGCTTTCCGCTGCTGCTCACCACCGGCCGCATCCTGAGCCAATACAATGTCGGCGCGCAAACCCGCCGTACCGAAAACACGCTCTGGCACGCCGAGGATCTGCTGGAAATCCACCCGCACGACGCCGAGCAGCGCGGCATCGTCGAGAATGACTGGGTGCGCCTTTGCAGCCGTGCCGGTGAAACCACGCTGCGCTGCCGCCTCACCACCCGCGTCGCCCCCGGCGTGGTGTACACCACGTTCCACCATCCGGTCACGCAGGCCAATGTGATCACCACCGATCACTCCGACTGGGCAACCAACTGCCCAGAATACAAGGTCACGGCCGTGCAGGTCAGCCCATCCAACGGTCCCAGCGAATGGCAACTCGAATACCAGCGCCATAGCCGGCAGAGCCGGCGCATCGCGGCCCAATAAGAAAAGCAAGGCGATGGTCGTCGGGCTGCCTTACGATCCTCTTGCCACCCCGCGCTTGGCTCCGGGCATGAAGTTTCGCCACGATCCCGTGCGCGCGGCCTGGCTCGTGCTCGGCCCCGAACGCCTGTTTCTGCCGGACGAACACGCCACCGCCGTGCTGCACCTGATCGACGGCAGCCGCACCACCGCCGGCATCGTGGAAGCGCTGGCGCAACAATTCGATGCACCGCCGGGCGTCATCGCCGCGGACGTCTGGGACATGCTTGGCGAACTGCAAGCCAAGGGCGTGCTGAGGCTACGGGAAGAAGGCCGGGAGGAACCTGCCGGTCCGCCCGATCCGCCTCAGTAATAACCCCAGTGCGGCGGTATCCACCTGCCGCCCGGCGCGTAATAACCGGGCACCCAGCGATACGGCGGCGGCGCGTAGGTGGCCACCGGCGGCGGCCCAACCACCACCGGCGGCACCCCCACCACGCCGCCGCCGTATCGC